>MHFM01000020.1:11236-20406 GCA_001804205.1 Omnitrophica bacterium RIFCSPLOWO2_01_FULL_45_10b
CGTGTGTAAGGTGACTTTTTAGCACTATCGGTTGGGCTCATCCCCCACCACTTTCTAGATAACCACTCATATTGAAATATTGAATTTGTACTAGGCAAGAATAAAATTTTAAGAATGAGACCTTTGTTAAAAAGTGGTGGGGGATCATATAAGTTCTCTTATTTTGTTTGTAATTTCTTCAACTTTAAACGGTTGACATTGAATTTTGTGCAAACCCATCACGTTTGTTCCCGGAAAAGCGTTTCGAATCAACATCAAAAGCTGTCCCGAATTTAACTCCGGAATTAAAACTTTTTCAAATTGCTTCAATACGTTGCCTAAATTCTTCGGAAATGGGTTCAAATAATTCAAATGAGCTTGTGATACTTGCGTACCCTGCGCTTTTAAATCGGCAACGGCTTGAAAAATCGGGCCGAACGTTCCTCCCCATCCAAGCACGAGAAGTTTGCCGGACTTTGGCCCAAGAACTTCCTGTTCCGGAATATCATCGGCAATACGCCTGATTTTTTCAGCGCGATAATTCACCATTTTTTGATTGTTTTCACCGTCATAACTTACGTTTCCGGTTAAATCAGCTTTTGCGAGCCCGCCAATTCGATGTTCTAAACCGGGAGTGCCCGGAATCGCCCATGGCCTTGCGAGTGTTTTTTGGTCGCGGGCATACGGATAAAAAGGATCCTTGCCCGCCACGGGATGTTTCGCTTCCAATTTTGGCAACTGTTCAAGCTCGGGAAGTTTCCACGGCTCGGCGGCGTTCGCGATATTGCCTTCCGAAAGAAAAATAACGGGGGTCATATATTTCATGGCGATTCGAACAGCCTCCACCGCCATTTGAAAACAATCGGAAGGTGTTTTGGGCGCTACCACCGCAATCGGAGATTCACCATTTCGGCCAAAAAGTACCTGCAACAAATCAGCTTGCTCTGTTTTTGTGGGCATTCCCGTACTGGGCCCGCCGCGCTGAGCATCAATGACAATTAAAGGCAGCTCGGCCATGATTGCTAAATTGATGGCTTCCGATTTCAAGCAAATACCGGGACCGCTGGTACCGGTCACGCCAATCTGTCCGCCAAAAGAGGCGCCAATGGCGGCTCCTACAGCAGCAATTTCATCCTCGGCTTGAAACGTTTTAACACCATAATTTTTATACGGCGCTAATTCATGCAAAATGCTGCTGGCCGGTGTGATCGGATAAGAACCGTAGAATAAAGTTTTGTTCGCCAAATGAGCTGCGGTAACGAAACCGATGGCGGTAGCTTCATTGCCGGTAATCTTTCGATACGTTCCCGGCTCAAGCTTTGCTTCCCGCACTTGAAATTGAACGGGCAAAGCCTCCGTAATATCCGCGTAGTTGTAACCGGCCTTAAGCGCTGCAATATTGGCATTCACAATCTCGGGGCGCTTAGCGAATCTTTTTTGAATCCAGTTAACCGTATGTTCCAAAGTCCGGTCATAAAGCCAAAACACGATTCCAAGCGCAAAAAAGTTTTTGCAGCGCTCGACTTCGGATAATTTAAGCGGATGATCTTTAAGCGCATTCGCGGTAAGGGCCGACAAAGGAACTTTGATCAACTGAAAATCCTTTAGAACGCCGCCCTCAAGCGGATTTTGTTTCCAACCCGCTTTCTTTAAGTGCGCTTCATCAAACACGGTCTCATTAATAAAAATAAGGCCGCCTTTTTTCACATTTTCGAGATTGACTTTAAGCGCCGCCGGATTCATCGCGATGAGAACATCCGAAAGATCGCCGGGTGTAAAGATGATGTCTTTTGAAAATTGAATTTGGAAACTACTGACACCGGGAAGCGTGCCGGCAGGAGCTCTGATTTCAGCCGGAAAATCAGGCAGTGTCGAAAAATCATTTCCCATTACAGCGGCGGTATCCGTAAATTGATCTCCCGTCAGCTGCATTCCATCACCTGAATCCCCCGCGAAACGAATTGTAATGGAGGATGCCGCAACAACAGACTTTTTTGTTTTTGTCTTTATTTCTGTAAGCCCAGACATCTTCGTTCCTCAACCGCCTTCCTGTGTTTCCATCACTTGATTCGGATCAGGCGGTAAATTGTAAACTTCCTGCGGATAAAACTCGGCTAAGAATCGAATTAAGGTGCGTACGGAGAGAACGTTGACAAGTTCGCCTTGATCATCAACGAGTGGAATATGATAAAAACGTTTCTCTCCCATTAAATCAATTGCTGAACCCACCAAATCCGTTGGCTTTAAAACCAAAGCGTCTTTTGTCATGAATTCGCTAATGGGTTTTTCCCAATCAATATTTTTATCTAGAATTCTCTGGACCACGTCGGTTTCAGTAAAAATACCAACCACTTTTTTATTCTGGGCCACTACGATATAACCTGCTTTATTTTCCTGCAGGAGTTTAATGGCTGCTTTTATGGAAATTTCGGGCGGAGCTTGTATGAGCTTTGGATTGGTAATTTCGAAGATCTTTTTCGCCTTTAAAACTGCTTCAACCGACTTGGCTGGCATCAGAACTCCTAATTTCGTTCATTTTGATTAAAACACCTTATTTCTAAGCCAATAATTGGAAAACTACTCTTTATTTTACCCCATTTTCCGAAATTTTGCCACCATTGTATTGCCTGGCGGGAGCTAGCGAACTTTTGGTTGGGTCAGCTTTTTAGGGGAAAGAATCTCCCGAAGTTGATGCTCGGGAAGCAAATTTCGTTCTCGAATAATTTGTCGAAGCGTCTTTCCTGTTTTGACCGACTCCTTCACAATCTCAGCAGCGCGGCTGTACCCCAAATAAGGATTTAAGGCCGCTGCAATTCCGTAACTGGTTTCCGCATACTCCAAGCAGCGCTTTTGATTCGCCTTAATTCCAATCACACAAAAACGAGCAAACACATCAATTCCATTTTTTAAGATTTCGATTGAAGTAAGCAAATTATGAATGACGGAAGGAATCATGACATTCAGCTCCAACTGGCCAGCCTGAGTTGCAAGCGAAATTGCAGCATCATTGGCCACCACTTGGAAACAAATCATCGTCAGCATTTCCGGCATTACGGGATTAATTTTTCCCGGCATAATGGAGGAGCCGGGTTGGCGCGCCGGAAGTTCGATTTCGTTAAAACCGGTTTTCGGCCCTGAACTTAAAAGGCGGAAGTCATTTGAAATTTGAATCAAAACCAAAGCAAGTGTTTTCAATTCCGCAGACACTGAGCTAAAGTCTGCCGTGCTTTGCATCAGCTCAAATAAATTGATGCCGCTTTTGAGATTGAGCCGGGTGATGCGATTTAAATTCTGAATTAGCTTGCGCCGATACGCAAGCGTGGTATTAAGGCCGGTACCAACGGCGGAGCCTCCGATTCCAAGCTCATGCAAATTTTTTTCTGTATTTCTAATCCGCTCAATTCCCTTTTGAACTGCACGCGCATAACCTGAGAATTCCTGGCCCAAGGTAATGGGAGCGGCATCTTGCATATGCGTTCGCCCTGATTTTACAATGTGGCCAAATTGACGTGCTTTTTTCGAAAGAGCTTGCTCGAGTTTTTGAGCCGTAGGATAAAATTCTTGAAGCAGCTTAATCGTGGCCACTCGAAGGGCTGTGGGAATCACATCATTGGTAGACTGCCCCATATTGACGTGATCGTGAGAATGAACTTTAGAATAATCCCCTTTCCGGTATTTCAAAATTTCAAGCGCACGATTGGCGATCACTTCATTCGTATTCATGTGCTGAGAAACGCCTGCACCGGATTGAAATACATCGACAACAAACTGATCGCCAAATTTACCGGCCATCACTTCTTCTGAAGCACGAATAATGGCGCGGCCGATGCGTGGAGAGAGCCGCTTCAAAGATAGATTGGCTTGGGCCGCTGCTTTTTTGATGGCGGCAATCGACCACGTAAAGACGGGGTGAAATCTGAGTCCGCTAATGGGATAATTTTCTATCGCGCGGACGGCTTCCGAACCGTAGTACGCTGATTGAGGAACTTGCTTGGTTCCCAAAGAGTCATGTTCTGTGCGTGTCTTCATTCAATCAAGGAACTCATGATAAAGTTAAATGAGAGGTTTGCGGTCAGTGTAGCCGCTTCCGATTTCATGCCAAAAACCCACCCGATCTTCTCCAAACCGCCAACACAAATAAACAACCTGCCCATCGACCATGCCGTAAAAATCAATCAAACCTAAGTTCACATCTTTAAGAAAACAACCATACGAATGAATTTGCTCCACAACTTCATAAAATTCCGTAATGGTTTCACGGTGTTTTTCAACTAATCTTTCAAGGCCTTCCGGAACCGCTTCCCCCGTATGGTCATTCACGAGTTCCAGCGCGTCAATTTCAACCTCGATATCAGCCACTCGGTCCCGTTTTGCATGTAAATCGCTAATCAATCCCGACAACACGGGAAGAAGCCGATTCGTTTCCTCAAGCGTAAAAACTTTTAATTGATTCATGCTAATTTACAGTTAAAAATCAACACTCCTATTATCTGTAACTTTTGAATATAGCGTAATCATACGACGATATCAAGGCAAAACTTAAGTGTATACAGCTACATAAGTTGAGTAATTTTTCAGGTAAGAAAATGCGAAGATAAGGAAGGCGATTAAAAATAGATCAGCTTTTCAGCTATAAACCAGCATGCCGCCAAAGTATCCGGTTAGGGCCACCAAAATATTTCCTGCCGCTGCCAATAAGAGATGAGTCAACCGATAATGCCGCTCGTCCTTTCTGCCAAAGCGCCAAAAAAACGCTCGAAGCGTATAAAGTGTGAACACCGTAAGCGCCGAGATAAAATGCGTTCGGACTCGGCCTTGAATATGCTCAAATCCGTCCGTATCAATGAATCCGGCAATCATAGCAATAATCATGGAACTATAACCGATTCTAAAAGCAAAAAGGGCGAAATTGAAATAATACTCTTCCTTTTTAACCAACCAAAAGAAGAGGAGAATCAACTCGAGAAGATAAAAAGCGATGGGAAAATGAACGAATATGGGATGGACGACAAACGGAAGTTCCATATTTTGTCTCCTTTTTGCTTTTGAACTTACTGTTGCAAAAGTATGGCATTCAATCTATGTTATTGTATCTTTCGAAAATGAAAAAAGCTATCGCATTTGATGATCGAAAGTCGGCGCGGGCGGCGCTCTTAACAGTTTTCTTGGCCGTTCTGATCGATTTGATTGGATTTGGAATCATCCTTCCCATGCTTCCCTTCTACGCCTCTGTTTTTAAAGCTTCGCCCATTCAAATCGGGTTTCTGTACAGCATCTTTTCATTGGCCCAACTTATTTTTTCACCCATTTGGGGCAGCTTGTCGGATCAATTCGGAAGGCGGCCCATCATGCTCATCAGCACTTTTGGCGCCGTCATTGCTTATCTGATTTTTGGCTTTGCGCACACGTTGTGGCTTCTTTTTTTATCCCGGCTCATTGCCGGAATTATGGGAGGAAATATTTCAACCGCACAAGCCTACGTGACCGATGTCACCACGCATGAAGATCGAGCCAAGGGAATGGGGTTGATTGGAGCGGCCTTTGGAATCGGTTTTGTGATGGGCCCTGCATTTGCGACACTTTTACTTCATCCGAAATTTTTAGGCCTGTTTCATATTACCGTGGAAAATAAATTCGCTCTGCCGGGCTTTTTTGCGGCGTTTCTTTCATTCGTAAGTTTCTTATTGGTTTTATTCAAATTACCCGAAACCGTCCATCAGCGTGAAAATGGAGACGCCATCCCGGCTCGCTCAAGCGTATTCACCAAAACTTTTTGGCAGTCTATTTTTAATAAAAAGGGGGGAGAGCTTTTCCGGCTTCTTATTTTCAGCGCTTTTCTTTTTTCATTCGCTCAAGCCAGTTTGTATAGCTCGTTTCCAATTTTCTGCAAATACCATTTAAACTTATCAGAAGAACAGGTGGGCATTTTATTCGTTTACATGGGGCTGATTGCCATTATTATCCAAGGGGGTTTAATTAAAATTTTGACTCAAAAGTTTAAGGAAGAAAAATTATTTCTTTGGGGCAGCTTTTTGATGATCCTTGGATTTATTTTAACTCCATTTGCTTCTTCCAGATATTTTTTGATATTTTCTTTGGGTTTGATGGGAATCGGGGCGAGCCTCAATACGCCCACTTTGAACAGCCTCATTTCAAAAGAAGCAGATCCTGAAAAAGTAGGCGCTACGATGGGGACATCGCAAGGCATGGGAAGCCTTGGAAGGGTTTTGGGGCCAACGCTGGGCGGCGCCTTCTACGAAATTTGGTATTTCCTGCCTTTTTGGGCGACCGCAGGTTTTCTTTTATTTGCTGTAAACGTGGGCCTTAAAATCGTGCGGCATCCTGAAATCCAAAGACGTTCGGCGGTTTAATTAAACCTTACCTAGACAGCATTTCTTATATTTTTTCCCGCTTCCGCAAGGACAGGGATCATTGCGCCCCACTTTTGGCCCTGCATGATAAACGGTAGCTTCTGGGGTTGTTTTCTTTTCCTGATCTGATTCAGAATGGACAGATTTCTCGGAGGGTAAATGGATGCGTCCCTTTGCTTTCTCTTTTGAATTAAAAAGATTTCTCACACTTTGAAAAGCGCGCTGGGCGCGCGATTGAATCACCTGTTTTTGCCGGTTATCGATTTGTTTCATTGGTCAAAATGCCTTTGGCCCTACCACAATGAGCGTTACTAAGCTGAAAAGAATCATAATAAGATCCGGCATAAGGCGGCGTGTTTTGAACCAAGTTTTGGAAAACCGAATCCCCAACAAAAGAGCAACTAATAAACTAATTAGATAAGCGGCTCGGATGCCCTGCGAAACCCCATAAGCTGAAGCAAGAAATATCAGCCCTGAAACAGAACCTGCAATCAACGAAGCGGCGCTTTTCGCTTTAACATAACCAATAACGCCGCCCACTAAATTAAAAATCCCGTAAGCTGTAATAATGAATATTTCTAAAACCATCTAGTAGCCCTTCCCGGTTCTTTTATCCGGGTATAATATTACCTTATTATTGAGCCATCGGGAAATCTTTAATCTACCCGATGGCTCATCCTACGCCCGCCAACGATCTTTGGCGGGCATAGGATTACCATAAGGTAACCCTCTGCCAGCTTTGTTGGATGTAAGTCCTAAATTTAATGAAGCTGACGAGGGTGAGGGGCCGGGGAATTTTCCTCGACCCCTCACCTTATTATTAAGTGTATCTCAAGATTATATCGTTAGAAAGAAGTCGTGTTTTTACCAAGCTGGCCGATAATCAAGTGAAGCCTAAATCTTCCGGAGCGAAGCGAACGGAAGTTTATTGGCTGAACTTGACCCCTCACCCACTTGATCTTAAAAAAATCAGGTGGGTGAGGGGTTCAATTCGCACAGCAGCTACGTCAAATGGTTCATAAGCTGTGTGCTCATTGAAGGGAGGGCTCAAATGAAACAAAACTGTAACATATGCAAAGTAATCGGAGCACTCGTTATCATCGGTGCGATAAACTGGGGATTGGTAGGTGTTTTCCAGTTTAATTTAGTCACCCGGTTTCTAGGAGAAATGACAACGGCTACGCGTGCCGTGTACGGCGTCATTGGCCTTGCCGGGCTACTAAAACTGCTTGCCTATTTCAAGGCTTGTCCTGCCTGCAACAAATAAGCAGCTGCCAATATCAATAAGGTAGGTTACGTTTAAACGTGACCTACCTTAACTGGCCTTAAATTTTAAGTTCAAGGCTCACGGGACAATGATCAGAACCAGTTACCTGATTTAAAATTCCAACGTCTTTCACATCGGCCAACAAATCCTTCGTCACAAAATGATAATCAATGCGCCACCCTACATTGCGTTCTCTGGCGCCTGTTTTCATATCCCACCAAGTATACTGATCCGGTAAAGGGCAAAATTGCCGGAATACATCCACTTGGCCGTGCTTAATCCATTTGTCAATCCAGGCACGTTCAATGGGAAGAAAGCCGGACACATCTTCATTTTCTTTTGGCCTGGCTAAATCAACGGGTTTATGCGCCGTATTGTAATCTCCCGAAACAATGACGCGCTTTCCATCAGCTTTTAGCTTTTCGACAAATCGCAATGTTTCCTCGTAAAAATCAAGTTTGTACTGAAGCCGAATGTCGTCCTTTTTTCCGTTAGGGAAATAAATATTCAGAACAGTGAATTCAGGATATTCGGTTACAAGTACACGCCCTTCAATGTCAAAGCGGTTTACACCAAAACCAGTCTTTACAGAAATGGGTTTCTTTTTGGTAAACGTAGCGACGCCCGAATAACCTTTACGTTCGGCGGAATTAAAAAACGCGTGGTAACCTTGGGGATTTAAAAGTTCAGAATCTAATTGGCTTGGAAGCGCTTTTGTTTCTTGGACGCACACAACATCGGGAGATTCCTTGGCGAGCCAATCCAGAAATCCTTTTTTCTGAGCCGCGCGGATTCCGTTGACATTCCACGAAACGATTTTCATCAAATGTATTATAACCTGGGATCAAAATTTTTGAATTTAATAATTGGGGATACTGCTATAGGTATTCTACGGAGAAATAATTAACCGGTATTAACCGTAACGCCACGATTTTACGCGATCGATTTTATATTATTTTTTTTGAAGCAGCGTACCTTTGTACGCCGTGACTTTATTTCCTAGACCACTCAATTCGGTCATAGGATTGTCTACCTTGCCACCCACTTCTATCACGTCTGTGGTTAATGCAGCCTGTTGTTTTTGCTTCGCCGGTTTTGATGATGGTGATTGTAACGAATACTCATAAGAATTAGTATACTTAGAAAAAGAACTTTTGCTCCTGTCAGCGCCATAATCATTCGCAGAACGGTTAATATAAAACTGTATTCCCTGCGCACGCAATGCAGCATCTATTTTAGGAAGATAGCTATCGAGTTTGGCGAATTCCCCCTTCATAAGCGACATATAAGAAGATGGTAAATTAGTTGTGTAATCGGGAAGTGGGCCCTTGGCTGGTATCTGTGCACTATAATAAACAGCTGTATGCACTAGTTCTGCAAACAGATCGATTAGAATATCGGTTTTTTGGCTTTCCGTTAAGCGCCAGTCGCTCATTAAAGATGTAATCAACCCTCCGGCCGATATACGATTATTTCCTATCATCGGAATATTGGAACCATCCCATGGATTGAGAGCGCCCAATCCTACCGCATCCTCACTAATCCCAAGAGGA
>MHFM01000021.1:0-16375 GCA_001804205.1 Omnitrophica bacterium RIFCSPLOWO2_01_FULL_45_10b
AGCTGCTTTTAATCGCGGCACATATCCATGATGGTCCGGCCCCCACAAATTAATCAATTTTTTATATTTGCGGTCAAATTTTGATTTATGATAAGCAATGTCCGGTGCTAAATAGGTATATTCGCCTGTTTTTTTGCGTAAGACACGGTCTTTATCATCCCCAAATTGAGTGGACCGGAACCATAGGGCTCCTTCGGCTTCATAAAGCAAATTCTTTTTCTTCAAAAGTTCAAGCGCTTGTTCGACCAAATTTTTTACATATAACGAACTTTCGCTAAGATATTCATCAAAAGTGACGTGCAAATCCGCGAGATCTTTTTTGATTCCTTCCAAAATTGACTCAATCCCAAATTGGGTTATTTCTTTTAGCACAGCTTCTTCCGCCCCGTTCAAAAGCGCCTCGCCTTTTTTCTGCTTTAACAAACCTGCGGTATCAACTAAATACTCTCCTTGATAGCCTTCTTCCGGCAAATCTGCCTTTCGACCGAATAATTGCTGGTATCGTATCCATAGGCTTTGGCCTAAAAGGCGAATTTGCCGGCCGGCATCGTTGAGATAAAATTCTTTATGCACATCATATCCAACGGCAGTTAAAATCCGTGCCAGCGCATCTCCAATAGCTGCCTGGCGGCCATGCGCAATGGTCAAAGGCCCCGTTGGATTGGCGCTGACAAATTCAATTAACGCTTTTGTACCCGCGCCAATTTTCGACAGTCCAAAATTTTGATCCCCATGGCGAATTTCTAAAAGCTGACTTGCAAGCGATTCTTCTATCAATCTGAAGTTAATAAAGCCTGGCTTTTCAACCGTAATTTCTTTCACCCATTTCCGAAAAGTCTTATCCTTTTGGACGGTTTTTTCAAATGCCGTTAAACAACGATTGGCAATGTCCATCGGATTTTGTTTCAAAATGCGGTTCAGTTGAAATGCTAAATTGACAGAGAGATCACCGTGGGCTTTAATTTTTGGAAGCTCTACATCATAATTAATACTTTTTGGATCGAGATCGGTCGACTTGAGTTCTGCGAGGATGCCGGGCAGTGCTTGATCGACGAGTTTTCTGAGTTTTTCTTTCACGCTTAAGTCCTACATTAACAATTTTTGCATCACCCCACAAACGTTCCAAATTATAGAATTTCCGCTTTTCGTGATGAAAAATATGGACCATGACACTTCCATAATCCAATAGTACCCATGTCGCTTCCCGTTTTCCTTCTATATGAAACGGTTTTATTTTTTTACTCAGTAAGTGGTCTAAAACACCGTCGGCAAGAGTCTGCACATGACGATCAGATGTGCCATGGACCAAAACAAAATATTCCGCTATATCCGTTAATTTTCGAATATCTAAAATAAGGGGGTCGAGTCCCTTTTTTTCACCCAACGCTGAATCGATAGAGAAAGCAAGCTGTCTTGAATTCAATCGATTAAACCTTAACCTCAAATCCTTCCAGTTTGAGTAATTTCTGCTTCCAATGATGGCCCATCCGATATCCCCCCAGATCTTGATTCTTACGAATCACGCGATGGCACGGAATTAAAATAGGGATCGGATTTCGATTCAGCGCATTTCCAACGGCTCTTGCCCCGCGCGGAATTCCTGCTCGTTTGGCAAGAGCGCTGTAACTAATCACGCTACCGCTCGGAACTTTTTTCAACGTGCGCAGGATGCGTTCCTCGAAGGAGGTAAAAAAATGCCAATCGATCTGCGGTTCGTTTCGGGGACTGCTTTTTCGCGATGAGAAATATTTCAAATAATCTTTCGTGCGCTTTAATATTCCCCGTACTTGCCGAGTAGCTTTATCTCGGAATTTCGGCACCCTCCATCTACGAGGAAAGTCAATGCTCGCAACCCCCGTTTGTGTTGCGCCGATTCGGAATACTCCAAAAGGGGTTTTGACAAAATCAAAAAATACAGGTTGCTGAGGCACTTCGAACACAATTAGAAAGTTATCTTAAGCTTCTTTTCGTCTGCGGGAGATAAAACTGCTCGCGTCTCGCCTTCTTCGCTCTTCAATTCCCGTATTTTAACCAATTCTTCCGCCGTCTGATCTACCGGCTTTGTCAATTTGCGAACAGGTTTTGAGGAAGACTCGCAACCAAAAAACATGAACACAGCAGAAATAGTTAATATCAGAACTAGGCTATTTCTTATCCTAAAATGATTCATCATTTTACCCCCAAGTTATAGGAGAATTTTATCACCTTAAAATCCAAGCGTCTAGTAATGTATTACCGGGAAGGCAAGCCGTGCGCTTCCTTAATTGCGTCTAAAATCACCTTGCCATTCAAAATATTTACTCCCGTCTTTAATTCGGGATATTGAGCGAGCGCATGATCAATGCCATGAGTAAGCGCTAAGGTATAATCAAGAGAAACTTCCTCCAACGCAACGGATGCACCGCGGGCACATAAAGAAGGCATATTGGTTACCGAAAAGCGTATATTGCCGCAAGAATCCAGATAAAGCGGTTCCTCATAGTTTGTAGGGCGGGATTCAATTATATTTCCACCTTGGTCAATTGCGATATCCAAAATGATTTTTTTCTTCCGCTCGCTTATTTTCCTAAGAAATGTTGAATCAATTATTAATGGCGCGCGTTTACCCGGAACATGCACTGCTGAAATGATTGTATCGCAAAAAGCTAAAATTTCTTCATATTCACGGATTTTTTTGGGATCAATAAAACTGACCGACAAGCCGGCAGTTTTAAAACTCCGATCCAATTGACTCCGCCTTGCGTCTGAAATCTCACTTAAAAACACCTTGCCACCAAGAGCGCTTGCCATTTGCGCCGCTTTCTCTCCCACATGTCCGCCGCCGAGTATGACAACTGTTCCTGGTGAAATATTTTCAAGAACTTGGGGATATTGAGCTGCTGCTTTTTCCATCCACTCCTTTGCTTCGTCTAAGCCAAAAATTTTACCGTTTTTGACAGAAATGTAATTTCGAAAGATGCCAGCAAAATAGGCGGCCAAAGTGCCGGCGACTTCACTCATTGGTTTCAACAGTGGAACGGTCCCATCTCGCTCTATCGTTTCATAACCAATGGCAGCTACTTTTGATTGAATGAGAGCGTTCAGAAGCGCGTGCTCATTGGGAGAAGCAAGATGAAGGTAAGTAAAAATAATATGCCGTGGCTTGAAGAGTGGGAATTCTTCCGGGATCGGCTCTTTAACTTTTTTGATCAATTCTGCTTGTGACCAAAGTTCTTCTTTCGTTTCGCTTAGAACGGCTCCTGCAGTTTCATAGTCACGGTCTGAAAAACCGAAAAATGTTCCCGCATTTCTCTGGACCAGCACGCGAACATGATTTTGGGCCAGTTGGCGCACTCCTTTTGGAGTCAACGCGACGCGACGTTCTTCGATTTTAATTTCTTTTGGAATTCCGACGGTAAGCACTTTGAAAGCTATTCTTCAAAGCGGTTTGTGATTGGCATGCGGCGCCCAAACCAGGCTTTTTCGGTCACGCGAAGCGCGGGAGGAAGCTGCCGCCTTTTGTATTCATTATGATCAACAGCACGGAGAACGCGCTTGATTGTGTGAATGGATACTCCTTTTTGGCCGAGTGTCTTTACAATTTCTTGAAAGCTTTTATTCTTTTCAATATAAAGGAAAAGAACTTGATCCAAAATAGAATAAGAAGGAAGTGAATCTTGATCTTTTTGATGAGGGCGCAATTCAGCAGATGGCGCCTTCTTTAAGCTTGAGTCGGGAATCACCTTAGAAATCGAATTTCGAAACTCTGCAATTCGATAAACATCTGTTTTGTAAACATCGCCCAGTACGGAAAGGCCTCCGCACATATCACCATATAAAGTGCAGTAGCCCATTGCAAGTTCCGATTTATTGCCCGTGGTCAACAAAAGAGCGCCTTCATCATTCGATAAATACATCAACTCAAGGCCGCGCAAACGCGCTTGCAGATTTTCCATCGCAAGCGTAATTTTAGTTCGTTCAACCGGTTTCATCCGCCGCTTTTGTTTTTCCTGAATGGCCTCCTTAATAAAATTTGAATAATGAGAGCGAATAGGTTTCATTCGGAATTCAATTCCTAAGCACTCGGCTAAATGACGGGCATCCCGGATGCTGTGCGAAGAAGAAAACGGCCCAGGCATTGCGACTCCGATCACCGATTGGGGCCCAAGCGCATCCCGGGCAAGCGTTGCGACCAAGGCAGAATCAATTCCGCCGCTTAAGCCCACTACAACCCTACGAAACCTATTTTTCCTGACATAGTCAGAAAGCCCCAAAACAAGCGCTTGGTACATTTCCCTGACGGTATTGATCACCTTTCCTGCCGGTTGAATGCTCCGATTTTTTTGAAAATCAAGCCGTGTTTTGTAAAGCCCTTCGCGGAAAGGCTCGGCCTGAAACTGAATTTGCCCTTTCGGATTACAAATAAAGCTTCGGCCATCAAAAACCAAATCGTCCTGCCCTCCCACTTGATTGACATAAATGATCCAAAGCCCGTATTCTTTTGCTTTTCTGAGAATAACCCTTCCCCTCGCCGCAACAACGTCTTTGTGATAGGGTGAAGCGGAAATATTAATTAAAATTTTCGCGCCTTTTCTAGCCAAAATCTTGGCGGGTTTAATCGAATAAGAATCATCCCATATATCTTCACAAATACTGGCACCGATTCGATGGTTCCCCAACAAAAGCACTTTGTGGGTTTTACCGGAAGCAAAAAAGATTTGCTCTAAGAAAACGTCGTACGTCGGCAGAAGCGTTTTGTATTGCTTGTGAATCACTTTGCCGTTACGGATAACGGCCAGCGCATTATGGCTTTTTGTTTCTCCTCTTTGCGGATGATCAATGAATCCAACTGTTACCGCAACATGCTTGCCTTTCGTAACGGCAATAATTGTTCGTAACGATTCTTGGTTTTTTTGGATAAAACTGGCTTTATTCGCCAAATCCCAAACTGGGTATCCCGAAATTGATAACTCCGGAAAAATGAGCAAATCAAGCCCTTGGGTTTCGGCGGATTCGATGTAGGAGCAAATTTTATCTGTATTTCCCGCAAAATCGCCGACTGTGGGATTGATTTGCCCTAACCCGACATAAAGTGCTTTTGATTGCTTCATAAGTGTTTGTATCGCTATTTTAAGCAAATGGTGGACCTGAGGGGAGTTTCCGCCACAAAGCGTTGGCGGATCCGTCCAAACAACGCTTTGTGGACAGATCCGCCGCGTTGTTTGGCGGAGAACCCTTAATCCACTATATTTGGACCTGGCGAGAATTGAACTCGCGACCTCCACAATGCGAATGTGGCGCTCTCCCAGCTGAGCTACAGGCCCACAAAACATTAGAGACAAGAAAAAACATTATACGAGTTACCAAGTATTACTGCCTACGTCTCTATATCAAGCAGTCCCGCTAAAGGCGGGACAGGCCCACAAAATAATAAACGCAAAACTCAAAAAACTATCCGGCCACGGATACTATGTGCGCACTTCCCTTGTCCCGCAGTCCTTTAGGACAGGCCCTGATTTTCATTAATTTGTAACTGATTAGAAATCAGGACCAGTACTAAATACCAAATAAATAGACATCAGACTATCTAATCGTATTTTAATACAGGCCCTCAAATTTAACTTTTAAACGAGGCTACTCAAATAATCCCTTAAGATTCCGATTGGTTTTTGTCTGTCTTTTTCATGAAGCAGTTCATGATAAAAACCGTCAAAAATTTGCATTTTTTTATCGATAGAGGAGATGCGTTCAAAGAATCCTTTGGTTTTTTCCAATGACACAATATGGTCATCCCCGGAAGCCAGTATTAAAACCGGAAGTGCGACCTCCCCCGCTTTTTCAAAAACTGACTTACCTGCTTTAAACATTTCACTTGTAAGCCGTGTGGTAATCCTCCTTTGAATTAAGGAGTCCTGCTGATAATGTTCCAACTCTGCTGAATCATGGGTTAAAAAAGCGGGCTGAATTGGATTATTCCATACTATCTTAGGAATCATCATATTCAAACACAAAGAAAACCAATGTAAAAACCGATTGGCTTTCGGCAAACTGAAAAATGGTGACAATAAAATCAAGGCCACCCAGGATGATGAATTTTTCAGAACGAGTGCTGAGGCAATCAATCCGCCAAAACTTTGCCCCATCAAGATAAAGCTATGGATTCGCGGATATCGCGCTTCCAAAAATTGACGAAATTTCTCTGCATCGTCCACAAAATAACGAAAACTGTCGGCATAAACGCGCTCACCCTCAGATTGTCCGTGACCGCGTAAATCAAATAGAAAAATCGAGAGGGGTAACGAGCGCACTGCTTCAATTAATTCAAGATACCGGCCGGAATGTTCCCCGAAACCGTGAACAATGATTAAAGCACGCGAAGCGGCGGCGTGCTCGAAAGTGCGATAAAAAAGCTTGGTCCCGTCAAAGGACGAAAAATATCCTGTTTCTTCGCTCATGGTCCCCAGATTCCGTTTCTCGATACATGTGCTCAATGGCATTTCTGAAATGTTCATTCACCACAGAGCGTTTGATCTTAAGGGTTAAAGTCATCTCGCCTTTTTCCTGTGAAAATTCCTTCGTGAGAAGCGTGAAATATTTAATTTTCTCATACGGCGCAAAATCTTTGGTTCGTTCCTCAAGGTGCTCCCTGAGCAGGGAATGAGCCTCCGGCATTTGAACTAATTCACCAGGCGCCATTTCCCCGGCCCCTTGATTTTTTTGTTTCAACGCGGCTTTCAATTGATCAAAATTAGGAACAATGAGGGCGGTGATAAAGTTATGTTTATCTCCTACGACAACGATTTGTGAAAAAATGGCATCGCCCAAAATTGAATTCTCAATGTTTTGTGGGGAAATATTTTTTCCGCCGGAAGTAACAATAAGATCCTTCTTCCGGCCCGTGATATAAAGAAACCCCTCCTCATCAATTTTTCCAAAATCTCCTGTATGAAACCATCCGTCGCGAAGAGCTTCCTGGGTAGCGGTTTCATTTTTATAATAACCCGCCATGATCGATGGGCCCTGAGCAAGGACTTCGCCATCTTCGGCAATTTTAACCTTTACGTTTTGAAGCGGAAGGCCCACCGATCCAAATTTAAAACGATCCCACCGGTTTACGGAAAGGACCGGTGAGGTTTCGGTTAAACCGTATCCTTCCAAAATCAAAACTCCGGCTGAATAGAAAAATTCGGCAAGCTCCTTGGCTAAAGGCGCACCCCCTGAGATAAAATAGCG
The DNA here is from genome assembly GCA_001804205.1 of Omnitrophica bacterium RIFCSPLOWO2_01_FULL_45_10b. Classification (GTDB taxonomy): domain Bacteria; phylum Omnitrophota; class Omnitrophia; order Omnitrophales; family Danuiimicrobiaceae; genus 01-FULL-45-10b. Next base: position 7,213 of record MHFM01000021.1, read on the forward strand.
GAGACGCCCGCCGAGCCGCTTATACACATTTGAATAAACCAATTTCTGTGCCGCAATCCGTTGAAGTTGAAGCCAAAATGGAACTGACTGTTTCGCTGACCTAAATTGAGCACATTCTTTTCCAATACGAATAGCCCATCGGAAAATCATTTGTGCAAAAAAACCTTTCCGAGCCACTTCGTCCTGGATTCGGGCATACATCTTCTCAAAAAAACGCGGCACGCAGCACACAACGGTCGGATGAACTTCGATTAAATTTTCAGGTACTGTTGTCATGTTTTCAGCATAAGCAATCGTACAACCGCAAAGAATCACCAAATAATAACCTCCCATTCGCTCAAATACGTGACTCAACGGCAGAAACGAAAGAGAAACGTCGGTTTCAAAAAGCGGAAGCGCTTCCTTAGAGTCGTAACAATTAATTAAAAAATTTTGATGCGAAAGCATCACCCCTTTTGCCGGGCCTGTGGTTCCCGACGTATAAATAATGGTGGCTAGGTCGTCCGGTTTTACTTGATCCACAAGGGATTGGAACAAAGTTTTGACTGATTCACTGCGATCATTGACCGAGTTAATAAAACGAGCCAGGGACGTCACTTTGTCCGATTCTTGGGGAACGTCATCAAAAATAATGACTTTCTTAAGAGCGTGCAAGCTCTGCTCGATTGATTTGATTCGGTTGAACTGATCAGCGGTGGATGTAAAAAGAAAAGTCGCCTCACAATGGTTCAAAACATATTCCATCTCTTTTGGCGAAGCAGTGGGATAAATTGGGACGACAATCCCTCCGAATGCCAGAATTGCCAAATCAGCATAAGCCCACTCCGGCCGATTTTCCGAAAGAATGGCGATCCGATCTCCTTTTTTAAGCCCGGCGCGATGAAGCGCTAAAGCAAGCCGCACAACATGGCTTAAAAATACTCCCCAGCTAATATCCTGATAGACGCCTTGGCATTTAACTCGAAGGGCAACTTTTGTAGGTTGTCGATCCGCTTGATTTAAAAGTAAATCGACTAGATTCCGCTTGTTCACGGAAGATTATGAAGTCTTTGGAACTTTGGCGATAGACTTCATTTGTTGGATGGCGCGAAGCTGTTGCTGAGTTTTTTGAGTTTGTTCCGAAATAATTCTGAGCTTTTCACGCTTAAGAATTTCCTCAGTATCAATCTGTGACTTTAGTTGAACAGGGCCAGGAACGTTCATAGTACGAAGAATGCGCTCATGAATCTGCGCGCGCTGTAAAATCTTCTGGATTTCATCTCGGTTTCCCCGCACCTGTTGTTGCAATTGCTGAGTCCGTTCAATGATGTCTTTCAGCTCCCCTTGAATTTTTTCCACTTCTCCACGACTTTCGGGTGTTTCTTCAAATTTATCCGAAACTTTTTTTTCACCCTTTTTCTTAATTTGTTCGACTGGTTTTTCAATCTGCTCCTCCGCCTGTACCGGCGGTTCTTCTGCCGCTGGGGCAACCGTTTTTGTTGCAATTTCAGATTGGCCGAGGCTGGATTCAGGAAGTAGTGTAGAAACAGTTTCTTCCGGAGCTTCTTTTACTGTATTTGCTGGGGACTTTTCCTTTTTGGATTTGTTCAAATCCCACCATGCACCAAGCGAAAAAAATGAAAAAATGATAACGAAGCTTAAATAAATGACGCGTTTTGAAAAAAATTTCATTTTTACCTCTTATCGGCCTTGAAATTTAGGCTGCCGCTTCTCAAGAAAAGCGCGCACCCCTTCTTTCATATCTTCTGTTTTGCAAACTTCTCCAAATAGCATAGCTTCAAGGCTTAAACCTTCGGATAGTTTCTTCTCACTGCCTTCCAAAATTGCCTTCTGAATTAATTGTACCGCAGCTTGAGGCCGAGATGCAATTTTTTTAGCCAAACCAACCGATTCTTTTAAAAGTCTGCCTTCCGGAACGACTTGGTTGACAAGGCCAATTTCTAAAGCATCCTTTGCTGAAATCTGATCGCCGGTTAAGATGAGTTCCCGTGCCTTCGCAGGCCCAACAAGCCTCAAAAGCCTTTGGGTTCCACCGAATCCAGGGATAATCCCCAGTAATATTTCAGGTTGACCCATTTTAGCACGGTCCGATGCAATTCGCATATGACAGGCCATCGCAAGCTCCATGCCGCCCCCGAGACATATGGCATTGATGGCACAGATCACTGGTTTTTTCAAATTCTCTATCTTATTAAAAACCCCCTGGCCTTTTTGTGCAAGTTCTACTGCTTCCTGCGGAGAGTTGATCTTTGCGATTTCCTTAACGTCTGCTCCGGCGATAAAAGTATAAGGTCCCTCACCGGTAATCACAATTGCATGAATGTGTGCATCAGCCGCGCATTCATCCATCGCCCGATCTAATTCCTGCATCACTTTGGAAGTTAAAACGTTCACCTTGTTTTCGGGAGGGCGGCTGATGGTAATAATCGCTACCGCTTCATCCGTCTTTACCTTAACAAATTCACCGTCTGCTACCATAAAAACCTCTTAAGTGGAATATTCAAAAAAGCCGCGGCCCGTTTTCTTTCCGAGAAATTGCGCCCCGACCATTCTTCTTAAGCGCGGTGCGGGCCAAAAACGGCTCCCGAATTCGCGGTACAATTTTTCAAGCGTCTGCAATACTTGATCCAGCCCGATTTGATCGGCATAATGCAAAATTCCCTCTTTGTCTTGAGGGAACCCGATCCCGGCTACCATCGACATATCAATATCGCTTTCAGTAGCAACATGTTCCTCCACACAAAGCGCGGCTTCGTTCATCATCGGATAAATCAGCCGTTCTGATGAAAATTTGGTTTTCTTAATATTAGATGTCTTTTGAAGATCGCTGATTATTTTTCCAAGTGCGCCGTCATTGCTGCCGCCGTATTCATAAAATCCGGCTCCCGTTTTCCTTCCAAAACGTTTTGCTTCATACAACTTTAGCCAAATTGTGGCAGGCTCCATCCGATTCCCATAGGAATCCAATAAAACTTTAACGACATCAAAACAAACGTCAAGGCCAAGATTGTCAACCAAAGTAAAAGGACCCATGGGAAGACCAAAAGACACCATGGCTTGATCAATCTCTTGAATGGTGGCAGCGCCTTCTTGAAGGCAATAAGCCGCTTCGTTTAAATAAGGCATGAGCAGGCGGTTCACCAAAAATCCGGCACATTCATTGACGCGGACCGGAATTTTTCTTAACGATTCCGTAAAACCCATGACGTCATCAATGGTTTCTGTGCTCGTCGCAAGACCCGGAATAACTTCAACTAGTTTCATGATATGTGCCGGAAAGAAAAAATGCATGCCGATCACTTTGCCGGACCTTTTGGTAGCGGCGCCTAGTTCAGAAACTGAAAGTGCAGAGGTATTCGTTGCAAAAATTGTATTTTCTGAAACGTGCGACTCAATTTCCTGAAAGATTTTTTTCTTAAGGTCCATTTTTTCCGGAACCGCTTCAACCACAATATCGACATCGCCAAAAGCATCAAGTGTCGTTGTGCCTGTGACAAGGCTCAACTTGCTTTCTAGCTGTGATGCATCCATTTTGCCTTTGTCGACGCGCTTTTGATAAATGCTTCGGATCTTCGTGATTCCCTTGTCGACCAATTCCTGATTGACATCCCTTAAAACCACAGGGATTCCGGCATAGGAAATCACTTGCGCAATTTCAGATCCCATCGTCCCAGCACCAACAACTCCCGCTTTATAAATATACATTTCAATTACTTCCGTTCCACAATCATGGCGCCGCCTTGGCCGCCACCGACACACATGGTGGCCAAACCGGTCGATAAATTCTTTCTTTTCATTTCATAAAGAAGCGTTACCAGCAAGCGAGAACCGGTAGCCCCTACCGGATGGCCCAATGCAATGGCTCCTCCATTTACATTGGCAATGTTTCGATCAAATTGCATCAGCTTTTCGCAGGCAAGATACTGAGCAGCAAAAGCTTCATTCAGTTCAATCAATTGAATATCCTTTAAAGTCATCTTTGCCCGTTTCAACGCAATCGGAACGGAACAGGTAGGCCCAATCCCCATACGATCCGGCTCAACCCCGGCAAAACCATAACTGCGAATATAACCCAGTGGCGTATAACCAAGCGCACGAGCTTTTGTTTCACTCATCAAAAGCAGGCAGGCCGCACCATCTGAAATTGGGCAGGAATTTCCGGGTGTTACAGTTCCATTTTCGCGAAAAATGGTTGGATATTGGGAGAGAATTTGTTCCGTCAAACCGGGATTTGGCCCTTCATCCGCGGTAATGGGTTCTGATGGAACTTCCTTTCCAAGCACTTTTTTCGGAACGCTTACTTTAACAATTTCATCCTTAAATTTTCCCTCACGCGTTGCGCGAAATGCGCGTTGATGCGAAAGAAGTGAAAACTGATCTTGTTCCTTACGAGAAATATTAAATTCCTTAGCAAGGTTTTCTGCGGTTTCGCCCATAATTTGATTCACAATCGGGTCCGTTAAACCTTCCCAAAGCGAATCAATCATCGTGGAATGCCGTAGCTTTTTCCCGAAGCGCAAATCTCGATTAACATATGGGGCGCCAGACATCGACTCTGTTCCGCCGGCAATAACCACATCGGCATCACCGAGGGCAATCATTTGATAACCAGAAACCACAGCCTGAAGGCCGGAAGCGCAATTTCTTTGAACGGTAAAAGCGGGAACTGGAATTGGAAGCTTTGCCATTAAGGCAATCACGCGGGCGATATTGGCCGCATCACTTTGTTGGCCCACGCAGCCAAAAATAACTTCTTGAATTTCTTTGGGGTCAAGTTTGGTTCGCTCAAGGAGAGCGCGAAGCGAAATTTCCCCTAGCTTTTGCGCTGTCAAATCTTTGAGAACACCACCTAAATTTCCTTGGGGCGTTCGAACGCCATCAACGATAACGACTGAATTCATGTCACCCTACAAAATGAAATTGCCTCCGGTGCCAAATTGTCACCGCAGGCAATCCATCGATCTTGGTTGAACGTAGTAGTTGTCAAGATTCTAAGTTATTTAATTGCAAAGACTTAATGAGTTTAGCATACGCATCGAGAGGTGTCAAACGATTCTCGTTCAAGAACCTTCCTCGACCAATTTTTTTATTTCGTCAAGCTGCTCCATTGTTTTTTCCTCACCCCGCCGAATAAACTTTGCCCCTGAGTAAAACTCGGCCCAATGCGAATCGGGTAAGATTGGGTGAATGACCACGTCGGCGCTTGCAGCGCTTGATTCGGCAATACCGTATTCCAGAAACTGAATGGTATTCATTAAAACATTGAAAATATTGGCGTGAAATCTCTCCTCAAATCGCAAACGCAATGAAGCAAAAGTACGCACGAAAAAATTCTTTTTGCTGAACAGTTCTTTCAATTTTTTTTTCTTGGCCATATAAAATTCATACCGCTGCATATGGTCGTTTGGGGCTGAGAGAACGTTCACCGCAATAATCTTTTTAACTCCATAACGGGCAAGGACTTTCACTGGAAGCGGATCAATAACCCCTCCATCGATCAAGTGCTGATTCCCATAATTCACTGGGCGGAAAATACCCGGGATTGAAATGCTTGCACGAATCGCCTCCACAACATCACCTTCATCAAAAATAAGTTCCTCACCCGTAAATAAATTGCACGCCACAATTTTTACCGGCAAATTAAGTTTTCTAAATGTCTTCTGCCCTAGGTAATTTCTCAAAAAACGACACACTTGGTCTCCCTTGAAAAATCCATGGTGCGCGACTGAGATATCTTGAAAACCGATCAATTTAAAAAATGCCGTTTTTTTATCTAAATCTAGCGCAATTTGTTCAAGAGCCTTTGAATCCACTCCGCCAGCCCACATAGAGCCAATTAAGGCCCCAATCGAGGACCCTGCAATAATATCAACAGGAATTTGCTCGCGCTCCAAAACCTTTAAAACGCCGACATGGGCGAAACCGAAGGCCGCACCGCTGCCCAAAGCAAGACCAACCAAAGTTCCCATGAGCTCGCGGGCCAAAAAACGAATCGCTTTGGAATAAGAATTGTCAGGATTAAGAAGAACAAAAGGAAGTTCATCTTTTTTAAATGCGGCGGAACTGCGTGAATAAAGCACTTCTTCATAAGGAAGAACGCTAAAAATGGGATAATTCGACTGATAAAGAGATGTTGTTTTATTGTCCTCAAAGCCGCCTTCCCTATCTTCGCAAAGAATGAATCGAATTTCATCCCTCGTAAAACCAAAAGAAGTCCGAAATTCCCTTAAAAATGACAACGCCTTTAAAGATGTCCGATTTTCCTCGCCCACCAAAAAGTAAATTTGATCTGATTGCTGAATTGCTTTAATCCCTATATCGTCATATTCCGGCGGAAGATCTAGAATGATAAAATCATATCGATCTGATAAAAAACCAACGAGCGACGCCACATCCGCTTCTGATCCTTCTTTTGCGCCGAGACTGCCAATCCTCAAAAAATGAAACCCTCCCTTTTGTTCCTGAATCAATTTTTGAATTCCATCTGAAGTGGCCGTTTGAAAATCTCGAAGCACAAGCTTTTCGCCCTGGGCGCTAAAACGGTTTTCATTGCGCGACTCAAAACCCAAAAAAATTGTTTTCCTTTTCCCTTGGGTGGCCAAGAAAGCGGCCAGATTTATAGCAAAAACATTTTTCTGAACATCAGCTTCATAATCACACAGGGCGATGATCTTTGTTTTTGAGATCCCATCACGCTTACCAGCGGCCGTAAGGCGATGGCCTAAAGTGCGGCTCAGATGAAGCGACAAGGATGGAAGACTGGTTAATAAATCCTGAAAATCTTTTTTTTCGATTTTAAACACAAGGCCGTCATTTTTAGCTTCGATCGTCGCGCTGTGGTTTCGGCCCAAAAGAATTGAGGTTTCTCCGAAATAATCTCCTTGACCTAAAACGGTAATCGTTTCTCCTTTTGGGCCAATCACTCGAAACCGCCCTAAAAGGATAATATAAAAAGCTTCCGGTTTTTCACCGATTCGGTAAACGATATCTCCTTTTTTATACTCAACGCGTCTGATCTTACTTTCGATCAATTCAATTTCAGCCGGGCCAAGGGAGGAAAAAATTGGGATTTCCAAAACAGGCAGCTTGCTTTTGGGCTCTGATTTTTTCCAAAATTGAAAAAAATTAAGGGTCATGAATCACTTTCCTTGCTAGATCTAATCAAATGATGGTATTTGGCGTCAAAGTACTGTATAGATTATCGGCTATGCTGAAGAATTATAAAGAGGAGGGATGAAAAATACGCCTAAGAAGAAATGAGATGCCGGACAGCGCTTTCCCAGCGCTTGACCATTGAAACGCGTTTTGAGTTGCTCATTTTTGGGCGAAATTTATCGTAGCGTCTTTTGCGATCTAAAGCGGCAAGATTGGGCCAAAAACCCACAACAAAGCCGGCAAGCTTGGCGGCACCCCAAGCGGTTGATTCGCTTAAATCCGTTCTTAAAACAGGGACTTTTAATAAATTAGACTGCAATTGCATCAAATAGGAATTTTGACTGGCTCCTCCATCCACCCTTAATGCGTTAATGTGTGCCCCGCTTTCTTTGCGCATCAGGTCAAACACATCTTTCACTTGATAGGCAATTGAATCTAACGTTGCTTTAATGATCATCTCGCGGCTCGTGCCACGCGTAATCCCAAAAATCACTCCACGAACATCCGCACGCCAATAAGGAGCGCCGAGCCCAGTAAATGCAGGGACAACAACCAAATCGCCGGCATCCGATGTGCGCTTAGCAATTGCTTCGGTTTCCTTTGCTTGACGGATTAATTTTAGGCCGTCTCGAAGCCATTGAACCGCAGCGCCTGCGATAAAAATAGAGCCCTCTAAAGCGTAAACAGGCTTTCCTTTCTTGTCGCAGGCTAAAGTTGTCACAAGGCCATTGCGCGATTGGATGAAACGCTTTCCTAAGTTGAGCAACAGAAAACAGCCGGTTCCGTATGTATTTTTACTATCTCCGGGATCATAACAGCCTTGGCCAAAAAGCGCCGCTTGCTGGTCACCCATCAAAGCGCAAATCGGAATGCCATCGCAGAGAGGGGTAAAATTACGGGTTTTCCCAAAAAAACTGCCGGATGATTTCACCTGAGGCAAAATTACTTGAGGAACACGAAAAATGCGGCATAAATCCGAATCCCATTTTTTCCGTTTAATGTCAAAAAGCAAAGTGCGAGAAGCATTCGTAAAATCAGTGGCATGGACTATTTTTCCGGTTAAATGGAACAAGAGCCAGCTATCAATCGTACCAAAGCAAAGCGATCCAGACCGAGCTTTGCGCCTCAAGGAAGGATGATGATCAAAAATCCATGTTAATTTTGTGCCGGAAAAATAGGGATCCAAAAAAAGGCCTGTTTTCTGACGCACTTGCTTTTCAAGCCCTCGGTCACGGAATTTTTGACAAATAGAAGCCGTCCTTCGATCTTGCCATACAATCGCACGGCCGCAAGGCAAACCGCTCTTTCGATCCCAAAGCACGGTGGTCTCGCGCTGATTGGTAATTCCGATGGCTTGAATTTGTCGGCTTGAAATTCGGGCTTGCGTTAAGGCTCGGCCAATTACGTTCTTGACTGACTTGAGGATTTGCTGGGCATTATGTTCCACCCAACCGGGAAATGGATAATGCTGAGTAAATTCTTGATAAGCGGAAGAAACCGCCTTACCTTGAGCATCATAAAGAATGGCCCTGCTTCCTGTGGTACCTTGATCAATGGCAAGAATATACGATTTTGGCATGGAGCAGTTTATGCTCTCAAAAGGCGTGTGCGATTCAAAATATCTTCAAATGCTGGCGTTGGCGAACCGTACTACAAACTATGTTATCTCGGAGAGTTCTTCCGGGTCCGAAAAATCATTCACCTTTGTTTCAAGCCAGTAGTTATACGCATAATCAAGGGCTCGAAACTTGTCGATCGGGTCAATCAAGAGGAAACACACTCCCAAATCAAATCCGCCCTCTTCACTCCCCGGTCTTGCCCACATGACCTTTCCGGTCGTGCGAATGGGGCGCGTTTCATCCGGCAAGCGGATTTCGAGCTCAACCAGAGAACCTTCCGGCAACGATTTATCGGTGCTAATTTTGATGCCTTCTCGAGAAACATCCCGGCTCAAACCTGAGGCTTCGTTTTGACTTGCCTTTTGATGCTGAGTGCGGAACTGAACATT
>MHFM01000021.1:16443-19056 GCA_001804205.1 Omnitrophica bacterium RIFCSPLOWO2_01_FULL_45_10b
TTACCTTGCTTTACAGCACCGTTAGCCTATTAAAATTAAACCTGACACTTGCTACAATCTTATCTTCAAAACTTACTTTATTTACCTAAGTAATTGATAACACATCACTTAAGAGTACTTTCTTTAACGCTAAAGTAAGTATAACATATCTTTTCCAAATTTCAAGGGATGGGCCAAAAATTTTAGATATTTTTTTTAAACTTTTCCTGCATCCCCGCCAAAGCAGAGCGCACTTCGGAGTCTTTCAGAAGGTCTGCAAACTCGGGATTGGCCATTAATTTAATGAAATTTTTCTCGCGGACAGCACGTTGAAACTCGGAATCCTTCATGAGCGTTTGGACACCGGGATGAGAAAGGAATTTCTTAAAATTCTCATCTTGTGCTAACTGGAACAAGTCACTTAAATTTTGAAACATGCTGCGAAAGACCCGAACATGGACTCTTAGCGATAATTGATAAACTGTAATGGTAAATCCAAATTGGCATTTTTCAACGATTGCACAACAAATTGCAGATCGTCCTTGCTTTTACCAGAAACGCGAATTTGCTCTCCTTGAATGGACGGTTGGATTCTTATTTTCAAATCTTTAATTCGCTTTACGATTTCCTTGGCTTTTTCTTGCGGAATTCCATTGACGATTTCTGCAGTCTGACGAATTAAACCATCAAGGGCTTTTTCGGGAGAGTTGTATTTCAGCGCTTTAATCGAAATGCTGCGCTTGGCAAATTTTCCTTCAAGAATCTCAGTGACATTCTTGAGTTTGAGGTCATCATCGGCGAGAATGATGATTTTTTTATCGAGCCGATTAAATTGCAGATCGCTTTTACTGCCCTTAAAATCGAACCTTGTTTTAATTTCTTTCAAAGCCTGATTAAGCGCGTTGTCAACTTCCTGAAAATCAACTTGAGAAACAATGTCGAACGAAAATTCGCTGGCCATAAACAATTCAAGCGTGGCCGATAAAGCTGGAAATTTGGTCCTTGTCGCCCAATTTTAAATTTAAGAACTCAATACCAATATCAAAGGTTGGCCTGCTTGCAACGGGTTCCTTTGTACGCACCATCCAGACAATACGGCCATCGCATTCGACGGGTGGATTTGCTTTCGTCAACGCAAGCCGCAAATGCACTTGCGACAATTTTTCAAGGCTACGGTCCAATAAAACACAAAGTCCGCCCAAACCCAAATTCTGTGTCTTTGCCTTAATCGTACCGCCGATCCGATCATGAATGATCAGATCGCACTGAGTAGTTACACGCGGAAATGCCCGTTGATTAAGACCTTCCCACGGCATAAAATTAGGCTCCTACGCTCATAACGACCGGATGAATGAATCTGGAAATTCCTGCGATTGATGTGTTTTCCGAAATTCGCCTAAGCGAGAATTTGCTGCCGCATAGGTGACATCCTTACTTAAGAACACCTCGTAGTGCGTCATCCCCTGTTGAGAAGTAGTGCGACGGAAAAAAGCGGGGAAATTTAAGTCTTTTAACCCTGTTACGAGGCGAGCCGCGTCTTCTTCACGCTGATAAGTACATACTTGAACAGCATAATATCTTTGCTTTGGCGGCGTAATTTGCGCGGGAGCGCTCGGAGCGATTATTGCAGGTATGGCAGGCGCTGCCGTTTGAGTGCGTGGTGAATTTGTGACGCTTGTCTCTGATTTCTTTGCCGCCGGCTTGGGTGATTCCACAGAAGGTCGGGCGGAAAGCCGTGCGGGCGGTAGTGATATCGTTTTTGAACGAGTGCGTGCACTAGGAATTTTCATCTTCGAAAACCAAAACGATAAAAGTTGTAATGAAGTAACCGTTACAAGCAACGCTGCGGTTAAAAGAAAGCTGAACTTCCAAGGAAAACTCTGGAATATTCTGGGCAACTTCCCAAACTTGTCGGCAGTAGAACTTTCATTAACTTGTGGGGTTGGCGCCGGTTTTAACGGGTTTGAAAATTCAATTTTGGAAGCGGGTACCGTAGTTTTTTTATTTTGATTTTTCTCTTGCGTTTCACGGTGGTATTTACCATACAGCCGTTTTTGAATTTCTTTCTCGTCTAAAGTATGAATCTCTTCTAAGCGCGGTTTTTTAAGAAAAAGTTTCACAGCTTACTCCTGATACACAGTGGAATTATTTCGAAATTTGGAAGGCTATTTCTTTCCTTGCCGGGATAAAGCTTCCGTTTTCAAAAACAAAGCGAACTTTAACAATTGAACGGGACCTACGCCCAACTTAGCCTTTGGAACAAAACCTCTTTTTTCGCACAAACGCACTGCTTTATCCATTGTGGAAGTCGTCTTGAAAATAATTTCGTCGTAACCAACTTCACGGCAAAATTCAACGGCGCGTTCGATCAGTTGGCTGCCGATTTGCTTGCGCCTGAATTCAGGTGCCACAAAAAGCCGCCTCAAAAACGCCGTCCGTTCATCTTCCTGCTTAATTCCAACGGTTCCAACAATCTTTCCATTTGAAAGGGCTATAAAAAAGGCCTCACCAAGCTTTCCATAGGACGAACCGATATCATCCAAATCATCCGACGGGATATTTTGCGCATCCTTTGGAAATTCCCGCTGGAGCACATTCACAATTAATTCTCTTGCTGCTGGTTCATCGCTTGAT
>MHFM01000021.1:19109-32975 GCA_001804205.1 Omnitrophica bacterium RIFCSPLOWO2_01_FULL_45_10b
CCTTTGGACTTTTCTGCCGGCGCTTTTTGAGCACCGGACTTTTGAGCAGGCGCGGTAGTCGACGGGGCTGAAGCTCCTGGTGCGGTTTGTCCGTCAGTCTTTGCTTCAGCGCCTTCTTTGACGGCTTTAACCTTCTTTACTTTGAGCTTAATCAACTTCACTTTTGGAAGTTTAAAAGCTGATGTCCGCCCCTCCAAGGTATCGGTATCTTGAAGCTGGCGAATTCGTTCATATCGCTTAAGCACATTCCGATGGCGTGCACCTACCGAATCGGTTTTTAGACTCGAATGCTGTGTCATTTAACTCCTTGAATAAGGAGATAGTATACTGAATTTAAATGCGATTTGCTACGAAAAATTCAGGCGAAAATAAGGGGGGAAATCCGATCGGATAAGAAAACTAGCGGACAACCGGGCGAATGAAAGCGTCAGGGTAACGTCCAGTTTCCCTGAATTGTTTCAACAAAACCTTAGCTTTTGAATGGGTTTGCGCAAAATTAGCGCAAACTTGAAAATAATTTCCGCTTGCAATCACAAATCCATCATGACCCTTTGATTTTAGACTTGTCACTTCACGCTCCGCCATTTTTGAATTTTTGTACGTCACGAGTTGAATGGTATATTTTCCTTGGTTGCTTGATTCCGTAGATCCAGCACCTTCGATTGCGGAAGTTGTTTGAGAAGAATTGATGGCGGAGCTTTCATCCGCCTTTGCAGCCTCTGATGTTGTTGCTTCCGTTGTCGAAGTTTCGACTGCTTGATCTTTTACAAGCAAAACTGTACCTTGCGCGGGATCTGCCGAGTGTCCCTCCTTAACTCCTGTGGGAGGTAGCACTTCCGAATGCGTAGGAAATAATGATGCCAAACGCTTTTCCATTGCCCTTTTGCCGCGCTCAACACCGAATGAGAAAGTCAATGCGAACAAAACGACAAATCCAATCGCTGCAATAACAAATTTATCAAGGGTTAAGGTCAATCGATGGCGGGTCAAAAAAGAATTCTGCAACGCGGAAGCGTTTTTATTCAAATCATTGATATTTTCTTCGCGAAATAATTCGCCTTGTACCATATCGTACCTCTACTTTAATAGAGATACGGCAAAAGTCAAAAAAAATTTACTAAAAAATGCATTTTTTATGAAATAAAGCCCATTCGCTCAAGGGGCCACCAAAGGAGAAAGGCTCTTCCTATGAGATACTTTTCGGGAACAAAGCCCCAATTCCTACTATCGCTCGATTGGGCACTATTATCCCCTAAGACAAAAAACGCTCCTGGAGGAACCTTTATTTTCTGCCCTTCCTTGCCATAGGCCCATTCGCTTCTATTGTAATAATAATGACTTACAATCTGAGGTGGCCCATCAAGGCGTTTGCCGTTGATCCATACCGTTCCATCCCGGATTTCCACTTCTTCACCCGGAAAAGCGATTAAGCGTTTAACAAAGTCTTTTTTAGGATCGAAGGGGTACTTAAAGACAATGATTTCACCGCGTTTTGGAGGCCGAAACCGATACGTAATCTTGTCCACGAAAATCCGGTCCTTTTCGATGAGGGTCGTTCGCATGGAGCCCGTTGGAATCTTGTAAGGCCCTACAACATAAGTCCTCACAACAATTGCGATCACCGCAGCGATGAGAAACGGCTCGCCCCATTCTTTCCACATCCGCCAAAGCCAGCTTCGCCCGTCACTACGAATCGCCTGCCATTCGGAATAAATTTTTTTTCGGGATAACACGAGTATCACGATTACCAACAAAGAACTCGCAAGCCACAAAGCCATTAATCAACCTCCAAAATGGACATAAATGCTTCTTGAGGCAAATCGATTTTCCCTATCTTTTTCATTCGCTTTTTACCTTCCTTTTGCTTTTCCCATAATTTTCGCTTTCGCGTAATATCGCCTCCATAACATTTTGCCGTCACGTTCTTGCTGAGCGGCCTAATCGAATCACGTGCGATAATTTTGGATCCGATCGCTGCCTGAATGACAACTTCAAAAAGTTGGCGTGGAATGACCTCTTTTAATTTCTCAACCAAACCGCGTCCCCGTGCATAAGCTTTTTCCTTAACGGTGATCGAAGAAAGCGCGTCCACCGGAGATCCATTGATGAGAATGTCCATCTTCACAAGTTCTGATGATTGAAAACCAATAAATTCATAATTCAGTGAGCCGTAGCCGCTGGTAATGGATTTTATCTTATCATAAAAATCGAGCACAATCTCGGCAAATGGAATCTGATAAATGATCATGACACGAGCGGCATCGATGTACTCGGTGCTGACATAAATCCCGCGGCGATCCTGGCACAATTTCATAATTGCGCCAAGCGAATTAGCGGGAATTAAAACGCGAGCGTCAATATAAGGCTCTTCAAAGGTGCGAATATGTGTTGGAGGCGGCAGTTTCGTTGGATTGTCGAGAAGAAGCTCGGTATTATCTGTTTTAACAATCCGATAAACAACGTTAGGCGCCGTCACGATTAAGGACAAATCAAATTCCCTTTCCAAGCGCTCCTTAATGACATCCATGTGAAGCAAACCTAAAAATCCAGCGCGAAAGCCAAAACCGAGCGATGCTGAACTCTCTGCCTCATAAACAAAAGAGGCATCATTTAATTTGAGTTTGCCTAGAGCATCTCTCAAGGAAGTGAAATCCTTAGAATTAATCGGATAAAGTCCGCAAAAAACCATAGGTTTCACCGGTTCATAGCCTGGCAAAGGCTTTTCAGCAGGCGAATCCGCATGGGTCACTGTGTCTCCAATCTGAACATGAGAAACGTCTTTAATATTTGCCGCTAAGTAACCAACCTCTCCTGCGCCGAGTTCCGATACCGGTTTTTCATGCGGTGTAAAAACGCCGAGCTCTTCCATTTCATAGACCTGACCCGTTTGCATCAATTTGATTCTCTCGCCTTTACGAACAATTCCGGCCATGAAGCGAACATAGGTTACGACGCCCTTATAGGAGTCATATCGAGAATCAAAGATAAGTGCTTGTAAGGCGCCTTGCAAATTTCCTTTAGGCGGTGGGATCCGTTCAATGATGGCATCGAGTATCTGTGTGATCCCTTCGCCTCGCTTTGCGCTTGCGGTCAAAATATCAGTTTCTTTGATCTGAAGCATGTGAGCTATCTCGCGCCGCACGCGCGGAATATCGGCATTCGGTAAATCAATTTTTGTGATAATGGGAACAATGGTAAGATGCCGCTCTCGAGCGAGATATAAATTGGTAACCGTCTGAGCCTCCACGCCCTGTGCGGCATCCACCAAAAGCAAAACGCCTTCGCAGGCCGCCAGGCTTTTTGAAACCTCGTAGGTGAAATCGACGTGCCCAGGGGTGTCAATCAAGTTCAAGAAATGATTTTGATAAGTAATTCGGACAGCGCGCGCTTTAATGGTAATCCCGCGTTCGCGCTCGAGTTCCATATCGTCCAAAAATTGATCGTGAAATTCGCGCTGCGAAATCGCGTGCGTCTCTAAAAGAAAGCGGTCTGCTAACGTTGATTTCCCATGATCGATATGGGCGATGATTGAGAAATTACGAATAAATTTTAAATCCATGAAGTTTTTTAAGAAACCGCGCGGCGGAGTTTCTCGATCATATTTTTCCGGTTGGATTCTTTAAAAATAGACGAGCCAGCCACAAAAATATCGGCTCCTTCTCGGGCGGCTTGTGAAGCTGTTTCCAAATTAATGCCGCCGTCTACTGAAATCAAACCGGAAAATTGGGGTCTCAAGGCGCGAACTTTCTCAAGCATATCAGGCATGAATTCCTGCCCTCCAAATCCTGGCTCTACTGTCATGACCAAAACCAAATCAACCAACTTAAGATAAGGCTCAATCGCCTTTACATTTGTTTTTGGGCGAAGTGAGATGCCGACTTTTGCGCCTAAATTTCGAATTTGATCGAGTGTTGCTTGAACATCTTTACACGCTTCCACATGAACCGTAATCCAATCGGAACCGGCGCTGCGGAAATCCTTTAAATACTGGATCGGCTCTTCGATCATGAGATGAACGTCCAAAGGAAGTTTTGTCGTTTTTCGAATCCAGCGAATCACCGGCGGCCCAATGGTTAAATTAGGCACAAAATGTCCATCCATTACATCGACATGGATAGAATCACAACCTGCGTCACTGACCTCGCGTATTTCTTCGCCAAGGCGGCTAAAATCAGCGGATAAAATGCTGGGCGCAACCCACTTTTTCTTTTGATTCATGGGCAGATACACTCTGATTTAATTCGAATTTCTGATTGAGAATCAACAGGCCCAATTAAAGAAAGATGGATTCCGTCGGTTTTGAAAAATTTCTGTGACAGACTCTGAATATCCTTTTCGTTAACTCCTTCAACTTGACGGCGAATCTCAGCTATATCGGGCAAATCGCCTCCGTAAAGCATGCGCTCGCCATACCAAAGCGCATGATCTAAAGTATCTTCAAGGCCTAACATCAATTGACCCAAAAAATAATCTTTAGCCCTCCTTAACTCGCTGACTGTTACCGGCTTGCGTTTCAAGCGGCTCAATTCTTTCATAATGATGCGTGCGGCAAGCGGTGCCTTCTTAGGCTCAACACCGGCCGAAACACTAATAGCACCCGTATCATTTAAAAAGCTGAGGCCTGACTTAATCTCATAAGCAAGGCCGCGCTTTTCCCGCACTTCTTCAAAAAGGCGGCTGCTCATATTCCCGCCCAAAATTATATTTAAAACACTCAGCGCATAGCGATCGGGGTGATTGCGCGAAAGTCCGTGAAAACCAATGACAAAATGAGTTTGTTCGGTTTTCTTATCCAAAAAATGAATTCGCGATTCTTTTTTGTTCGATTTATTTGTCGCGGGTTTAAATTTAGAAATAGGTTTTTTCACGCGGCCGTTAAAGTAGCGTTCGGTCAAAGATTCAATTTCGCTATGACGGATGTCTCCGCAAACCGTTACCAAAATATTTTTCGGGTGGTAGTAGGCTTGAACATAACGATAAAGCTCACTTCGACTAAGATGCGACACGGTTTCGATTGTACCGGCAATTGGCCTTCCCACCGGTTGGTCCGGCCAAAGCAATTCGCTCATGATCTCATGCACATATTGAGACGGAAGATCAAGGTACATTTTAATTTCCTCTAAAATCACGGTTTTCTCTTTCCTGAATTCTTCCTCTTTCAACGTGGCATGATTGACCATGTCCTGAAGCACGTCGAAAGCGCGCTCCAAATGAGGCTTCGGAATTTTTACGAAATAACACGTGCTTTCCTCGCCCGTAAATGCATTGAGAACGCCGCCGACACCTTCCACCTCTTCTTTGATCTGTTTTGTGGAACGATTCTTTGTTCCTTTGAATAGCATATGTTCAACAAAATGAGAAATTCCGCCGAGCCGCTTAAGTTCATAGCGGCTTCCGACACGAACCCAAATGGCAAGACCGACCGAATCTCGGCCCGTTAAACGACTGCTGACAACACGAAGGCCGTTATCAAAAGTTGACTGTTCGTACTTCATTTCCTCATCCCTTCTGTTTTGAAAAATCAAGATAACTCTGAAGCATAATTTCAGCGGCAATGGCGTCGCGTTTTTTCCTTCGCTTGGCGCGGCTTACATCTTGCGCAATAAGCGCCCGCTCAGCCTGAACGGTGGTTAAGCGTTCATCCCACATGACAATGGGGCTTTGAATATCCTGTCTTAACCGCTCGGCCAATGAAAGCACTTTATCGGCCTGCGTTCCGTTTTCACCTTTCATTGTTTTCGGTAAACCGATCACAATTTTTTCGATATGGAACTCAGTGATCATCTTCTGCAGCTCACGGATAAGCTCTTCATCGCTTTTGCGCTGCAAAAAACCGGCCGCATGAGCCATAAAATTAAGTTCGTCACTGTGCGCTAAACCGATCCGCTTTTCCCCAATGTCCAATCCCAAAATGCTCATTCTTTACGCTTCATGGCCGCCATCAAACTCGAAGCAAAAGAAACGGCGGAACGAACACCTTTTCGGCCTCCCTTAAGCCGCTCGACAATGGCGCTTCCGACAATAATGCCATCCGCAACCTTCGTAATCGCTCTGGCTTGTTTTGGACTTGAAACTCCAAATCCAACGAGGACGGGTTTTTTAGTCATTTTTTTCACAATCCTTAAATTCCGAATCAAATCCGGCGAGATTGAACTCCGTGCTCCTGTCACTCCTCTGAGCGACACATAGTAAACAAAACCGCTAGAGCGTTTCGCAATCTCTTTTGCGCGCGCATGATCTGTTGTCGGTGCGATTAAATAGACAAGCGAAAGATTAAAACGCTGAAACCACGACTCCCACATCTTGCCTTCATCCGGAGGCAGGTCCGGAACAATTAAGCCATCAAAGCCGGATTGATGAAGCTGGCGTATGGCCCGGCTCATCCCATAATGCATAATGGGATTTAGATAGGTAAACAACAGAATCGAAATTCGTAAACCTCGCTTCCGCAATTTTCGAACCAGCCGAAAAGCATCATTTAACCGCACATTCTTTTTGATGGCTTGAGCGGAAGCAAACTGAATGGTTGGACCATCAGCAAGAGGGTCAGAAAACGGAAATCCTAATTCGATAATGTCGGCACCGGCATGTGCCAAAGCCAAAATAAGCGCCTCTGTGGTTGAAAGGTTGGGAAATCCTAACGTGAGATAAGCGCAGAATAGTTTTGCGCCTTTTCCCTTCGCCTCTTTTAGCCTTTGAATCAGTTGATTATCCATCTAGTGGGCAGAGCGTGAATTCATCTTGGAGTGACGGACCACTTCGAGATCTTTATCGCCACGCCCCGAAATACACAAAGCAATCTTGGAAGCTCGCGGGAAACTGCGCGCGCGGCGCGCAAGGTAGCCAATCGCATGGGCTGGCTCTAAGGCGGGCATAATTCCTTCCAAAAGGGTTAATAAATGAAACCCTAAAAGGGCTTCCTCATCCGTGGCGGTTTCATAACGAACTCGTCCAGTTTCTTTCAACAACGCATGCTCAGGGCCTACGGATGGGTAATCAAGCCCTGCAGAAATGGAATCGGCCAATTGCACCTGGCCGTTAGGGTCCTGCAAAACAAAACTTTTCATTCCATGCAAAACGCCAATCGTCCCTTTTCGTAGCGAAGCGGCATGATGCTTTGTATTCAACCCTTTGCCTGCCGCTTCCACACCGATTAATTTGACACGATCATCCAAAAATGGGTGGAAGAAACCAATGGCATTGCTGCCACCCCCAACGCAAGCAACCATGATGTCGGGAAGTGTGCGCGTCATTTTCCTCATCTGCATTTTTGTTTCGCGGCCGATCACCGATTGAAAATCGCGAACCATGGCCGGATAAGGATGGGGCCCCACAGCGGAACCCAGTAAATAGTGCGTGGTATCTACATTAGTAACCCAATCTCGAATCGCTTCATTTGTAGCGTCCTTAAGCGTTTTCGAACCTGAATAGACTGGGATTACACGCGCGCCGAGCAAGCCCATTTTATACACATTGAGCGCTTGGCGCTGAATGTCTTCGGCCCCCATATAGACGTCGCATGAAAGGCCGAAAAGTCGTGCTGTCGTCGCTGCGGCAACGCCGTGTTGCCCTGCGCCTGTTTCAGCAATTATCCGTTTTTTTCCAATATAGCGCGCAAGCAATCCTTGCCCGATTGTATTATTAATTTTATGCGCGCCGGTATGGCATAAATCCTCGCGTTTTAAAAACACGCGCAACCCACGGCCTAACGCACGACTTAAATTTTGAGCCTCATAGAGCGGCGTCGGCCTTCCCGCATAATGGGCCAAATAATACGCCAATTCTTTCTGAAATTTTCGATCACGCTTCAAAGACCGATACGCAGCGGTCAGCTGATCGAGTGCATTGATTAATGTTTCAGGGACAAAACGTCCCCCAAAAATTCCAAAATGCCCGGTGGCATCCGGTTTTCCTTTCCACTTTTTACTTTGTTCTGTTGATTTCATACAGCTGTCACTTGAGATTTGGGAAGCCATCCACTGCGATCATCGGCCAATTGAATTCGATACCAATCCCTCTTTTCATCTTGCAGCGAAACTTCAAGGCCCTCCACAAGGCGGAAAGCAAGACGGTCGTTCGTTGAAGGACCATAACGAACCTCTGCTTGTTGCTCCGTAACAATGGCAGGCCGGCCTCCGTCCAAGGCCCCATATTTTAAAAATAATGGGAACGAACAAAAAAGAACGAGGATAAATCCAATGGCTCCTGATTTTCCAAATAGAGGCCTGCGATTGCGCAGAAGAGAAATTAAAAAACCAATCACAAAAATAAAATAACCTCCCAAAACCACAACCCAACATTCGATTAGGGTAAGAAAGGAAAGAAGTTGATCTAACTTTCGAAAATACCAACTTCGTTTATCTTCAATTTTATATTCGATCAACTGGTTTGCATAAGCAAGATTCTGACGCACATCGCGATCTCGGGGATTGAGCGTCAAAGCCCGTTTATAATTTAAAATGGCTAATCCGAGTTTCCCAAATTTAAAGTAAGCGTTTCCTAAATTGTAATAAATGGATAAGCTCGGATCCGCCTTGGCTATTTCCTCATAAAGACGCACGGCCTCCGCATATTTTCCATCGTGGTAATATTGATTGGCCTCCTCAAAACGATTGGCCGTGGCAGCGCTTACAAAACCCGGAGACAAAAATAATACGACGAGCAAAACTAAAATTGCGGGCTGGGAAACACCATATTTGAATATCTGTTTCATTCGTTCCGTCATCGCTTCTCCAAGGCATAAATAATTTCTTCGATTTGCTTAATCATTAAAACTCGATCAACCTCTCCAAAGCTGATTTTGGCAAATCGCGCTTGATCGCAGAGGTCATAGCAAGCATGAATTTTCTGGGTGATCAACGGGTCTGCGTGGCGCGCCTCTAAACTGCGCTCGATCATATCATGGGTTAAACCTTGGGGTGACAAATTAAGCTTATCTGCAAGATATTGATTCAGGATCTTTGCGCTCTCGTCAAAAAAAATTGCATCCGATTTAGAATCAGACTTGGAAGATTTTCCCAAATGATCCAATCGTTTGAGGCCATTTTTGGCATATTTTTTGGCGAATAGATTTCGTTTTAACGAGACATTTTGATTTAAATACTCATCACGCTTTCGAATGGCCACAAGCCCTAAGCAAAGGAGTGTGAGAACACCGTCAATAAGAGCAAGCCAAAAAACAAGGCGAGGGAGAAAAACAGGTCCTGCTGTATTTTGTTCTTTAATGTATTGAATGTCTTGCACTTCTGAGCGAATTGACTTTTTGGCATCTCCTAGACCTCCCTCAGAAATTTCCTTCGGAACTGCCGGGGGCGGCGTTTTGGAAGGATTGACTTTAATCTTATACGAATCTGATTTTAAAATAATATAGCGTTCAACTCTAGGGTTGAAGAAGCTGAATTCGATTGGCGGTATCGTCATCTCCCCCGCTTCTCCTGGAATCATCACGATTTCAAATACTTTTTTTCCGGCAATCATACTTTGAGCGCGAAACAATTGCGTCTGAGTATCGGCTTCGTAAATCTTAACCGAATGAATTTCGGGAAGCAGCGGATGAATTAACGTTTCGATGTTTCCCTCTCCTTCAATCGCCATTTGAAATGTGACGGCTTCATTTTGATTCACTACTTTTTTGTCAACGGTTGTCGACATCCGAAATTCACCTACAGCGCCGTTAAAACTTCCCGGTTTTCCGGCATCGGGAAGCGGCTTAACGGTAATCTGTATGGAGGGTGGTGCGAGCTGCTTTTCAACACGTCTTGCAAAAAGACTTCCGCCACCAAAAAAACTCGTATTAAAAAAATCATCAAACATTGTAGGTTCTGTTTCTTCAATTTGAACCGAAGCCTTCACAACGCCAGGTTTAATTTGATATTGTCCCGGAGCGGTTGGGAAAAGCGCCAATTTTTTGACGTCGGCCCGAACATATTTTCTTCCTTTGACCATCTCGGTATCGCGGCCCAAATTTTGATCCATCGGAAACTCTTCAATCCAAAATCCGCTTGTCTCGGGCTCTTCAATGAAACCCTCATAACGCGTGTCATAGCGCGTATAAAGTGAATATGTTAAAATTAATTGCTGATTGGTGTAGAGGGTTGTTTGACTTGGTTTTACCTGTAAGAAAATATTTTGATCCGAAACATCGCTTGACACTGGAACGGCAGACGCGGTCGATGCGGGAGCTGCGCCTCCGTAAGCAGGCGACCGGGCTTGTGTCGCAGGACGAGGATAAGCCGGAATAGGAGCTGCCGGCCGTTGAGCAGGCTGCGATGCAACCACTTGCTGATCCGCTACATTGAGCTCCAATTGATTCGTTCGATAGATCTTATCGCCTACCTTAATTTCAATTGGAGTTAAAATAAATCGACCGGATAAGCGCGGAATCATCACATAATTAAATTCTATCATTGACTGCGATTGTCCATTGATAAAACTAAATCGGGAAGCTCGGCCGGAATAAAAAATTTCAAACCCCTCAAGCGATGGCAAACGGGGCGCTTGAAGTGAACTGCCGGCACCGCTAATCCGTACGTTCAAATGAATCTCTTCATTGATGCGCGCCGATTGCTTATCGACAGAGGCGCTAAGCTCGGGCTCTGCCGCAAGACCTAAAGTCGATAAGGAGGCGAGCGGTGTTAGAAATATAATCAATAAAATAAACTTCCGCATTTTTATAACCTGTTTAACTGTAAAAAGTTACGAACACAAGATCAATGAACTAAAGCTGCCTACTTTTCTAAATTCTACTGGAATCCCTAACACAAGTCAACGGATAGCGCGGAAGTAACCTATTGCGGGAAAGAGAATTAGAGATATTCGAAGATCCAGTTCTTGGCCGCATCAACGGTGCGGGTAACCCAATTCGGGTGCCCCGGACTCGGCAGGCCCTGGTCGCTCACTTTGCTTGTAAAACTAATCCCCCCGAGAGCCCCTGAAAAGGCAGGGTCTTTAATCAGAGCCTCTGGGCCTAAAATATTTTGCACGACTCCAATACGCGCGGTTGGAGAAATCAACTCGCGCGCTACATCCAAAAGACCATCCAAACTTGATCCGCCACCCGTAAATACAACATGGTTCAAAGGAGAGTATTGACCTTCGAGAGCGCGTATTTCTCTCTGGAGCTCACCAAAAAACAGATTAAGCCCAGAACTCATTTGCGATTCGAACTCGCGGCGTCTAATGGTATATTTTTTCTTTCCGTTTGATTCCGGAATCGGAATTAACTCGTCATGAAACTCTGCCTTTGGTTTGGCAGAACCAAAAGATTCCTTAAGCCGCTGGGCATCTAAATGTTCGATGTTCAAATTTTTTTCAATTACTTTTGTAATACAATCTGCCCCCATTGCGATCGATCGCGTTTCAAGCAAAACTGAATTTTTAAAACAGGCAAAATGGGTTACCGCCCCTCCAAGCGTAACTAAAATTACGCCTGTTTGCTTTTCAGAAGGAGTTAAAACCGAATGGGAAGCAGCTAAAACGTTGGGTACGATATCGGTTACTTCAAGATCGCAACGCTCAAAAACTCGAAGCAAATTATTGTACACCAAAAAATCAAGGGTCAACAGCCTAAGCGTTACCCCCAAGCGGCTGGCTTCTAATCCAATTGGATTTTGCACTCCTTCCAAATCATTAACCAAAAACTCCTGCGGTACCGCTTGAACAATAACTTCTTGAAGCGGAATCGTGGCCACGCTTCGGGTTTGCGCAATAGCGGCACGAACATCACGGAGCGTAACAGGGTGAGGGTTTCCTGGAAAGTAGAGAGAGCTTTGGAAGGTATAATTTTTTAGATAAGCATTTGAAACAACCACCCGGCATAGAATAATTGACTTCTCGGCAGGGGGGATGATATCCGCCACTGCTTGATTTAACATCTGAGACGCTTGCGCTAGGTCTTTGACAATTCCGCCTTCAAATCCGTCTGCAAGGCGGGCGCTCAATGCTGCCACTTCGATTTGATTTTGGTGTCTTACATATGCTTTCAGGAAGGCAATTTTTGTAGTTCCGATATAAGCAAGATAAGTCGGCCTTTCTTTTTTTTCCGGCCGAGGCTTGCCATTTTTATTCTGCATGGGTCTTTAATTTTTTTATGAATTTGAGGCAATCAGCTCTAAACTTGTGATTTTTTCTTTACAATAATATCGCGATAACGTATATCGATGTACAAAATATCGCTCCGGCTTTCAGATTTTAAAAGCGAATTCAGAACGGCCCTCGTTGCATCGGAAAGCATTAAACGGCCACCCGCCCGTAGTTCAATTCCATCCTTTAAAACGATGGACACATTCCCCGTTGGATCGATCGCTAACTTTGAAATTGCTTCCGTACGCAATAACGGGTCCAGTGTCAGTGATTGAAAAATGCCGAAAAGATTTTGAAAATATTTATTCGAATAAAGTGTCCCGGCCGAATATGTTTTTCGCTCAGAAGAAAAATCCTCCAATGCCATCAAATCGGCGCGGGGTTCATTTTCAATGCCCAAAATCAACTGGTCGCTTGCAATTAAATAATAAGGACCGCCTTGCTTGAGTTGGACCTGAATAAACGGCAAGCGGGTGGTCAGAAAAATATTAAGTTGGTCGGGAAAAATTCGATCCACTTCAGCCCGTTTGACGTTCGGGTTCCGTTCCAGGCTCTGAGAAATTGCTTTGAGGTTGATTTCAATCAAACTTTTTCCGCGAACCTCGCGCTCTAAGAAACGAAGTTCAGGATCGTTGAGAACGCCAGAAGGAAATACCGTAATTTGGCTTGCTTGAAAATACGGATCTGCATAAAGCATTGCGCGAACATTTATAAACATAAACCCAATGATACCTGCGGTAATTCCGAACGGGACAAGTCTTCCTAAAAATTGAAAAAACAAAGGCCCAAATTTTCGAAATAACTTTGAATTCCATTTTGACGTTCGTCGTTTCCCCATCGTTTATTTTTCCTTACTTCCATTTTGCGCCATACTGAGTAATTTCAGACAAAGTCCTGAAAAATCAAGGCCGATCTCGGCTGCCGCTTTGGGCAATAGGCTTGTTTCCGTAAATCCCGGAATCGAATTCACTTCCAAAACAAAAGGATGATTCCGCGCATCCGTCCTAAAATCAACACGGGAAAGATCGCGCAGCCCCAAAGCACGATGCGCTTTCAATGCCATTATCTGAAGACTCTTTGTTAATTTCTCCGGAATAGGTGCGGGAACCAAATATTCGGTCATCCCCTTCGTATACTTTGCTTGATAATCATAAAATTTGCGCTTTGGTCTTAATTCAATCACAGGCAGCGCTTCGGACCCTAAAATACCAACCGTAAATTCTCTTCCATCGATCTTTTCTTCGACGAGAAGCCGGTCGTACTTTTTCAAAGCAGCCTCAACTTTTTTAGCGGGGTTTTGTTTCTTTTCAACAAAAAAAATCCCAATGCTGGACCCTTCCTGAACCGGTTTGATGACATAAGGTGTCTGCCAATTTTTTAAAATTCGTTTCCAATTTTTGGTCGTAATGACAGCATACCTGGGAGTTGGAATTCCATTGCGGTGGAAGATCTGCTTGGCCTTGACCTTGTCAAACGCCAAAGAACTTGCTTGAGGCCCTGAGCCAACATATGGAATTTTGAAGCGGTTTAAAATCTTCTGAATAGTCCCGTCTTCTCCGCCAATGCCATGAAGTGCCAAAAAGACAAGATCAACTGGGTCACGCTTCAGTTTTGAACGGAAGCCATTTGCGGTGTCAATCGTAACGGCATCGACACCGGCAGTTTTTAGGGCCTGATAAACGGCCATTCCGGAGCGAAGTGAAATAGCTCGCTCGTGCGATTTGCCCCCTAAGAAAACGCCCACTCTGCCGAAAGAGGCTTGAACCGAATGCATCTCGTGTTCCA
>MHFM01000021.1:32984-33802 GCA_001804205.1 Omnitrophica bacterium RIFCSPLOWO2_01_FULL_45_10b
ACTTCCGGCTCAAGCATCACACCGCAATTTTCAAATACCCTTTTCTGTGCCATTCTCATGAGCTTCAAAACATCTTGAGCGGTTGCATGATCAACATTGAGGAAAAAATTAGCATGCCGTTCCGATACCATCGCGCCACCGACCCGCATCCCTTTCATTTGGGCACGTTCCAAAAGCTGTCCGCTTGTTAAAGAATATCCCTTTGGGTTCTTAAATGTTGACCCGGCGCTTGGAAATCGCAGATCTTGAACGGCGTTGCGATAAGTGAAATTGGCTTTAATTTCTTGATCGACTAATTCCTTAGATTTTGAAAAAAGGCGAAACGTCGCATCTAAAATAAGAAAATGGGGCGGTAAATTTGTAGTCCGATATTGAAAGCTGACGTCTTCTTTTCTTAATGTTTTAACAACGCCATCAGCGTTCAAATCAATGACTGAAAAAGAATCGAGAATATCTTTCATTTCAAAATAAGTTGCACCGCGCCTCCCGAAGCCCGCATTCATCACCAAAGCGCCGCCAACCGTGCCCGGAATATGACATACGAACTCGGCCCCGCCTAATGATTCCTGCTGAGATACCAAGGCGAGCTTCACGAGGCTCATTCCCGCGGAAACTCGAAGAAAGCAACCGCGCTCTACCCCATATTGATCTGGTTCTAATTTCCTAAGCGACAGCGCCAAGCCGTGGAAACCTTCATCTGAGACTAGGAGGTTCGACCCGCGGCCGATGACAAGAAGCGGCAGCTGCTCGAGCTTTTGAAATTCTAAAACCCGAAACAATTCCTCTCGCGTCTGGGGTTCGGCAAAAAAACGCGCGGG
>MHFM01000022.1:0-7329 GCA_001804205.1 Omnitrophica bacterium RIFCSPLOWO2_01_FULL_45_10b
ACCGATAATGGCTACGGTGGTTACCATTTCACCTAAGGTAAATCCTCTTTTATTCCTTTTCATTTTGATCATGTGTTTCTTCTTATCCTTTTCTTTGATCAGCATACATGTCCCCGCCGTACCCGGTACGGAATTACGGAATTAAAATTTTAGCCCGGCTCCGGTAGCAACGCCTCTGATTTTACTTTAGAGAAATTTTCACTTGCCGAATGCCAGCGCGACATAAACTCTGCTTGATTTTTAACCGGCTGTGCTACTTGGAAGCTAAATTCGAGCGCTTTTGAATTAGATGAATAGAGGTTCGCAACATATTGAAGGTAAGAAAGATTTCCATAATGTCCGAGGGCTTTCTGGACAGCAAGAACTGTTGTAGCTGAATCCGCAACTGTATGCTCTTTGACTGTCAAGTAAATGCCCTTTGCTTTTAAGGTTTCAATCACCGAAGGAAGAAGTGCCTCAAACAGCTTAGAATTCTCCGTTGGTGTCTCAAAAGAAATAAATGAAAGAGCAGGACCATCTAATGTATTTTGGATTTTGTAATCACTTTGGCTATTTAACCACACCGCCTCATATTCAAGATAAGCAGCCATCCATTCTATCCGCTTTGCATTGGTAAATAAGAAAGAACTTCCCAAGGTGGTGAAATTAGTAATTATGTTAACCGGAACCGAATTACCCCAATTCGCTCCCACACCAAAAGCAACGGCGGCGTTGCCTATGGCATCCTCCGTGATTCCAAGAGGAGTGAGGACAAAGCATCTGTCTCCGGCAATGCCCCATCGTCCTGCTTGAGGGCAAGTTCTGAGTTGAAAGGTGGAGAGGTTAGGGCCTGTCGTATAGCCATTGGTGGTGTATTCTCTACGGTTAATTCCGAAGAGTGAGGCTGTAATGGCTACTTCTTCACCACTACTACCCAATGAATTGATGTGTGGGTGGAATTGGCTGTTCTGGTTGTATAAATCATTCATATGAGTGCCTATAGTCTTCAGATGCTGTTTCACCATCTCCATATTCACCTGCATCCTGACCCTCATGTAATTGGGGACGGCAATGGCAGTAATCGACCCCACAATGGCGACGGTCACCACCATTTCACCTAAGGTAAATCCTCTTTTATTCCTTTTCATTTTGATCATGTGTTTCTTCTTATCCTTTTCTTTGATCAGCATACAGATATCCAATGAAAGGATAACTTTCGATAAGGCGTAAAGCAAACAAGTAAAGCAGATTGTGTTTTTGTAGATCGCTCGGATAAAGAGGCCGGGGTGTGTTAATAAATGGGTAAAAAAACGTGCTTTGCTTCATCATTTTGAGCGCCTCATACCGGCGACAAGTTGAGGAGAGTGCTGGGCGCATCCCACTTGATGCAGTAATTTTATCCCCGTCATTACGAGGACTGCCGCCGAAGGCGGCGGGACGAAGTAATCTCGCGAGATTGCTTCGGCTCCGCTTTAGAGCACTGCCTCGCAATGACGGAGACAACTGCATGAACTGGGATACACCCGAGAGTGCTGAAAATCTTGCCAATCCGCTCCGTTTACCGATATACTATTTCCCTTTATGGCCCCGTTAGATCTCTTTTCTAAAACAAGGTAAACTAAATGATGAAAATATATCAGTATTTGATATTAATAGTGAATAAGGAAATAATCATAAATAATCTGGAGATCTAACGGGGTGGCTAAAACATTGTTCGAAAAAATTTGGGATGCTCATGTTGTAACCTCCATGACGGATGGCATGACACTTCTTTATATTGACCGCCATCTTGTCCACGAGGTAACAAGCCCCCAAGCATTTGAAGGACTTCGCTTAAGCAAAACTCGCGTGCGGCGGCCTGAACTTACCTTCGCCACGATGGATCACAATGTGCCTACCATTGACCGGATGAACATTAAAGACCCCATTTCCCGCGCTCAAATTGAAGCACTTACGGCCAACTGTGCTGAATTTGGAATCACACTTTACGATTTGAAAAGCGATCGGCAAGGAATTGTCCATATCATCGGCCCTGAACTCGGGCTGACCCTGCCCGGCACCACCATTGTTTGCGGTGATTCGCATACCTCAACTCACGGCGCTTTTGGAACGCTCGCCTTCGGAATCGGCACTTCTGAAGTGGAACATGTGCTGGCCACTCAATGCCTCCGGCAAAAACGCCCCAAAACATTCAAGGTGGAATTCAGCGGAAAACTCAAGCCCGGAGTTACCGCCAAAGACATGATTCTCAAATTAATCGGAACGATTGGCACCGCCGGCGGAACGGGCTATGTGCTTGAATATTGTGGTGAAGCGGTGAGGGCGCTTTCCATGGAAGCGCGCATGACGATTTGCAACATGAGCATCGAAGCCGGAGCTCGCGCCGGAATGATTGCACCGGATGATACGACTTTTCAATATATGGCCCAAGGCAACCGCCCGTTTGCTCCGAAAGGCAAGCTATTTGACGAATCGGTAGCCTTTTGGGGCACGCTTGTTACCGATCGCGACGCAAAATACGACCGGGAAATTTCAATTGATGCTTCCCAAATCGCCCCGCAAGTAACTTGGGGAACGAACCCTGGTATGGTCATCGATGTTACGGGGCGTGTTCCTGACCCAAATCAAGTGCCGGGATATCATCCAAAAGATGTGGAGCAGGCATTAAATTATATGGGGCTTAAACCGGGAACGCCGATTACCGAGATAAAAATCGATACTGTTTTCATTGGAAGCTGTACGAATGCCAGAATTGAAGACTTGCGCGCTGCCGCTAAAATCATCAAAGGCCGAAAGATAGCATCCGGAGTTCGTGTCCTGGTTGTGCCGGGATCTGAGCAAGTCCGTAAACAAGCGGAGGCCGAAGAGCTTCACACCGTTTTTCAAGCTGCGGGCTGTGAGTGGCGTCAGTCCGGATGCAGCATGTGCCTTGGGATGAATCCCGATCAGCTGAAACCGGGCGAACGATGCGCTTCAACTTCAAACCGTAATTTCGAAGGCCGACAAGGCAAGGGCGGGCGAACTCATCTTGTGAGCCCTGAAATGGCTGCCGCGGCAGCCATCGCCGGCCATTTTGTCGATATCCGCACCTGGCCCCGTTAGAGACAGAAATTATGTATTACACCTATATAATCCATAGCAAAAAAGATAATCGATGGTATACGGGATTTACGGCTGACTTACGGAAACGCCTCAAGCAGCACAACGACGGAAAAGTGTTTTCAACCAAGAATAGAGGGCCTTTCAAGTTGATTTACTATGAAGCTTGCATCTGTGAACGAGATGCAAGAACGCGTGAAAAGTATCTGAAATCGGGAATGGGGAAACGTTATCTCAAGAACCGCTTGAGGCGTTTCCTGTCTCTAACGGGGTGGAACTAATTAATGGAACCGTTTAAAAGCCATCGGGGTTTAATCGCAACGCTGGACCATGCCAATGTAGACACGGATCAAATCATTCCAAAACAATTCCTGAAATCAATCCAACGCACGGGTTTTGAACAGAATTTGTTTTATGACTGGCGTTACCTAGCGGATGGAACACCCAATCCGGATTTTGAGTTAAACCAGGAACGTTTTCACGGTGCTTCTATTTTGGTAACGCGCAATAATTTCGGCTGTGGATCAAGCCGCGAGCATGCCGTTTGGGCCATTCGGCAGTACGGGTTTAAAGCCGTGATCGCGCCATGGCAAAAACGCGGCAGCACCGTCGTTCCGGCATTTGCGGATATCTTCCGCACAAACAGCACCAAAAACGGACTGCTGACGGTTGAATTAAAAGAATCTGAGGTGGAAGAAATATTCCAAATGGTAGACCGCTATAAAGGGCTTGAGGCAACCGTCAACTTGGAGCATCAACGAGTCACGCTACACCTTGCCGAGGAAATCTCGTTTCATTTTGATATCGACCCCTCGATTAAAGGCCATCTGGTCCAAGGTTTGGATGAAATCTGCCAGACCCTACAATGTGAAGACGCAATTAAAGCGTTCGAAACCCGCCACAGCTCCCAACGGTGGATATAAAAAAGGCGCTACTGCTTGCCTCTCGGCCTTCAAGACCGGATTTTGCAGTAACGCCTTTAGTGATTCGAAATTAATAAGCGCGCAAAAATTATTGCTGCTTCTTTACGTTCGTGGCCTGATCTCCTTTCGGACCGCGGGTAATTTCAAACTCAACTGCCTCACCCTCGCGGAGGGTTTTAAAACCATCGCCTAAAATAGCGGAATGATGGACAAATACATCTTTCCCGCCATCAACCGCAATAAATCCATAACCCTTTTGATCATTGAACCACTTGACTGTACCTTTTGACATTTTCTCTTTTCTCTCCTGTGTTGAAACGTACGCTTTACTTTACTGACTTCTTAATCGGCTTCAAATGCCCATCAGACATTTGCAGCCGAGGGGTATTGTACCTTATGTATAAAGCCCATGTAAATAAATTCTGAGCCATCGGGGAGTTTCCCCCGACCCCTCAAATAAATTCTAAAACCCTGCTGTCATTATTCCTGCCCTATCATTTTCGGCATTAACTGCCAAAGATAAAGGGCTATGTCTGAGATTGCTTCATTACCGGTGAAGCAAAGGGTAAATGCGATCGTAGAAACGCGGTCCAAACACGATCAGCCCGATCGCTACGGCGCCTATGGCCGTAATTAAAACACCCGCCGCCGCAATATCTTTGGCGCGGCGAATTAAGTCAGAATAGGTTTTCCCAGATACCACATCCGCTATAATTTCTAAAACGGTGTTAAACGCTTCGGCTACCCATACCATGGCAATCGCAATCACAATCAAAGCAAGGCCGCCGCGATCGATTCCAAGCCACCAACTCAAATTCAAAACCAAGATGGTCATAATGGCATGAACCCACGCATTGTGCTGGCTCGAAAGCATATCTCCAAGGCCTCTCAAAGCATGTTTAAAACTTTCAAACCGAGAACGCAACGAAAACTGTGTTTCTTTTTCTTTCATAGGATCTCCTTAAGCCGTTCGGCCGGACGGGCCAAAATGGCTTTTGTTCCCTTCTCCACAATCGGGCGCTGAATTAAATCGGGATACTTTACCATTAAATTAATAATTTCGTCGGCGGAAAGTTTTTTCTGAGAAAGCTTTAATTCCTTATAAATACCCTCCTTTTTTCGCAAAAGCTCTTCGGCGGAGATATCCATTTTCTTAATCAGCTCTTTTAATTTTGCTTTTGGTATCGGATCTAAATAATAATCCACCGCTTCAAAGTCAACGCCGCTTTCTTTTAAAGCAGCATAAACTTCGCGGCACGTTGTGCAGGTTGGTTTTTGATAAACCGTTATTCGCGCCATTTAATGGAACATCCCATGGACGGATTTTGAATGTGTGAAATCTGTTTCCCGGCAGCCAAATTTTCAATGGCTTCTTTCAACTCTCTTTTTTTCACTTTTGTTTCTTCCTTCCAATTGTCATCTAACCTGCCGTGATAAACCAAATGGTGCGCCGAATCAAAAAGATAAAGATCGGGCGTGCACTGGGCCTGAAAGGTTCGGGCAACTTCCTGCGTCTCATCCACCAAATACGGAAAAGAAATTCCCCATTCTTTGATTTTTTCCTTCATCCGCTCGGGTGCATCGTCCGGATAACCCGGATGAATATTTGGATTGATGCCAACCGTATTCACGCCCAATTTCGAAACGTCTTTTGCCAATTGAATCAGCCTCGGCCAAATGGCTTGTGCATAAGGGCAATGATTGCAGGTAAAAGCAACCAGCAATCCTTTAGCCCCATAGACCTGATCGCTTTTGTAAAGTTTTCCGCTGGGATCTTTAAGTTCAAACGTGGGCATTTGGGTGCCCAATTTCACAGAAATGGATTCCATTAAAGCCATATCAGTCTCCTTAAATAAAATTGACCCCAGCACTTATTTTCTAAAAAACAGTAACAAAAAATAAGTGCTGGGCAAATTCAGCCGCAAACTTACTTCGCCTCACTCTGTAAGTTTGGGCTTCATTTGAAATTCTAACTTCGGAATCAGCCCCTCGTCAATAGACTTAAAACAAGCCTGCATATCGGTGAGTAGCTTTTCCACATTAAGGCCCAATGCTTCGGGTGTATATTTGCCGAGGTAACGGCTTGACGTTTTGAAAAGTTTTCGCGCGCCGCTTACATTTCCGTTTTTCAAATGATGCAAAGCCACCGCTGCCTGAATCACGCCTTTGTATAAATCCTTGTGTTCATCTTGAGTTGCAAGCCACAAATCTTCAATCACTTCATGGCACTCGAAAAATTCTTCTTCGTTAAAAAGCGCTATGCCTTTTTTGAAGCGTTCATCGACGGGCATGATTCAACGATTGCCAATGATCATGGAATATAACGTCATAACTGATAAATCGCTTGTTTCGATAGACGAACTTCGCGGAAAAAAATTTTCCTTCTTCGAGCCATTTCAAAAATATTGGATCGCCTTCCCAAAGATTAAGGTCAAAAAGCTTCCGGTCGTCAATCCATTCCAATGCGCCTTCATTTGATTCAATCAAGTCGCCTAAAAATTCATAAGCAACGAAGACGTAAACATACCAATCTTCTTCATCTTTGAAAGCGGGAAAAGTAAGAATTCCGCGCAAGGAAGGACTTTTAATCGTCAGGCCGCTTTCTTCTTTGACTTCGCGAATAACGCATTCCTCGGGAGTTTCACCCAGATGAAGTTTTCCGCCAAGGCCGTTCCACTTGCCGTCGTGAATGTCACCTTCCCTTTTGTTCCGGTGAATCATCAAAGTCTTCGCGTTATTTTTAACGTAACAAAGAGTTGCTAATTTCATCCCCCACCAACTTTCGTTAGCAGTTCAATTAAGTGAATTAAATATTTCTTGAAACCAGTATATTCTTTTTTAAAAAGTTGGTGGGGGATCATTAGGATGAGGCGGCTTGTTTTTCTCGATTCGTAATGAGGAAATTTAAAACCAAAATACCGGCAAGGAAAAATATCCAGGCAAGGAAACCTCTTCTTGCATCGCCCTCGAGGCCAAAGAGGTAAGAGTTGGCAGGTTCAATCGCGTACATCATTTTCATCTTCTTAAAGAAAATTTTCGCATATACAAGGCCGGCGTGAATCCCGATAGGAAGAAAAAGCGTTTTTGATTTCAGATACGCCATGCATAACAGAATATTCAAACTGAAAAGGCCGCCTGCCAGCATCATCTGGCGCGGTTCCGTCCAAAAATTTTGAATATGAGTAAGATCATGAAAAAAGACAAAAATGATTCCGGTAAGCACAACCGCAAGCCATTTGGGCATTTCTTTCAACATGGTCTGAAGGAAAAAACCGCGGAATAAAATTTCCTCAGTCGAGGCGATCGCAAAAGCGCTGAAGCCGACAAA
>MHFM01000022.1:7348-7985 GCA_001804205.1 Omnitrophica bacterium RIFCSPLOWO2_01_FULL_45_10b
TCAAAAGTTGGTTGATACCTAAACTCCACAACATTAAAAACTCGCATCAAAATGGAATAAGAAACAAATGCGATAACGCCTACAATCCATCCTTTCAAAACGGTAACGTACCAACCTTGATAA
Organism: Omnitrophica bacterium RIFCSPLOWO2_01_FULL_45_10b; assembly: GCA_001804205.1. Lineage (GTDB taxonomy): Bacteria > Omnitrophota > Omnitrophia > Omnitrophales > Danuiimicrobiaceae > 01-FULL-45-10b. Next base: position 7,472 of record MHFM01000022.1, read on the forward strand.
GGCTTGATGCCAAGCGAAAGAAAACTTTGGCGGTTCACGTATGTTTGAAATAAGAAAACATTCAAAACAAAAAGGATGTAAAACGTGAACTGCCCTACCCCATGATGAAGCAGCAAACCGGAATCGTTTTGAAATAGAGCGGTAATGACAAAATGAAGCAGCGCGATAACGCCTGAGAAAACGAGGATAAAAGCAACAATCTTAAGGGCGGCTTTCATAAGAAAATAATTATATACGCAAAAAGGAGGCGAAGAAACAAAAAGATAAGAGGATCTTAGGAAGTTCTGTGAGTAGAAAACCGCAATTTCAAATAATCCGAAATCCAACTGCCGAGAAGCCAGAAAGCGCAAACGACAACGATTGAGAGCGAAAACCATTTGCCGTAAACACCTGCGGGGGAAAATTGCTCTGTTGCGATGTGAATGGCTTCACTATTGGGAAGGATTCCGGCTTCGGAAAACTCGTGAATGGAATAAATGCCAACTTGCACCAAAAAAAGCAAAAGAAAGATTCC
>MHFM01000022.1:8014-11515 GCA_001804205.1 Omnitrophica bacterium RIFCSPLOWO2_01_FULL_45_10b
AAAGATTCCGGTCACCATAAAAAAACGCTTCAGATTAATCAAATAGCTAAAACGAGTCCAGGCATAAGCAAGCATGCCTGCGGCGGCGGCGCCCATGAGTGCCCCGGTCAAAAAACGGCCTTGACGGACTTGAATCAACATGACCGCCGTTTCCATGCCTTCTCTAGTAATCATCAGAACAGTGAAGAAAAAAACGCCTAAAAAAGCAACCCAGCGCGATCGGCGTGAAGAGAGCGAAAAAAGCTTACTTTCGACATTGGACTTTAACCGCGGGCCAATGCGCCACATTTGGATCACTAAAGTGCTTACCATTACAATGGTAGCAATTCCCAGCATACCTTCCCAAAAAGATTGGTGAACGCCTTCCCTTAACAGGTAACCGGCTCCAGCGCTGGTGAGCAAAGAAACGGCCACGCCCCAGTAAACCGCTGGCTCAAGCCACTTCTCGGTCGTTTTTCTCAAATAAGAGAAAATGATGGCGACGATTAAAAATCCTTCAAATCCTTCTCTTAAAACAATAATGAACGCTTGCAGCATATAAGGTTGACTAATTTCGAGCAGGTGTAATTTGAACTTGTTTATTTTTCAGAAAAAGCGGAATTACAACCAGATAAGTGACGTAAACAATCACTTCTGTTAAAGAAGGATTCCCATTGTAACCAAAAATCGCCTTTGCAAAAGCGCCCAAGCCTTCTTTTTCATTGAAAACGTGATTGATATCCCAAACGTGTTCGATCAAAGAAGGTATCCAACCGATTTCTCCCAACTCATGAACACCATAAGCGAGCAAGCCTGCCGCAACAAGCAGTAGAAAAAATCCGGTGAAACGAAAGAAAGGCCTCAGAGGAATTCGTTTTCCCAAAATGAAAATTCCAACTGCAATAAGCGCGGCAAGAAGGAAACCGGAAATTCCTCCCCAAAAAGAAATAGCACCTGAATTTTGTGAGGCAACCGCTACCAAAAAAAGAGCGGTTTCCCCTCCTTCTCGATATACCGCGAGAAAAGGAAGAAACAAAATAGCAAAAAGCTCTCCCCGTGTAACCACTTCTTCAACTCGCATTTCGAGCTCAGACTTAATGTGGCGGCCTTGCCGGTCCATCCAAAAAATCATGTAGGTGAGGACCGTGGAAGCTACGATAGAAATGGTTCCCTCAATAATAGTTTGTATTTCGCCTTGGAGTGAATCCGTCAGGGACAAAAGAATAGCGCCCGTAACAATGCTTCCTATAATCGCGATGACACTGCTCCAAATGACATGCGGAAAATAACGTTTTTGCCCCAATCTTAAAAGAGCTGTCAAAATAATGGCAACGATTAAACTTGCTTCAAGCGTTTCCCGAAACACGACAAGAAAAGTAGCAACAATCGAACCTTGGTTCATCGTCTTTCCTCCGTGAGAATGAATCTCACCGGAATTTTAATCCAAGAGGAAAAAGATAGGTTTCCAACCCGAGCCGGTGAAAATTTCCAATTGTGAATTGCTTTCAATGCTGATTCATCTAAAATTTTATAGCCGGAACTTTTATCCACATCGATTTGGTGAACCAACCCTTCTTTGCTCACTAAAATTTTTAAGACAACAACACCTTCCCAGCCGCGCTCGCGCGCAAGTTCCGGATAGAGCGGGGCTTGGTTTTTAAGATACACCGGCTTGGCTTCTGTTTCTGCTCCTTTTGCAGGAGGAATATAGACCGACTTTGAAATTTCTTTTTGTTCAGAGCGATCTTCTTTTCGCTCAAATATACGCGGAGTTTCGGAAGTGCTGTCTTTTATGGAAAGGACTTTTCCGGTAGACAGCTTTTCCTTTCTGGGGGCAGATGTCTTTAGAAGAATAACTTCCATACTGCTTGGACCATGTTCCACACCATATTCAGGCTTGGATGAAAAAAAGCTTCCTGCACTTAGACAAATTACATGGCCTGCCAAAGAAGCAAAAAGAACGGTGCCGAAAATATGCTGTCGATAAGAAAATGGAATTTTCATAAAGCCTTTTCCTCTTCGTGGACAATGTTGATGTGCTGCGCCCCCGCTTGCCGGGCAAGATCCATCACTTGCACAAAAAATTTATAAGGCATATCTTTATCGCCCCGAAGGTGTATCGCTTTTTTTGAATCTCGTGTCAATTTAGACTCAAGCCGGTTTTTAAGGCCGCTTAATTCAACTTTTTGTGTATTCACAAAAATGGTGCCGGTGCGATCAACGCTAACCACAATTTGTTCCGGCTCTTTTTGGTCGTGCTGCACGGCCTGAGGCAAATCAAGTTTGAGTGCCGGATTTAAAAAAGAAGAACTTAACATAAAGAAAATCAAGAGTTGAAAGACAATATCAACCAAAGGCGCCATATCCAAACTAAGACTTATTTTCTTAGGACGAATAAATTCCATTAATTTACTGCTTTCATCTCTTCCTGTGTTGTTTGAGCGTTGGAGAGTTTGAAATTGCCTGAGGATTGTTTGCCAAAAAATTCGTCAAGTTCCGAAATAATAAACTGCATTCTTCTGGCAATCCGGTCCGCCTCACTTTCAAAACCATGGAAAGCTGCCATTGCTGGAATAGCAATGAAAAGGCCAAAGACGGTTGTGATTAACGCTTCCCAAATACCTGCGGCCAAATCCCCTGCCTGAACTTGGCCTCCCAAAACTTCAATTTGATGAAAAGCGCTCACAAGACCTGTAACCGTTCCAAAAAGCCCAAGAAGCGGCGCAATATGAGTGATGGCCGCCAAACCTCTGAGCCGCATTTCAACTTTCTCTAAAGCAAAAGAACCTTCGCGCTTTAAGATTTCATCCCTCAAAGCATCCGAATCAAGATTTTTCAGATAGTGCTCGGCAATTCTGGGCACCGGATTCGGGTGTTTGCGGCAAAGCGCTAATGCTTCTTTCATCTTTCGCTTTGAAAGAAGCTCCTTTAACTCTTGGCTGAACTCACGATATCGAAACCTAAGTCTCCAAAAGTAATAGAATCGTTCTACCATGATTGCCACCGCCACAATGGAACACAAAAGAAGCGGCCACATGGCAAAGCCGCCCTTCAAAAATAACTGAATTAAATTCTGATCCCAAAACATTGTCTGATTCCTTTCAAGTTCCTTGCTTTTTTATGTCGAATGCCCCGCCGCGGGTGCATAGGCTGACGGAGCAGCTTTTTGAGAAGACGGAGTCCCTAAACCCAATTTAAGGCCGCCGAAGAAATTCCGTTCATAAGCCGGGTCAATTCCGTCGCCTCGAATCCGTGCATAATAGTTTTCATTCAGAAGATTATTGACGCCGCCGAAAATCACCAAGTTAAAAATACCCGCGATATTTTTTAAGATTGTAACTTCACCGGTTAGATCCCAAACTTTATAGGATGGAATGTAACGATTCGCCGTATGGGCATCATCGGCAAAGTGGTCATCTATAAATGTAGAAACCAGATTAATTTTAACCCGATCGCGCCACAGATAAGTCGGCCCGAAGCGAAAATTGTATTGCGGCGCATATTGAGGCTGTCTTCCATCGG
>MHFM01000022.1:11529-12214 GCA_001804205.1 Omnitrophica bacterium RIFCSPLOWO2_01_FULL_45_10b
AATTCTGCATCCAGCAAGGTAAGCGCAAAAAATCCGCTCAAAGAACCAAAACGATCGGCATGACTGGTTTTTTGAAAATAGTCGAATGCTTTGACCATATCCAACTCTCCGTAAAATTCCATACCATGATGAAATGCATTGCCAACGTTTTGGACGGAATTTCCAACGGTTCCAATCTGGTTTTCAAAATCCAAAATGAAATAGTCGATGTCCCAAGCAAAAAATGGGACCGGCTGGCCGCGAAAACCGAAGTCATACTGAACCGCTGAACCTTCCTCAAGATCCTGATTCACAATTTGATTGGTCCCATTCGGAACGGCTTGCGTGAAAATCTTGGGACGATAGGATTGCGAGATGTTTCCGTATACTTCAATTCCTTTGGCGATTTCATAAACAATTCCTCCTCCGAAAAGAGGGGCAAAATCAAATGTTTTCTCATTGGCCAGAGGGGTCGTTGTTTTATCCAAGTTCAATGTTTCATTCAGATGCTGCCAAATGTGCTCCAAACGCACAGCAGGAACAACAGAAAGTTTTCCAAAACGGAAAATATTTTCAAGGAAAATGGAAAAATACCACGTGTCGCGGTCTGCTTTCTTCCTCAAAGTTCCGGAATCCGCGGCGGGGGTTAGGCCGCGCTGATCTTCGCGAGGAGCATGAGACATAAAAGTATGCGTTCCGACACTCA
>MHFM01000022.1:12222-14439 GCA_001804205.1 Omnitrophica bacterium RIFCSPLOWO2_01_FULL_45_10b
AGAGCTCATAGTCGTGACGGAGCCGCTCTTCAAAACCTAAGTTATAAAAATCTTGCTCTTCTATATCATTTGTATTGGAAGCTGCACCGGTAGGAAGAGTTCCAAAACCTCCGCCCCGCTGGCGTTTGCTGTAACGGCGGTAATGGCCTCCATAAGTAAGAAGGTCTAATTGCGTATTTTCCGAAAACTCATGCTCATATTTAACGGTTCCGTAATAACGTTCCAATCGAAAACGATCGAAAAAGCGCGTTGTTACCGTGCGGTCATTTTCAACTGCTGAAGCGGTCAGGCCGCCCGGCTCCCCATGTTCTTCATGATATTCATCATACGTCATAATGAGGCGGGAATTTTCCGTTCGGTTTAAAACCGCTTTCATTCCGCTCGAAATCACTTGAAAATCACTGTTATGATCGCGGAAACCTTCTCCCTGTCTCTCATGGAAATAACCATAATAACCCAAAGGCCCTACCGTTCCTGTTGCCGCTTCATAAGTTGAAAAATAATCGTCGCTGCCAAAAGCGTTTTCCGCATAGGTCGTCAACTTACGGTCAGAAACTGGTTTGTGTGTGACATAATTCAGGGCGCTACCCGGTTGTGGTCCATACATCAACGCCGCACCACCCCGAATGAATTCGATAGTGTCAACGGATTGAAGGGGCGGTGTATAATAAGCTTCCGGATATCCAAACATATCGGCGTGAATGGGAACGCCGTCTTTCATGACTTGAATAAATTGGGAACGGTGGGGGTCAAGTCCGCGATAGCCAATGCTGACCAAAGGAGTTGACTCCTCACTTAAAAGAAGGCCCGGCGTTTTGGCAAGCGTCTGACGATAATTGCTATTCGTTTGAGGAATTTCTTTGAGGTTAATCACTGAAGTTTTCTTGCCGGCATTAATTTTTGTTCCTTGAACGTCGGGAAGAAAAACTGCTTTCTCTACCGGTTTCTCCCCCTTGACGACTACTTCTTCTAGTATTTGATCACTCTTTTCCTTCTGCGTTTGATCCATTTTTTGTTTCTCTTCTTCAGTGCCGGACGGGTCTATGGCAAAACTAAAGGAGGGATTCGTCAAAAAACAGACGGCGAGAAAAAATACAACTACGGTACCCAGCTTTGAACCCTTGAAATTCATTTTGAACTGCTCCTTTCCCTATCAAAGTGGAACATGATTTTGCTGGGTACTGATTCGTTGAATTCATCATCCCTGGCTGTGTTGTGTTGTTTTTACTTATTTAAAATCAATTTCCCCGTTTTAGTAATGATAAGGCGATAATGAGCGCTATCATGTTCAATTAAAATCTGGCGTTTACCATCGAAAAGTTCCTCAGAGCGCCATACCTTAGCCCATGATGGGGGAGATTTTTGATCGTCAGATGCGGCATTCATTGACATTCCTTACAAGTTCCAAACAATCGGTGATCATGAAAAGACAATTTAAAGCCATAGTCATTGCAAACTTTGTCCTGGAGTTTCTCAATGTCTTCGCATTGGAATTCAATGATTTTTCCGCATTTGACGCAAATGATATGATCGTGATGCCCTTTGATGCCGATTCGTTCAAAAAAATCACGATGACCAGCACCCGCAGATTTTTGAACTACCCCGCTTTCCAAAAGAAGCGGAAGCGTTCGATACACCGTATCGCGTGAAATTCTAAGGCCTCTTTTCTTAAAACGTTCATAGAGGCTATCCGCATCGAAATGTTCTCTCAGATGCATGACTTCATCGAAAATCTGTTTTCTCTCATAGGTACACTTCAAACCTCGTTGTTCTAAGAGTTCTTGAAAGCGACTGGCTTGATTCTTAAGTGTGGCTGTTTCCATGGTTTCCTCATTGAATAAGCGGTTCATTTGCCGTTATTCTGAAATAATCCTATTAAGAATTAATCTTAATTAGATAGAATCTTATCAGGCTCCTTCGAAGCCGTCAAGTTTATTTATCTTATAACTTTACTGCTGACTTCGGGCTGGACTTCTGGGGACTTACTCCTTAAATTTAATAAGGCCTTTTTTAAGCAGATCTCCTTCATCTATATAAGTACCCGGCTTGTAATCAGCTCCCCTGCAGGTTATCCTTATATTAGCTCTAAAGAGTACGCTCATTGACAGTGAAACGATACTAGCAAACTTCCGCAGAAAGAACGGCGGATGCGCCGCAGAGTGTGGCGCAGATTGAAAAATCAGGACGTCCCGTAAAGCCCTTTGGGGCCACGGGACC
>MHFM01000022.1:14477-30573 GCA_001804205.1 Omnitrophica bacterium RIFCSPLOWO2_01_FULL_45_10b
CCTAAACCCGATTGGGCATGGCAGTCAGCTGCCGCCCCGACCAACAATTAATTTTTAATCGGAAGGTCGGGACAGTACTGATTTCCAATAAATAGTCGAAAGACTATTTTAATGAGAATCAGTACCGAATTTCATACGCACGTTGGTAGCTCGGACGATATTTGTGGCCTATTTTTCATCGGTGTTTCAGAAGGATGAAAATAGGCCTTTTTTATTGTTGAGAAAGGTAAATAATGAAAAAAGAAAAGAGAATGAAAAACATGGGATCGAAAAAAGGATTTACGCTGATGGAAGTGGCGATGAGCCTTGCCATTTTCGCGGCGGTGCTTGTTTTATCTGTTTATGTTCTGTCTGCGTCACAACAGTTGTCAGCCCAATCACGGGAACGACTGCTTGCGCTAGGTGCCGTCAGATCCACAGTTGAAGCCATAAAAAATACACCTCTTGCAAATATTCAGGCCATTAATACAGCGCCGTTTATCCCTCAAGAGCTTAGGAATGGGGCCATTACGCTGAACGTTAATTCTGATACGGGGAACTTGGCGACCGCCACCCTGGCGACAGTTACGATATCGATTCGGTGGACAGGCCCAAAAAATATCCCGCAGCGTCTTGATATTACAACGATGAGGAGCCGGTTTTAAGGAACATACGATGAAGAACGATCAGCTGAAGAATAGACGAAAAAGCATGCTCGAGCGAACCGAAAGAGGTTTCACGTTGGTGGAATTGCTCGTGGCAACCTTTCTTTTGCCGGTTTTATTCCTCTCTCTTTACTTTCTGTTAAATATGTCTCACGTTATTCTAAGTACCAATGACATTTTTGCCCAATTAAATCAGAGCGCGATACAAACGCTAAGGAACGTCAGCCGCGAAATTGCCCAAACCAATCCTGTTGCTACACCGGTACGGCTCGTGATTACAACCGATGCCAATAACAACAGCGTGATCAGATTTCAAATTCCGGTGGATTGGGACAATGATGGAGATGCGGTTGGAAACGGTGTAAACAATCCTGTCGAATGGGGCGCTTACGATGAAGCGGGTCAGACAAACACCTCCGGTATTCTGCGCCCAGATATCTTAGGAAGATGGGTGCGCTATTCCGTTGTGAACGGACAGCTTGTGCGGGAAATCTTGGATCCGGCGCTGGCGACCGTTGCCGGATCCTTGCGTGTCATTGCAAATAATATTTCTCCCGCTGCCGGTGCTTTTGTGGTTGCAGCACCGGTGAATAGCATTGTGAGAACTACATTGACGCTGCGCGGAATCGACCAAAGAGGCCAAATGGGAGCCGCGCGGACTTTTGCAGACGTTCCTTTTATGAATGAGACTCTGCTGCGCGTGAGCACCAATTAGAGGAATGAAAAGGAGGATACAGATATGAACTTTTCAAGCCTGAAAAATGAAAAAGGATTTGCCTTAGTCAGTGTTTATCTTGTATCAATGGTGATTATGGCTCTTTCGGCCAGCACCTACACAAGGACTTTTATTGAATCAAGAGAAGTGGGCCGTGAAATCAACCGGCTGCAAATTCGTTCCGCGGCGGAATCGGGCATTCAACGCGCGCTCGCCCAGATTAGTTTCAACGCATTAACCGGCGGCATTGCATACACAGGTTTTATCAATACTGCGCCGATTCCTTCAACCAATTTAAATAATTATAACGGAACTAACGTGGTTGGAAACTTCAGCGTCAATATCACATACCCAAATCAAGCCGATTGGGTCGTGGTCAACGCAACGGGCACGGCCCCTCAAGGAGAATCGCCCATCATTTTAGAAGCACGCGTTTTCTTAGACTCAAACTTTTCAAAATACATGATGTATGCCAACACACCCAATCTTGGCCTGGGGGATAACCTCCTACTCGGGGCTTCCGATGGCACAAATCCCGAAGGAGTTCCGACCAATGGCACCGATCGTAACATGCTTTATTACACAGGCGACCTGACATTTTCCGGGAGCAACGTAAATATTTATGGGGACACTCACACACAAGGGCTCATCAATGGCAACGCCTCCTCTTGGAATCACGGAGACACCTATGCAGGAGGCTTTACCACTAATTCATTCGGGCAAGTTACAAACAGCGGTGTTTCCGGAGGACTCCGTGTCGGAGATGGCTTCTCAGATGATACCGATCGAAACGGCGACGGCACAGTGAACGCGCTGGATTATCCTGATTATCACGATTTAACAGCAAATGGCGGCGGTGATTCCCATAAAACAGAAACGATCAACCCGCTTAATTTGAATTTCTATGCTTCGCAAGCCCAGAGCATCCCGGGGATTGACGGAATTGATGTTGCACGTTACGGCGGAGGCAATCCACGCTATTTTAAATTTGAACCTAGTTCCAGTGGTAATACAACGCGAATTGTGGAATACAGCTCGCCCAGTTATCAAACTCAAACTGGATCTCGGGACCTGCAAAGTAAAAATGGAATTGTCTATGTGAACGGAAACGTATTCGTCCAAGGAGAAATTACCGGCCGCGTCACCGTGGTCTCAAGCAATGACATTTATTACGCAGACAATATTAAATACGCGGGCGGAAACTCTTATACCAGCGCAAGCAATGCGGCCTCCTTCATGGCTAAAAATAAACATTATTTTCTCCCGGAAAGCCTTGAGGTCAGCGGCATTCTCTACGGCGAAAGGGCTACTTCTTCAAGCACGGCTTTGGATGCCACTTATAAACGCGGCAATGCGTTAAACAATTACAAACCGATTTATGACGCAGGTGCCTCAAAACTGAACGGACATTTCAGGCAATACGGAAATATTGTCATGAATGGAACCGCCAATACATCGGTTTATCGATTCGACCGGGCGTTTATGTACGACGCAAACGCCAAATATTACCGTCCGCCCGGATTGCCCGTCCAGCCCGTGCTTCGACTTGTGCGGGAAGCATAAACCTTAAAGAAAATCGAAAAATAAGACGAAAAGAAGAAGGATGAAACCAAACCTAAAGCAATTACTCCTATTCGCGGTGGTAATTGGCGTCTTGCTTTTGCTCATCCTAAGATGGATGGGATGGCTGAATTCCTCTTCAAAAAATGAGCCTCAGAAACTTTCTCCAAAAATGACCTCGCAGGACGGTCAACAACTTCCAGCGCTTGAACAAAATATGATTTACCCTAAAGATTTCAAAGCACCTGCTTTTCCGATCGATCCGGCTATGTTCCCTCCCGCCTCACAGTCCCAGAATGAATCAAAAACTGAAAAGAAAAAAGACGAGCCTCCTCCCTTTCTTTAATTATTAATTAGGGACGGTTCTCCAGGGGACGGTTCTCAAAGACGGCACCCTGAGGTCCGGTGCTTTGAGAACCGTCCCCAAAAGAAGGAGCGTTGCAGAAAATCACTTGAAATTTTCCTTTTTAGAAACTAATACTACTAAGCACAATGCCTGCAAACAAAAAAGTGGCTGTCCTCACAAGCGGCGGCTTAGACAGCGCTATTTTAATAAGTTACCTCTCAAAAAAATATGATTCTGTTTATCCTATTTACATCCAAAGTGGACATGTTTGGGAAGGGGCCGAACTTGCCTCGCTCAAACGTTTCCTTAAAACAATTCGAAACCAGCGCCTAAAACCGCTTGTCATACTGTCTCTTTCAACGGCAGATCTTTATCCCAAACACTGGAGTTTCAGCGGAAAAAAAATTCCCGGCGCTAAATCGCATGACACACAAGTTTATTTGCCAGGTAAAAATATCTTTCTCATCGCAAAAGCTTCTGTCTTCTGCGCATTAAATAGGGTTCCCTCACTTGCCCTAGGACCGCTTAAAACCAATCCATTTCCGGATGCAAGCCCCGCTTTTTTCAAAATGATGGAGCGCGCCTGTTCCAAAGGGCTTCAATATCGAATCCGCATTCTGACGCCCTTTTTGAATCTTACAAAAAAAGAAGTGATTTCGCTGGGACGGCATCTGCCGCTTGAGCTCACTTTTTCATGCCTTCGCCCAAAAGGACACTCCCATTGCGGAAGGTGCAACAAATGCGCGGAACGAAAAAAAGTAATCGCCCATTAACGGGCAAACCATGACTTCTCTTATCCTTCACGTCGGGGCGGGCACTTATCCAAAAAATTTAGAACGCGCGAAACAAATTCAGAAAAAACTCAAAGAAATCTGCGAAAAAGGATACCGATTCTTAAAAACTCATACCGCGGTCGAAACCGTGGTGGAAATTGTCCGTTGGCTTGAGGATTGGCCTGAAACCAATGCCGGAACCGGCGCCATGCTTCAATCGGACGGCGCGGCGCGCCTCAGCGCATCGCTGATGGACGGCCATCTCATGCGCTTTTCGGCCATTATTAATGTAGAAAGAATTAAAAATCCGATCCTTTTGGCGCAATTACTTCAAAAAGAAGAGGATCGGATTCTGGCTTCGGAAGGGGCCAATCTCTTCACGCAAAAAAAAGGAGTCAAATTTTTTGATCCACGCACGAAAGAAAGCCTTGAACGCTGGCAACGTCTCTTGAAAAGCAAAACCCGAGAAAAATATGGAACGGTAGGCGTTTGCGCTCTGGACCGAAAAGGCCATCTTGCAGCCGCCACCTCAACCGGCGGAAAAGGATTGGAACGCGCCGGACGTGTCAGTGACTCTGCCCTTCCGGCCGGAAACTTTGCAAATTCTTATGCAGCCATCTCAGCGACCGGCCTTGGAGAAGATATTGTGGAGGAATCACTCGCCAGCACTTTGGTAATGCGGGCAACCGACTTGAAAAATTTAAGCGAAAGCTTTTGCGAAACGTTCCGAAAAGCCAAGCAGAGAAACCGCCGCTTCGCCGCCATCGGATTAGACAAAAAAGGCAACACCTTCTGGAATCAAACTACCGAAATCCTCTACTACGCTTTTCAAGATCCTTTCAATTCCGGAATCTTTCATCTCTAAAATATTTCCTTGTGCTTCGGAATCGTTCGGACGGCGAAATAAATTTCGGTTTGTGCCGTCCTCACTGCGCAAATGCTGCGCTTTCATTCCATAGAAAGCGCGACGCATTTGAGCTTCCTCAGCTACAAGGAAATATTTTTAAGCACATAAATAAAGTGTCTTTCGAAGCGCCTTCACAACAAAAAGTTTCGGCTGGAAATTTTTTGTTGTGGGCCGAGCACGCCGATTTTGCTTAGCCCGATCGGCTAAAATCGGCGGGCGCAGCACTTGACATCCTATATAGAACTAATGAAGTCAAGTGCAGCCCTCACCTCCAATAAATTTTATTAATGAGGGTGATGGGCAGGAAAGCGGAGAAAGATAATTTGTTTATCGAGACTCAAGCAAAACGATGGTTTCAATGTGCTTGGTTTGGGGAAAAAGGTCAAGCGGCTGGACGCGGGTGATTTTAAATCGATCCTGAAGCAATGTTAAATCGCGCTGCAGGGCTGAAAGCTCGCACGAAACATAAACCAAGCGCTCAATCGGTAATGTGAGAAGGCATTGAATGACTCCGGGCTTTAAACCGATGCGCGGCGGATCGATAATGATATGAACCCCGTTAGAGATCAACGACTTATCTCTAACGGGGTGAAGCGGAGGTTTGACCGCAGGAATAAGTTCGGGAAAAAGGGTTTCTACTTTCCCTTGTAAAAAGGTGGTGTTTTTTACTTCGTTTCGCTTAGCATTTTGTTTGGCCTGCTCTACGGCTTCATATCCTTCTTCGATTCCAATCACGCGGCCGTAACCATCCGCAAGTGAAATGCCGAAAAGTCCGACGCCCGAATAAAGATCAAATAAGGTCCCGCGTGGAACGTCATTGCGAGGAGGCAGAGCCGACGAAGCAATCTCAGCATCGGGGATTGCCGCGCCTGCCGAAAATCGCGGCAGGCTCGCAATGACGGTTTTGCTGGGGGTTCCTAATAAGGACCGAACGGCTTGGACAAAGGAATCTAAAATCGAATAATTATTTTGAAAAAAGGAGGAAACCGAATAAGAAAACTGCTTCCCCAAAACTGTGCATTCCAATTTCTCTCCCCGATCGCTAGGAAGCGAAGTGACGACCTTATTATTATCCCCAATCCGAAGCGTCATTTGGCTCGTATGAAATTTTTTCTTAAGCGGAAGCGTCTCAAGTTTCGCAAGCGCTTGGGGAAGAAATTGATTAATCCGCTCATCCGCAATCGGGCAAGATTCGACGGAAAGAAACGTATGGCTGTCGCGCTTCATAAACCCCAATTGAAGCCCGCCATTTCGGCGTTTTACCGTTAAGGAAAGCATATGGCGGTAATGATAGGGTTTTGGGGAAGGAATCACCGGTTCAATTTGAAATGAATCGCGACGAGAAAAAGAACTTAAAGCCTCTTCGACAAATTTGTGTTTTAAGTCAAGCTGAGCGGCATATTCTAAATCTTGAAATGCGCAGCCGCCGCAGGTCCCAAAATAAACACATTTCGGCTGGCACATTGTTGCCTGAATAGGCATGCGGATATTACGGCTTTGGTTTTTGGTAGGCCTGCTTAAATTTCTCTAATTCTTCCTGAATCTTTTTGGATAATTCCTGGCTTGCCGCTTGAAAACTCTTGAGGGCTTCTTGGGCTTGGATATTCAGATTTCGAAACGTTTCATCGGCAATCTGCGCGAATTGTTTGGAAGCTTTTTCCGTTTCTGCAGCTACAACTTTTGCGTTTTCCGCGGTTTTATCTTGCAAATTGCGAGCCGCTGACCCCGCTGTCGTCCCGATTGATTTTTCATCGTTCTCTGCCGCATAAGCAAAGTAAGAGCAACTTAAGGAAAGAATCAAAAGCATTAAACCCAATAACATAAAGCGTTTGCTCATAGGTCACCTCCTGAAAGGACCTTTTTATCACAGAACGAGTGGAATTGCCTTAATTTTTTTAAACATTGAGGCATTTGAAACAAGGGTTTCAGATGCTTCTTTTTCGGATCATTGTCGACTCGCTCAAAAAAAGAAAAACCTCGTCCGGTGAAGAACGAGGTTTGATCTTTAAGACCGAATTAAGCTTTTGTAACGTTCGAAGCTTGATCGCCCTTGGGACCGCGTGTCACCTCAAATGAAACGCGTTCACCTTCGCTAAGACTTTTGTAACCGCTGCCTTGAATCGCGGTGTGATGTACGAATACGTCATTTCCGCCATTTTCGGGAGCAATAAATCCAAAACCCTTTTCGTTATTGAACCACTTTACTGTACCAATTGTCATGTTAGTTATTTCCTTTCTAGGAAGAATGAGGCGCTAAAAACAAAAAAACCGCAAGCTATTAATAAGCTTACGGCTTCAATTCTTAAGACCTACAGCTTCACTTCAATTAACAACTGCGCATGAGTATACACAGTTTCTCAGGGATGTCAACGAATTCTTTTGTGTTATGAACCGTTATTTAATTATGCTTTATTATTAATTATAGTATGATAATATATTAATGTGCACTACGGCGGATATAAATATAATCATATTTACAAATATAAATATATATGCTACTCTTTTCAAGGCTGGCGGTCATGACGCTTTTTGTCTGGGATGAGGGCAAAGAGCTTGAAAATATCCTTAAACACGGTGTGGATTTTGAGACAGCACAACAAGCTTTTGAGGATCCACACCGAATCATCCATTTCGACCCCAGCCACAGCGGAGAAGAGGATCGTTACTTTTGTTTTGGAGAAGTTGCTGGAAAAGTAATGACTGTCCGCTTTACTCGTCGCGGAAATAACGTCCGCATCATCGGAGCTGGATATTGGAGAAAAGGAAAAATCATTTATGAAAAAGAGAAAAATTGACCCTGATATGCCGTCTGACAATTCCATAAGAATTCCTGATTTTCTACCCCCGCCCCACGAACTGGCCAAGGCTAAAACTATCATTATAACGATTGGGTTAGATGCCAAAACCATTGCATTTTTTAAAAGAGAAGCAAAAAAGCGGGGGGCTAAATACCAAAAAATGATTCGTAAAGTCTTGAGCCGTTACGCGGATCATTTCAATAAAGCCGCATAATAATAAGAACCACGGAAAAGATTAACCTGCAGTAGCGGACGCGGCATACCTTAGAAGCGCCGTTACAGCACTTAATCATTGGATTAAGTGGCCCCCTGATTGGGGCTGTCCCATTTTTGGTATGATGATCGTAAATCTATTGAACTTGGTTGGTGGAACGAATCACTCTTGGATCTTGCATCACAAACTGGAGAATCTGTGCTTCCCGATAACCTCTCAAGGCATATTCTCTGCCAATGATGTTATTGTTGGAATCCATTTGATGATCAAAGCTGGTTTCCTCTATTCCGCCGCGCTCATGAGCGGCCGTTATTTGGCTCGCAAACTCCGGGCCAAATTCTTTTGTGAGAAGATAACTCCAAAGAACATGACGGTAGGCATCTTCAGGCACTTGAGCGTTTTTGGCATGCGCTTCTTCGGCGACATCCTGGGCATAAGAAGTAATTCTGAGAAGTTGGGGGACTTTTAGAGGATTTTCTGAAAGGAGGCCAATTTCAACCTGATTGAGTTTTTCTTCAAGTTCCGCTGAAATCTTTTCGAGATCCTCTTGATCTAAAATGAGCACGGACTCATTTCCCCTCCGCTCAACCAGAAAACTGGTTTCAACCCGTTTTTCATTCATGGTGAAATTCAACGTGCCGGAAAGTTCGGCAAAGGTGGAACATTTACCATTCAAAAGAAGGCCCGCCAAATCCTGCGCTAAAGCCGCAACTTTTGGAATGATTTCTCTAGGCCTTGTCACATCAAACTGAAATTTCATTTTCACATAATCAACCGTCAATAAGTCGCCTTCTTGAGAAGGATTCTGATAATCACTTTGCAAACGCTCCTCGAGCAGCACCTTCAAACCCTTTACTTTGATGAAAAACAATCGGTCACGAAAATGTTCAAGGCCGGCGGTGAATTCATCCAGAGTAACGGCAAATTCGCGGCCTGAAAGCGGGAGATCTTGTAAAACCACTTTTCCTTTTAGAGAAAGTTTTCGCCACGTCGCGCCATTGGGAATGCGGAAGGAAACACTCCGAAAATCTGCTTCTTTGATCCAAATGCCCCGCTCCTCTATCTGAGCAGACAGGTATTTAATGGCTGCTCGCGAAGCAATATTTAAGATCACCCCTGCTCCAAAATAAAGACCCGTGCCGGCCACCGCAAAGAGGATCAAAAATATAATCAGTGCTTTTTTCATATGGAATTCACGATCAAGGGGGTTACTTTATTTGAGAACGCCGCGTTTACGGAACGCCGTCCGGTTAATTGCCTCCCTCTATTTAAACGGTCATTGTACTCCCGCGAAACTGACGCTGCAAGGGTCGTATAAAGAACTGGGCGCGTTATTTCTTAAAAGTTATAATAGGGCTTCGGGTAAAAAACGAGGGAGCGTTTAAATGCAGATACTGCGTGTCACAGACAAAGGGTTTCTGCTGGATTACCTCTTCGAGCATCTCATTGGTTTTAAAAAAACGAAGATTCGGCAGTTTTTAAAATATGGCTCCGTCCGTGTCAACGGCTGCGTAGTCACCGGACATCGCCATGCTCTTGTGCCGGGTGATGTGATTGATTTCTTGTCCATAAAGGATGCCGAGCTTGCACAGGTGAAACGCCGGCTGAACTTCAAACTTGTTCATGAGGACTCTGACATCCTGGTTGCGCAAAAGCCGGCCGGCCTCCTCACGATGGGAACCGAGCGTGAGAAGGAAAAGACGCTTTACTTCAGCGTCACCGCATACGAACAGGCCAAAAGCCAGGATGGCCGCGGCCGTATTTTTATCGTGCACCGCCTGGACCGCGATACTTCCGGCTTTGTCATTTTTGCTAAAAATGAAGCGGCCAAGGAAACTCTGCAAACAAATTGGGAACAGGCCGTCAAAAAATACTACGCGATCACCGAAGGGACGCCCCGAAAGCACGAAGGAATGATCGAAAGCCATCTTGTGGAAGACCGCTTCAAACGGGTTTACAGCGTTCCAAAACCTTCCCCGGTTTCAAAGCTCGCGGTCACAGGATACCGGGTGCTCGCCGCTAACAAATCTTATGCGCTTTTAGAAATTGACCTTGTCACGGGACGCAAAAATCAAATTCGTGTGCACTTCTCAGACCTTGGCCATCCCATCGCCGGGGACTCTAAATATGGGGCCGCCTCAGATCCACTCGGACGGATTGCCCTGCATGCAGGCTTTCTCTCCATTCCCCACCCGGTGACGGGTGAAGTGCTTAGCTTCGGCCCCGAAATCCCAAAAATTTTTACACGCCTCATGCAGGAAAAATAAGAAGCGAATCTATTTCGGCACCGGTTCTCCTGTATGCATATTTACGGAACGCCGTCCGGCTGACGTAAAAACTTTAGAGCGATAATATTTTAGCTCCTCGATGGATTCCAGGATATCCTCCGCCGCACGATGGCTTTGATTCTTAGTGCTCGGCATTTTGTAGCGGGCGGGGTACCAGCGGCTCACAAGCTCCTTCACAGAACTGACATCAATGATACGGTAATGGAGATAGGATTCCAACTTTGGCATATATTTCGCCAAAAATCTTCGGTCTTGCCAAATCGAATTGCCGCAAAGTGGAGTTGATTTTACGGTGCAGTACGTTTTAACAAACTTAAGCGCCATTTCTTCGGCTTTTTTCAGACTCACCCGAGATACGCGGCATTCCTCCGTCAGGCCCGATTTCTCATGGTGAAGCCTGCTCCATGGCTCCATGGACCTGAGCACCTTCTCACTGTGATGAACGGTAATCGACGGGCCCATCGCGACCACCTCTAAGTTACTATTCGTGATTACAATGCAGATTTCAAGGATGGTGCACGTTTCCGGATCAAGCCCGGTCATTTCAAGATCGATCCATACTAAATTAGTTTTTTTTCGTTTTGGATTCATATGTTTGGGAACCATCCTTTATTTTTTACCGGGGCGTTTCGCCTGAAGCATTTTTTCTTTCGCACGTCTGGAGCGCTTGCGTTTCTGACGCTTAATTTTTGCAATGCGCTGAGCCTCTTCGCTTTGCCGGCCGTGGATCTGAGCTTCCAGCCTGGTCAGGAGAATTTTGCGGGCAAAATACCGGTTCATTGCCTGCGAGCGGCCCTTCTGACATTTGACCACTAAACCGCTGGGCCGATATTTTAGGACCACACAGGTGGAAACTTTATTGACATTCTGCCCGCCGGGTCCGCCGGAACGCACAAAGGACTCTTCTAAATCCGCCTCCCTGATGCCAAGGCGGGCCATTGAGCGCTCGAGGTCTTCCGTTTTCTTCCGAGAAACCGGGAATTGTGGCATGGTTTGAAGTTTGGCCGCGATAGTTCCGGTGATTGTTACTTATTTACAAACCTACTTATTTTTGCCGGCCGCTTTGGCGGAAATCTGGATCACTTTTCCGTTCCGCCAAACGGCAATCGGATCTCCCGTACGCGCGTGGTCCCTGATCGTTTCACGGACCGCTTCTTTCAAAGCGCGTTCCGCCAGATCAGCCAATGCGAACTCTTTCTTTTGTTTCGGTTTCTCTTCTTTCATTTTGCCTCCGCCATGTTCGATATTCTATCAAATAAGTTTTGATCGAGAACGCGCAAATTTCCGTCTTCCTCATTGACAATTAAATGAGGCTCTTCCCCCGAATTATCAAAAAGCGCCCAGGAATCAAGCGCCGGACGAAAAAGTTTAAACAGATGCTGAATTCCCTTATGAAACCGGCGCCTCACAACCGGTTCGGGAATGTCATGGCCTCCCCTCCGCACCCGGTCCCGAATGCGCGCTAAGGCAAGTTCCAAAGTAGGGATCCAAAGAAAGAAAAGATGAACCGAGTAACCTTGTTCTTTTAACTCCTTCAGAAACAGGGCATGACTTTTCCCGGAAAGTGTGGTTTCAAAGCCGAAGTCGATTCCTTTTTGGGCCAATTCCCGGATTTTTCCGATCAGGAGTTTCCCCGCCGAAAGGGCTGCAAGTTCCGGAGAAAACGGAGAAAGGCCTGAGGCAATCAAGTCGGCATTGACAAACTGTTTACATTTTACATACTCGGGCAGAAACTTTTTTGCGAAGGTCGTCTTTCCCGCCCCGTTGGGCCCTGCAATTACGTAGACGACCTGCTTTCCAGCGGCTTTGCTCTTTGGAGGACTGCCCGCTTGAACTTCTTTTAAACTTAGAGTTTTTACGACGATGGATCTGAGTTCTTCATAAAGCGGATAAGAGCGGCTTAAAGAAAAATATTTTTGATTTCCTTTTTTCTTGGAACGGAAAATACCTTCCTGCTCAAGCTTCTTAAGCTCCCGCGAAAGATTGGCTGGATCGACATTCAGGAGGAGGGCGATCTCACGCAGATACAAACTGGCCTCAGGCTGGCTCAGAAAATAGACCAGGAGCTTCTTCTTAAGCGGAGATCGGGCTAGGTGAAGCAGGTATAAGCTTGTTGTCATAATATACAACAATTGTAGTATAAATATACCACATGTCAATATCAATTACCAATTAGGAGCATGCTATGGTTTCCCTTTGGTTTTTTGCGGACGGTCACGGGAAACAATTTCTGTTCGGAGGGAATGTCCAAATTCCCCCGAACGGTGCTTGACGCATAGAACGTCAAGTGCCTTAGGTTCCGTGCCTCTTGAAATTTGTCGGAATGGTTGTGGTATTGGAAAAGTATCGATTGTTGGAATTAACCTGGAAATTCTGAGATAAATTTGGATAACTGTTGAAGCCGAAAGCAGTGGCTGCGTTATACGTACTGCCAACGTTGAGATAAGGATTGCTTGAGCTAAGAGGTTTGATGGCTTGTCGGAGTCCGATATTGCCAAGGCCTAAAGATAAATTCGTTTGAGCCGTTAGTGGAACGTTATAACCGCCAATGGCTTGTCCGGCGGCCCCATTCACATCCCTTCGGGCTAATGATGTCGCTACGTTCACCGCTCGGCCCATTAATTCATCTGTGGATGAACTGAAGCAAACGCCTGTTAAAAATATCTGGGCGATGAAACCGGCTACAAAAATAAAACGTTTGTTCTGATGCATAGATTACGGTAAATCGCTATACCCCATTAAATATTCATCGAGCGCACGGGCGGCACCGCGGCCTTCGTTGATGGCCCAGACGATAAGTGATTGACCCCTACGCATATCTCCAGCCGCGAAAACACCTTTGATGTTGGTTGCGTATTTGCCGTATTCGGCTTTCGCATTGGAACGCTCATCGCGCTCAACGCCGAGTGGGCCAAGCAGCGTATCTTCAGGGCCGAGAAAACCCATGGCGAGTAAAATGAGCTGCGCAGGCAGAATTTTTTCTGAACCCGGAACATCTTTTGGAATGAATCGGCCTTTATCATCTTTTTGCCATTCAATTTGAACAATGTGGATTTCTTTGACGTGCCCATTGGCATCGCCCACAAATTTTTTGGCCGTGCAAAGATATTGGCGAGGATCGGCGCCAAACATAGCGGCGACCTCAGCTTGACCGTAATCAAGGAGATAAACTTTCGGCCATTGGGGCCAAGGATTGTCCGGCGCACGGCTTGCGGGAGGCTTCGGCAGAATCTCAAGCTGAATGAGGCTTTTACATTTGTGGCGCATCGAGGTGCCCACGCAATCGGTGCCGGTATCGCCTCCTCCGATCACAATGACGTCTTTGCCTTCCGCTGAAATATAGTTTCCATTTTCGCCAAAAGGCGCAGCGGACCCGTCCGCAGAGCGCTGCGACTTTTGGACGGACCCGCCGCGCTCTGTGGCAGGCCGTTTTCCATCAAGCAAACTTTTGGTATTGGCCTGCAAAAATTCCATGGCAAAGTGAACGCCTTTGAGGTTACGGCCTTCAATCGGAAGATCGCGCGGTTTTGTGGCGCCACCCGCCAACACTACGCCATCGAATTCTTTTAAGAGTTTTTCGGCCGGATAGTTTTTCCCCACCTCGGTATTCGTGACAAATTGAACGCCTTCTTGGGCCATTAAATCAACTCGGCGTTGTACGACTTTTTTATCAAGCTTCATATTGGGAATTCCATACATGAGAAGCCCGCCAATTCGGTCGGCGCGCTCAAATACGGTGACCAAATGTCCCGCTCGATTGAGTTGTGCGGCGGCGGCTAATCCCGCAGGACCGGATCCGACTACCGCTACTTTTTTTCCCGTACGCTTGGCAGGCGGCTCGGCTGTGACCCAGCCTTCTTCAAAGCCTTTATCGATAATGGCCACTTCGATATTTTTAATCGTAACGGCGGGTTCATTGATTCCGAGCACGCAGGAGCCTTCGCAAGGCGCAGGACAAACCCGGCCGGTAAATTCGGGAAAATTATTGGTTTTATGAAGGCGGTCCAATGCTTCGCGCCAAAGGCCGCGGTAAACAAGATCGTTCCATTCGGGAATTAAATTGTTAATGGGGCATCCGGAAGCCATTCCGGCCAGCAAAGTGCCCGTATGACAAAACGGTACGCCGCAATCCATGCAACGCGCCCCTTGGCCCTGAAGTTTTTCTTCAGGCATATGGAGATGGAATTCGTTCCAGTCCGCGATTCGTTCTTTAGGGGAACGATCAGCTGGCAACTCCCGCGGTATCTCAATAAATCCTGTTGGCTTTCCCATTTAATTTATTACCTGTCCCTTCGGCATCATCTTCAGGCGCGCGGCGTAAGTGAAATAGAAAAAGTATTTTCTCCAGGACTCATCCGTGGACTTGTATTCGTTAGTTCCGTCGAAATAATCCACGAGGACCTCCCGGGTCCGCGCAAGCTCTTTCAAGCGAGCCGGGCTCTTGGTGCTCGCTAGGGTTAAATCCATGAGTTCCAAAGCGCGTTCTGAGGCTTTTTTGGAATAGTCCTCATTATTTTTTGCCTTCCAATTCAAAGCGCGCTCAACTTCGCTTCCGATATTGGCCATTTGTTCGGCAAACGATAACTCGTTCCAACGGCCTGCCGCAAGACTTTTATGCTGAACATTCATCGAGCAATCCTCTTCTTAACAACTCCAAGAATTTTCTTTCACTAGGAATGCGCTTTCTCTTTATGGATGATCTCAAAAGCTTTTTGTGTTGCGTCAAAACGGTCGGAGAAATAAATGCTTTCCTCCCGCATCTTGTCCATTAACATTTGGTGATATTTGGTTCTGAGGGCGTTAATCCGATCTTTAGTTTGATATTCTTCGGTTGGGGTTTGGTCATCCAACCTTACTAAGTCGGTATAAATTTGAGCAATCTCAACCAGAGTCATTTAATTAATTACCTACCCCAGGAGAACTGGTACTAATTTATTATTCCATTGAAACACGTTGAGATAACTTCGCCAATCTGGCGTGCCCGCAGCCCACTTTTTATCTCCTTCTTTTCCGTCACCAATGATTACGAGAAGCTCCCCGTTATCTTTACTCATAAGTCCATTACTAATGATTATATTTTCTAATCCTTTTCTCAGTGAATCCACTTGCTCCCATCCTGCTTGATAACAAATCAAAACCTTTAACTCAGTGCGAATGCATGCTATTTTCCAAAGATCATATGCAATTTTTTCATGACTATAATCATTTTCGTGTTCTACAACTGCGGACGGCAAAATAAATGGGTCCCAAACACCCATTTCCCGTGTGGGAGAATATTTTGTTTTGTCCAAAAACATGACATCTATCCCCAAATATTCGCCGCTATCCAGTTTGGATTCGGAATGCCTACTTACAACCCTGTAATTCATTTTCGACCCCATGTCATTCATAACTTTCATCATCAAAGCAGTCCATTCGGCATCCCCATCGATATTACTTTCTTCTTCAAATTTCTTCAAACTTTGAAAAAATATATCGAGCCAAATTTTCGAATTCATTTTCAGCGACTTTACTCCCTTTAGCTGCATCACTCGTCATCTCAAAATTTTTCAACCAGTTTAGTTTATTAGAAAAGTTGGTATTTCTTATTTTATTTAAGCAATTGTTTTTTTGCTGTCTGGAATTCTTCTTCGGAAAGAATCCCCTTTGTTTTCAAATCAGCTAACTTTTGCAACTCGTCTGATATACTGCTAATAGAAGATATCATTTGAGGACTGCGCACCTCTTGCATTCTCTTTTCTATATAATTCTTGATTTCCAATGCCAGCTCGTTTTGACCACGAAACATAAACGTATTCTCATCAAATGCCGCATCCATTTCACCGCCTCTGCTCTCTATGCCGCCGGGCAC
>MHFM01000023.1:0-6413 GCA_001804205.1 Omnitrophica bacterium RIFCSPLOWO2_01_FULL_45_10b
TTATACGCCGCAATACGGCCCAGCCCCGCAATATGCTCAGCCTCAAGTGGCTTCTCAAGCACCCCCACAACAAGAAGTTCATACGAAATATAATCCCAGGACCGGTCAAACTTATCCGGAGCGTTATCAATACGATCCCGCCACAGGGGAGCAGTTAAAATATATGAGCTAACTCATTTGTATTTGAGCGTTAGCAAATAAAAGGCCAGGCCATAAGACCTGGCCTTTTTTATTGGGACGGGTCTTTGAGAACCGCTTCTCATGTTATATAATGCCATTTCATGATTACTGGGTGCGGCGCAGTCTTTTTTGTAACAAAAAAGCAGCACTGCACCGAATTTTGATTATTTAAAATAGAATATAGTTGCTGTGCGCGGCCCCTAACGGGGCTGCGCCAAACTTCATCTTCAGAACGTTGCGCGCGGTACCAACTTTTGATGAATTTATTTTGGAAGTTGGTACTGCGCCGAGTTTCGATATAAGTATGTTTGGTTACTCGGCGCGGTACAGTCTCGGCGAAGCCGAGCAGTACTGCACCAAACCTGATTATTAATAAACGATTTGGGTCGTCTATTGTAGTTTGGCGCGGTAGCAAAGTGGTAATGCACGGGTCTGCAAAACCTGTATACGGCGGTTCGATTCCGCCCCGCGCCTCGCCGGGATGGCGAAATTGGCAGACGCACAGGACTTAAAATCCTGAGGGACCTCAAAAGCCCATGCCGGTTCAAGTCCGGCTCCCGGCACCGTTACTTGGTAATGTAGCTTGAGATCTTGCTGCGAAATTGGCAGCACCAGCTCTCAATTAATTTTTATTGGAAGCTGGTGCAGCCCCGACTTTCATTATAAAAATCAATAAACTTGAGCGCTGCCCTGATTCTCATTAATTTATATCAATTGGAAATCAGGACTGTACTGACTGCCGATTTATTTTCATCAATGAAAGTCAGTGCTGCATTTTTTGTTATCTCCAGTAATCCCCTCTCCCTTTTTAAAAGGGAGAGGGTTAGGGTGAGGGGACGAATCGGAGGATTTACCCCCTCATCCCAACCTTCTCCCCCTCCGCCGAAGGCGGATCCGTCCTCTGGCGGAAAGGGGGAGAAGGGGTTGTTGTGAAAAAGCGCAGAACTCAAATCAATAAAGTTAGTTGAGCGCAAGTCTGTCCTCGCTTCCGATGGATAAAATTAATCTGAGAGTATGGCCGCCATTTTTATTTTTTTGCTCTTTTACAGCTAAAACCTCCCAGAGTTTTACAAAGTTTTTCTCGAAGGAAGCCAACTCCTTTTTTGCTCTCGTCACAATAGATTGAAATATTGACACTAGGCTTTTCCCGCTTTTTTTCGGCCTTGCTGTTGCATTCCGCACACTTCATCGGGTACCTTTATCAAAAATTCAGAAAGGATGTGTGCATGAACCATGAACCTAAGGAGAGAAAATGAATTACTCGAATATCGACTAACGGACGCTCTGGAAATGAATTATTCGAAAAACAAAGTGAATGTAGAAGCAGTGAAACAAAAACTTCTTCGCCAGCCTATTAAAGATTCTACGTTGTATCCCTTGCCAAGTTTTGTATTGGAAGATGCCCTCGTTGTCATTCAGGACGGAGACCTTAAAAAGATCAAGAATCTTTACCTTTTAGATTCTCACCGTCAGTTATTTCAGGTCTTCGGAATCAGTTCCAAAAATTTAAAGCAATAAGCATTCCCAAAATCAGCTTGAGGTCACAGTTTTCGGCCTATGTAGTGTGTCTACTTTTTCGAGGGCGTTTTTTTGGTAAGTTGCCGTTGCAATTAAGGAGAAAAAGTGTTAGCCTAACCCTGCTTAAGATTTAAGCAGAGCTTGCCGTTATATTGGGCAAGTCCGGAATAAAAGATTTAAAAACGCTATTTTTATTCAACCATAGGATTGAAGGAGAAACAAAATGCCATATGTGATTACAGAGAAGTGCCTGGGAGAACAATATGCATCCTGTGTTGCGGTATGCCCGGTTGATTGCATTCACCCCGGGAGTTACAAAGGCGAGCTGTTCATGATTGTTGACCCCGAAACTTGTATCGACTGCGGCCAATGCCTTCCCGAATGTCCCATTAACGCCATTGTCGCTTCGGTAGATGAAGCTCCGGAATATGCTAAAGTTAATGCCGAGCTTACTCCCGAATTTAAGACGCATCCCAAAATTCCAGAGCGTTCCAAAACGGATCCTCCTCGTAAACCCGGCAATAAACTCGTCCAGTAGTATTTGTCACGTTCTTAAGCTTTTCCTACACGCAAGGCCCGCATAGTCTCTTTTAAAAAATATTTTCACGCGGCCATTTTCACTTCATTCCATTTTTCAATTTCCCTATAACCTATTTGAAATCATGTTTTTAAAGCGTTCTATGGATCGCTTTAGTAAGTTCTAAGTGCTGTATTTTAAGTGGCTTACAATTTGAAAAAAGGTTTGCCATAGGGTATAGTTTCAAATATTTGAGAGGTCGGAGAAAATTCCCCCGACCTCTCACCCTCGCCAGCTTCATTGAATTTAAATTTAAGTCCAATGAAACTGGCAGAGGGTTTCCTTATGGCAATCCTACGCCCCTTCGGGGCTCAGGATGAGCCACCGGGATTCCCGATGGCTCAATATTTCCCGCCACAACAGAAAGGAGGACTCCACAGTGGGGAATGAGGAATTAAAAAAACGCCTTACAGACCTAAGGCATGATATTAGGAATCCGCTCTATATTGCCAAGAGTTTGATTGAAACCCACCTCGAGCATTTAAATTCCGCGCGCTCAAGCCGAATGGCAGTTTACAAAACGAGGGAAGTTCTTGAAAAATCTGCGCGTGAAATCAGCCGCGTTCTCCGCATTATTCAAAAGTTAAACAAAATCGCTGAAAACGGCCATAACCATCACCCTTCAAATCACAACGGCCACAAATCTTCTATCAAAGAGATTTTACAGCGTGTTGTTGCCGGGCTCCAGAAAGAGCATTATTTAGAATGTTTAGAATTAGTAAAATTAATTCCTGATGATCTTCCTCAAATCAACGCATCTGCTCCGGATCTCGAAGAGATTTTTTTCAATCTCATTATGAATGCTGCTCAAGCAACGGTCGGAGGAGGGCAATTGACCATTGAAGCATCCCATCGATTGGAGCCGCTTCCATCCATCCTAATTTCATTTCAAGATACCGGCCACGGCATTGCTCCCGAAGTGATTCCCCACATTTTTGAGCCGTTTTATACCGGCCGCTCCGAAGAAGGGGGCGTCGGCTTTGGCTTATACATCGTTAAGCAACTGGTTCAGCGCAACGGCGGCCGGATTACTGTGGAGCATTCCTCAGGCGGTGGCACCACGTTTCTCCTGACCTTTCCCGTCAAATAGCTTTAATCCCCTCAGGTTTTATCAAGAAAGTATATTCAGACTAGATTCATCTATTGAGAATATAGTTTTGTTCATTTTGTGCGGGCGCACCATTGTATTATCTTCGCTGCGCGTTTAGGATTTGCCTTGAAGTAAGAAAGCGAGAGAGCGAAACTCCATGGCAGCCAAAACGCTCAGAAGAAGATCACACCGCTGTATTATTCGAATTATTTCGCTTGTCGTTTTATTTTCCTTTACCTCGCTTCAAATTCTTCCGCCGCCGGGTTGGGCTGAACCAGTTTCGCTTGAAGAGCGGCTTCAAAATCAAATTCCGGAAAAAAGCATCGCTCAAGCCTCCGATGTCATTCCCGCGCAGGCGGGAATCTCTGGATCCCCGATTAATGCATTCGGGGATGACAGAAAAGATTCCATTGATTTTCTTCAAGGTGATACACCACTTTCCTTGCCGGATGATGATTTGACACATTCGTCATTGCGAGGACGGCCAACGGATGGACCGGACGAAGCAATCTCAGAGATTGCCCCACAGGGGCTATCCCGATCCTATGGGAAAAAATTAATAAATGGGATTGCTTCAGCTTCATTTGGAACGCTGCTTCGCAATGACGGTCAAGATTACGATTACGAACGCTATGAATTTGAAGATGCCCTTGATCTTTTAAGGCCTGAATACGCTTCCGCTGTGGTGGTTGAATCTCTTACAGCCGAAGACCTCGAAGCGTTGAGCGAACTTTCCTTTGAAATAGGAATCGCCGTCCTTCATGGCGAGCTTGTGCTCTTTAGTTCAGGCGCTGGTCATGAAATACTGGTCACGAAACCTGTCACTGAAATCCTCAAGCAGTCCTCTTTTACCGCCCACACCCATCCTTTGGATCACCAAGAAGCGGGGCCAAGCCGCTTGGATCTTGAGCATGCCGGCAAGGACTTGGAATATGTGATTCATAGGGATGCGGTTTATGCTTATGACAGTCAAGGAACTTTCCAAGAGATGTCTTATTCTGAATTCATTCAGGCTTTAGAGGAATCTGTGGCGGCAGTCAGGAAAGCCAATGATCCCGAATTGGTGAAAGCAAGAGGCCTTCTTAATTTCTTCATCTATGAAATGGACAAGCTCAATCAGGTCTCCTCGCAAAGGAAAAAGGAAATCTTCCGCCAGGCAGACGTTTCCGTCTTCACGGATGACTTCAACCGCACCGCAGGCCTTGGGACTACGAATTGGACGGCGGTTCAGGGCGCCTTTGTGATCGACAGCCAGCAGACGCTTTATCAAAACTGCTGCACCTCCGCAGGAAAGCTCACCTACACAGGGACGCTTTCAAGCAATGATTATGATGTGCAGATGGACACCTTTTATACGGACGCGATGACGGCACGAGGGCTCATTGCTCGGTATCAAGATGCCAGCAATTACTACTACGCCAAAGTGGGAAGGGATGGGGATGCCAAAATTTTCAAGGTGGTAGGCGGTGTGTCGACTCAATTGGGGCCCACTTATGACGGCGCCTGGTTTACGGCCAGTACCTGGCATCAGATTAAATTTTCAGTACAAGGTTCAACGCTCAAGTTTTATGTGGATGGCATCTTAAGGGTTTCCGTGCAAGACGCCACCTTTACAACAGGGAAAGTAGGCATTGCTTCAGACGGCTATTATGTTCGATCGGATAATTTTGTAGTGACGACACCGGGTTCAACGCCGGCAATTACAGCTCCCACAGTGAACCCCGTTCCAGCTTATACGAATCAAACCACACTGACGCTTTCAGGAACAAAACCAGCCAATAGTTCTGTTTGGGTCAATGGCGTTGAAAAAGTAGCGGCAAATTCTTCAACCACTTGGTCGGCGCCAATGACTTTGTCGGCTCAAGGCGCTTACACCTTTTCGGTCACGACGAAGAATACGTTGAACAATCAAAGCAGTCCGATCACGGTTTCAACGACACTTGATACCTTCAACCCCACCATCACAAGCACAGCTCTTCCCTCCACAGTCACCTCTACCACAGCTACGATTGCGTGGGTGACGAATGAACAGACAGATTCTGCGATTGAGTACGGAACCACTTCTTCACTTGGAGCGAGCACGAGCGAGTATTCCTATGTTACCAACCATTCCTGGACGATCCGAAGTCTCGCAGCGGGAACTACTTATTACTGGCGGGTGAAATCCAAAGACAGGGCAGGAAATCCCGTTTACTCGAGCGTTTCCACCTTTAAGACGCTGACCACAACGGAAGCCGCTTTGGCCTTTCAAGAATCAGCCGGGCTTCTCGTGATTGAAGGGGAGAATCGGCAACAACTCATCCAGCGAAATGGAAAAACCTGGGACACCTGGGCTTCCGTGGCTGGTTTTTCAGGATCGGGTTATCCCTTTGCCAGTCCCGATACCGGTGTGAGCTATGATACGAACTTTGCGGCCAGCAGCCCCGAGCTTCAATACAAAATCAATGTTCAAACTTCCGGAACTTATTATGTATGGGTGAGAGGCCTTGCTTGGAATAGTTCGAGTGACATGGTCCATGTAGGTCTGGATGGAGCCGCTCTGGCGTCCTCAGACCGCGTTAAATTTTCTACTTACGGCAGCTTTACGTGGACGAAAGACACTTTTGATGGCGTGCGCGCAACCATCAATATTGCCACTCCGGGCGAACACACGCTCAACGTTTGGATGGGAGACGACGGATTTTTCCTAGATAAAATCATATTAACGAAAGATGCTAATTATGTTCCTGCTTCCTTCGGCCCGGCTGAAAGTCTGAGAGCTTCATCAACACCGGTTACGGTAAGCCCGCCGACCGTGAATGCACTTTCTCAATATACAAATGGTTCTTCGGTCGCGCTTTCCGGAACGAAACCCGCAAACACTTCAATTTGGATCAATAACGTTCAAGCGGTCGCTTTAAATTCCGCAACCACTTGGACATATTCCGCTTCATTGGCCGAAGGTTCTAATTCATTTTTAATTACCGCAAAGGACAATGCGGGAAACCAAAGCACGGCGGTTAGCGTTTCAACGACTCGGGATACTGTCATTCCAACGGGTTCCATCAA
>MHFM01000023.1:6422-7293 GCA_001804205.1 Omnitrophica bacterium RIFCSPLOWO2_01_FULL_45_10b
CGCGACTTCTGCCTCGGTCACTTTAAATTTATCAGCCGCGGACGCCAATCTGGATAAAATGAGTTTTTCACCCGATAATTTAACTTGGAGCACACCGGAAACTTACGCGGCTTCAAAAATTTATACGCTTCCAGCTGGTGATGGAGCGAAAACAATCTACGTCAAATATTACGACAAAGCAGGCAATGCGAGCGTGGTTTATTCGAAAGCGATTACATTAGATACGATTGCTCCAACAGGCTCTATTGATATTAATTCCGGTGCGGATTATACGACATCCGTCAATGTTATTTTGAGTCTTTCTGGGACGGATGTCGGAAGCGGGCTTGACAAAATGATTTTGTCCGACGGCAGGGTGACTGCTGCAGTATTCCTGCCTGAAGATTACTTTCCGACCAAACCTTTTACACTTATACCAGATGATGGTTTAAAGACCGTTTATGTGACGTATTACGACAAAGCGGGCAACGCGAGTCAATCTTATTCAAAGCAAATTATTCTTGATACCATTGCGCCTCAAGTAATTCTGACTTCAGCGGCGCTTACTAAAAATTCTGCTTATACCTTAACGTATACGGTAGACGGTACGGCACAAATCGAATCCATTACTTTACAAGAAGGTTCCAATGTGATTGCACGCACTTTTCAAGACCAAGCAGGCAATCAAACTCAAGTGAATTGGACGGTTACACTTGACACGGTTCCGCCAAACATTGTTTTTAATTCCGCTTCATTAACCAATAATCTTAATTACACTTTAGTTTATACGGTGGACGGCGCCCAGAAATCGAAAGCCCTTACCCTTGCGACTGAAGGGACAAATACTCTTTCCGTTACCGAAACGGATTTAGCAGGGAATTCGAGCACAAAG
>MHFM01000023.1:7320-8271 GCA_001804205.1 Omnitrophica bacterium RIFCSPLOWO2_01_FULL_45_10b
AAAACGGATCTTGCTGGGAATTCAAGCACTAAGCCCTATTTGGTCACGCTTGATACCAAAGCGCCTGTCGTTTCAAACATGGCCGCTAATAATCTTACCTCTACTAGTGTTACGATTACCTGGACCACCAATGAAGCCAGTGATTCTCAGGTGCAGTACCGCGTCCAGGGAACGACCACTTGGACGAACACGATGCTCAATACCTCACTCGTCACGAGCCATTCGATTGCACTTTCTGGACTGAATGCGAGCACCGTCTATGAATACTGGGTGAAGTCGAAAGACGCGGCGGGAAACCTTGCGACTCAAGCGACCCTTTCAACCTTGACGACCTTGGCGCCTCCCGATACGACACCGCCAACCATCAGTGCGGTGACTTCAAGCAGCGTTACTTCAACCGGAGCCACCATTGCTTGGACCACCAATGAAGCTTCTGACTCTTTGGTGGAATACCGGATCCAAGGGCAAACCACTTGGTTACCCGCAACGAATGCAACCATGACTTTGAATCACACAGTCTTACTCACGGGACTCCAAGCGAGCACCACTTATGAATACCGGGTCACCTCAAAGGATGCCGCAGGGAACCCGACCACTTGGGCTCCGAGCCCGCTTCCGATCTTTACGACGCTTGCACCTCTTTCTGAAATAGGACTAAGTACTTATTTTAATTTTGAAGGGGGGACTGCAACGGATCAATCGGGAACTGGTAATAATGGCACCTTGCAGGGCGGTATCACCGCAAGCACAGATCACCCGAATCTCAATTTTATGGCGAACATAGGTAGTCTTAATTTCGATGGTACGAATGATTATGTCTCAACCGCCAAGTGGACTTCCCCAGGTCCCAATGTGTTTAGTCTTTCTCTTTGGTTTAAGACGACCACCACGACAGGCGGAAAACTGATTGGATTTGGCGGAACTCAGATAGGACAAAGTGGAAATTATGAC
>MHFM01000023.1:8282-8583 GCA_001804205.1 Omnitrophica bacterium RIFCSPLOWO2_01_FULL_45_10b
ACAGCTTCCTACAATGACGGCCAATGGCATCATGTAGCGGCCACGCTTTCCAGTGCTGGGATGCAGCTTTATATGGATGGTAATTTAATCGCAAGTAAAGTGAATGTCATTTCAGGGGAGAACTTCTCAGGCTATTGGAAAATCGGATACGATAACCTTAATGGCTGGGTGAACATTCCTTCCAGTTTCTATTTCAAAGGCTTAATCGACGAGGCGCGAGTTTACAACCGCGCTCTCACTCAAACAGAAATCCAGGCTCTTTCAACCACTATCGTATCGGACACAACACCTCCCGTCATCA
>MHFM01000023.1:8636-17684 GCA_001804205.1 Omnitrophica bacterium RIFCSPLOWO2_01_FULL_45_10b
ACGGATGAAGCCAGTGATTCTCAGGTGCAGTACCGCGTCCAGGGAACGACCACTTGGACGAACACAACGCTCAATACCTTACTCGTCACGAGCCATTCGGTTGGCCTCACAGGACTGAATGCCAGCACGACTTATGAATACCGGGTGAAATCGAAGGATCAGGCAGGAAACCCAGCCCCTCCTCCTGTGATTTCAACCTTTACAACTGCTTCACCTCCATCTGCTACGATGCCATTCCGGGAATCCTCCGGCCTTCTGGTCATTGAAGCTGAACATCCCCATGCGAATATTTCTCGGAGTGGAAAAAGTTGGACAGCTCAAACAATTCAACCAGGTTTTGCCGGTGAAGGATATTTCTCGGCAGGTCCTGATACAAATGTTCTTCAGGAGACGGGTTATACAACTGTGAGCCCCGAACTCCAATACAAAATTGAAGTTCAAAATCCTGGAACCTATTATGTCTGGGTTCGCGGCTATGCTCAAGATATGTCAAGTGATTCAGTGCATGTCGGTCTTGACGGTGTGGCCTTGGCTTCTTCGGACAAGATTAATAATTTTACAGTCGGAAGTTATTCATGGACAAAAAGCACGTGGGATTTAGTGCCGGCAACAATCAATATCGCTACTGCCGGAGCTCATACGATTAATGTTTGGATGAGAGAAGACGGTTTCAAATTTGATAAGATTTTGCTGACGAAAGATCCTAACTTTGTGCCTTCGGGTTTTGGAGCCACAGAAAGCGCTCGTGTTCAGCAAGATACAATTCCGCCGACGATTGTTTTTACTTCTGCCGCCGAGACGAATGACATTGCCTATCATCTGGCTTACACAGTTGATGGCGCAGCCGTGGATGAACTTCGGATTCTTGAAAAAGAAGGGCCTAACGTATTAACTGTGACCACAGCTGATCAGGCCGGAAACCAAACCACCAAAACATTTACTGTAACGCTGAATGCAAGCTTGGAAGCTCCGAATAATAATGCGCCCGTTTTCGCGCTGACCACTCAAAACGGTGAAGTCCTCAAGTATTTGGATCGCGAGCTTACGCAAGTGGAACTTACGGACGGCACCTTGCTGAATCATATTCAATTGGATGCCGCCGGAAATATCACCGATGGCGATTTACTTCTTTCCGACGGTGCCATTCAAGTGTTACGGGGCGGGGAAGTTCTGGGTTATCGCAAACCCGATGGAACCCAAGTTCTATTCCGCGCAGGCCAAGTTGAAAAGGTGATTTCCCCAAGTGGTCTTGAAACTTTGTACACGTATCTCAAAGATTCAAGCGGCCAAGTTCTTGAAACTATGCTTGAGAACAGTCAATACAAAACCGTTTATGCAGCTGATGGCAAAATCAAATCAGCCCTAAATAAAACTACCGGCACTTTAATCACTTATCAAAGTGGACGGTTATATTCTGTCCAAAAATCAGACGGCCGAAAGGTAATTTATTCTGATGCGCTTCAAGGAAGCGAGCGAATCATTCAGCCGGCTATGTTTGTGACTTCAGGCGGCGTAAGCCGTGCCTATGCCGGTTTGGTCGAAGAACTTGATGTCATTGAGTATGTCTTTTTGAAATATGACGCTACGACCTCCAATTTGAAGGAAGCACGTGCGA
The DNA here is from genome assembly GCA_001804205.1 of Omnitrophica bacterium RIFCSPLOWO2_01_FULL_45_10b. Taxonomy (GTDB): domain Bacteria; phylum Omnitrophota; class Omnitrophia; order Omnitrophales; family Danuiimicrobiaceae; genus 01-FULL-45-10b. The sequence continues at coordinate 10,252 of MHFM01000023.1, forward strand.
AGGATGCTCGTATCTTTACGTTTGAAAACGGCGTTCTTAAAACTCAGACGGATGCGGGTGGAGCATCGGTTTCGTTTGCATTCGAAGAAAGTACCTTCGCCAATATTCTTGTTTCCGAAGTGACTCAGAACGGTCTTAAGGCGAGCTATGATTCAAGCGGCAGGCTTATGCAAGTGGCGCTTGACGGTACCATAGTTCATTACGCTGAGGGTTCCAATACGATCGAGTTTATCCAGAAGGCGGATGGCACGGAGATTTATGATTTAGTGTTTAATACGGCGGGCGAGGTTACCGGCGCCAAAATCGTGGATCCCGAAGGAAAGACATGGGTGTATGAAAATCTCAAGCTTGTTCAAGCCATTGAGCCGGACAATACCGAAATCTTTTTCAATTTTGACAAAGTAACGAAGATCATTACACCGGACGCGCTCACGTACCATTTCAATTACACGCCGATAGATATTGTGGCCACGCTCGATTCCTCCATCCTACCGCCCGCAGGCAGCGTCGTTCGGATTGAATACGCCCAGGATTTGAGCCTTAAAAAATTGATCAAACAAAATAATGAAATCATCAGCTTCCTCGGCAATAAGCCCTTTCAAATCGAAACGCCGGGTGAAGAAATTAAAATCTATACGTATGAGCGCGACAACGCAGGAGAGATTTTATCGTCTAAAATCACGCAGGGCAATTTGGAAACATTCCTTGATGCAAATGAACAACCCATCCGCTCGTTCATTCACGCGACGGCTCAAAATCCCCATGAATTTGAAGTGTCTTACCGCTACGGAAAAATTCGTGAGATTAAAAAAGACAGCGTGCTTACCTTCAAGTATTCGTATGTGTTCGATACAAACGGAAACGAGCAAACCGTGATCGAGGATTTGGAAGAAATGGCGCTTAAAATTTATCAAGATGAGCTTCTCTTGACCTTGCTGGATCAAAATACATCCGTTCTTTCGTCTTATTCCTACTCGGAAGGCAAAGTTTCTCAGGTAAAGGTGAGCCGGCTTGGGCGCATTCTCCATACTTATCAATACGCTTATCAAGGAGAAAATACCGTTGTTACGGATGAAGTGGGTGCGATTCGAACGTACGGCCAAAATCAAAAGTTAATATCTTTGGAACGGGACGGCGAAACATACGCCTACAATTACGCTTTAAATTCTGACGGCGCCGAAATTATCGAAGAGCGTCTCGTCAAGCGAACGCTTTTAGACGGCTCAAACGTGGATTACGACGAATTTGGTCATCCCGTTATCGTTCACCTAACCGACGGTTCAACGATTACAGAAATTACTCTCGATGAAAACCGGAAAATCGCAAAGGCAACCCTTACAGATCCATCGGGGATAAGACAAATTTTTAAGGAAGGCGAGCTCCTTGAAACCTTTTATCCTGATGGAACCCATGTCATTTATGAAAACGGCCGAATTTTAAAAGTTCAGGATTCCGAAGGCCGTGATTTGACCTATGGTTATGAAAATGACGTCCACGGAAATATCGCCGCGGCTTGGATTCAAAACCAGGATTCAAAACTTTTTGATCGTCCCGCAGTGGATGGTTCGCACGAGTTCATTGATTCAAGCAATGGAGAACGTTTCATTGCTCCATATGGAGATATTCAGCTCGACACCGACCAGGCTAAATTTGGAAAGGCTTCAGTCCTTTTTGACGGAAACGGGGATTATTTAGCCAGCCCTGACAGTACCAATTTTGATCTGGACTCAGATGATTTCACCATCGATACGTGGGTGAAACTTGTAGAGCGGGACAGCTCCTACCATATCATTGCCGAAAAGTTTACGGGAGGACAATCTGGTTACACCCTTTATACGTATGGAAACGGAAGCGTCTATTTTTATGTCGATAGCGGTACCGTTTTACTTTCATCGGCCACAACTCTTTCCCTTAACGAATGGCATCACGTTGCTGTTGTGAGAAATCGGAGTTCATGGAAGCTTTTTATTGATGGAAAAACTGAAGCGGCTGCTACTTCCAATCATGTTGTTTCTTATCAGTCTACTTCATTTAAGATCGGTTCAAGAAATGGAACGGGCATCTGGTTCAAGGGCTGGATGGACGAGTTCCGATTTTCAAAAGGCATAGCTCGTTGGACCTCAGACTTTACACCATCCGCCGAAGAGGATGTCTCTGATCCTGATACCAAACTACTTCTTCGTTTTGATCAGGCAGAAAATCATAAGATTAAATATTCATCTAGCGGCGATTTGCTTGGAGTCAAGCTTCAGGGTGTCCCCGATGGAATTGATGGGTCGCGGGATTTTATTGAATCCGTCAATAAAGGGTATTCCATCACAAATTATGGAAATGTTCAAATCGACACAGACAAAGCTAAATTTGGAAAGGCATCCGCTCTTTTTGATGGAAGCGGAGATTATTTGGCCAGCCCTAGCAGCCCTGACTTTGATCTGGGGACAAGCGATTTTACCATTGAAACCTGGTTGAATCTCGCGTCCTTAAACACGTATCAAATCATCGCTGAGAAATTCACCGGCTCTCAATCGGGATACACCTTCTACGTCGATCCGGCAGGGGAACTTACTTTTTATTTTGACGGCAACAATTATTCGACGGTAAAAAAGCTCGCACCCGGCTCTTGGTATCATGTGGCCGCTGTCCGTAAGGGGAGTACCTTCCGGCTCTATATCGACGGCAATCAAGAAGCGACCATGACCACCACGGCCGCTATCTCTAACCAATCTTCAGATTTTAGGATTGGCTCACGAAACGGAAGCGGCATTTGGCTCAACGGCTCGATGGATGAATTTCGTTTTAGCAAGGGAATTGCCCGTTGGACAGAAGATCATTTTGACGTTCCGACGGGTGAATACACAACGGATTCCTACACCAAACTGCTTCTTCATTTTGATGATGGAGTTGACGGGTCTCAGGATTTTGTAGATTCAAGCAATGGGGACCGTTTAATTCCACCCTATGGAGATGCCCAGCTCGACATAGATCAGGCCAAATTTGGAAAAGCTTCAGCTCGTTTTGACGGAAGCGGAGATTATTTGTCCGTTCCCTCCAGCCGGGAAGACGTCAGCTTCGGCACCGAGGACTTCACCACTGATTTCTGGTTTCAACGGGACCCGAACTCTTCTGATGCAAGTATTTGGAGAGTGCTTCTGGATGCCAGTGTTTATGCGGGCGGCGGATGGCAAATCGCTTATGATAAAGCCTCTAACCAATTTCGGATTAATACGGGCGAAAGTACTGCAAATCCATACCATTACATTACCAGCCAAAACCTTAATAAAGGCGAGTGGTATCACTTGGCCTGGGCGCGTTCCGCTCAAACCTCCAAGATTTACTTAAACGGAACCCAGATCGACTCCTTTACCGACACCTTCAACTATCAGCCCACCAGGGACCTTGAGATCGGAGACTGGCTCCACACCTATAATTCAGGCCATTACGAATATTGGCATGGCGCAATCGATGAGGTCCGTATCTCCAAGGGCATCGCCCGCTGGACAGGGGATCACTTTGATGTTCCAACCGGTGAACATACAACAGATGCTTATACCAAATTACTTCTCCATTTTGAAACAAAGGATCAATCTTATTACACCTATACGCAAGGGCCAACAGACCAACGGTTTGTTGGCGACAAAGGTGCCTTTGTCTTCGATACGAACGGAAATTCTGTTTTAAATCCGGATCCTACGATTGGAGAAAAACTCAAGCGGGAATTAAATCTTATGCGTGTTATTCCCGCTCAAGCGTATCAAAATGGATTCGAGGCCTTGCATCCAAAACTGGATAGCTGGTTTTACGCCGCTCGAGAAGCCGTTTTGGATTCCGCCTCGGTGGTATCGCAAGAATATTCCCAAAACGGAGTGCTTGAAACGCAATCAAAGGCCGATCGCACCGTTACGCTTTTTGAAAATAATAAGCCGAGCTTGGTTTTGGATGAAAAGGGGAATGTGCTCATTGAATATTCATACGATTCGGAAGGAAATCCGATTCGGGTATTCCTAAAACACGCGCGTGATGCGCTGCCGGATGAAGTATCGCGAGCGAATGCGAGAGTGGAAGAGGAGCGCGCCAAAGCCCTTCTCCAAATTGCAGAGGCAAAAGAGCTCGCCTATCAAGAAATTAAATCCCAAGCAGATTCCGCAAGAAGTCAAGCCTACTCCCAAATTAACCAGATTCAAAATCAAATCAATCAAATTGAAGGCACGAAAGCCAAAGGAAGCAAAAACAAAAAGGCCAAGTCTAATGCCTTAGACCAAGGCCGCGATACTTTGAATCAGGCCTACGGCCAGTTAGCCGAACTAAATCGCCAGGAAGCGGATGCGTACGCCCGCCTCGACCAGGAAGCGCAAGCCGCATCAGACAAAATCGAATCTGATGCCGCCGCCGCTTTTACCGAAATTTCGCGCCAGGAAGTCGAACTGAAAAAGGAAATCCTCAAGCAGGAAATCTCTCCCATTGTCTATCACTATTACCGAAAAATCTTAGGCCGTGATCCGTCTTCGAGTGATTACAATTATTGGGTTGCTCAAGTCAATTACGAGGCCAATCAGACCAATACACCGGCAGTGACACTCGCCGGTACTTCACTTGTATCGGCGCTCACCCAATTCCTGAATGGATCTGGGGAACTTGTCGAACGCACGCAATATGTCAATCAGATCAAAACCAGCGTTGCCTCTTTTATTAATCAATATTTGATGATGACCCAGGTTCAAAGGGAAGCGGCCGCTTTAGCGCTCGGCCTTACGCCTCAGGAATTGATTCAATTAACCTCATCCGATGCCCAGAAAATTCTTACGTGGCTTGATTCACGTCCGCTTCACTTCGGCCAGTCCGCATTTCTTGCGCTTGAAGCGCTTCTGGACCAACACGTCATTGCGAGCCCCGAAGGGGCGTGGCAATCTCGGCCGGAGCAAAGAATTGAACTGGCCACTCGCGCCATCCTAATTGACATTCTCTCTGGCGTGATCACACCTTTGGATGAAGGCGATCTCATCCTTTCAATTTTTGCCTTAAATAAAACCGCCGCACTTTATGGCCTTACACTCTCAGGCGCCAAGCTGACTTATGATGATCTTGTCGTCATTGCGAGCGAAGTGAAGCAATCCCAAGCAGGAGATCCTTCGCAGCCTTCGGCAGCTCAGGATGACAGCGGCCTCCGTGTCGTTGCTCATATTAACGGAAATCATTTCGTAGTGATTACGAACGTTACGGAGTCCGCTGTCACTTACATCGACACAGGCATCGGAGCTGATAAGCAGAATGAATCAATCACAGTCACGAAGGAAGGATTCTTAAACGTTTGGAAGGGATATGTGACAGGCGAAGAAACCTTAATCGCGCTTGTCATTCCCGCGGAAGCGGGAATCCAGACGTCACGACTTCTCACCACCCAAGAATCCCAATCCATCCGGGGCGCTTTCTTCGGAAGCCTCTTGAGACTCATTGGCTTCATCTTAAAGTTTACGCCCCTTGCCCCCATCGCACCTCTTTTTGATATTGCTGCCATCATCGCCGATATCGTTTCCGTTGTCATCGATATCGTCAAAGGAAATTATATTTCAGCCATTGCCGGAGCCGTTTCCATTGGATTTCAAGCCTTTGACTTGGGAAGCCTTTTAAAAGGTACCTTCTCAGGAATCACGAATGCTTTGGGAGGTGTAGGAAGATTCATCTCTGGGATATTTCAGCCGGTGATGGGATTTTTCGGGGGGATTACGCACGGCCTTGGCGGTTTTTTAAATGGTTCCCTTGGAATTTCAGCGGACCTTTCCACGCGGATTGCCCAGACAGCTGTTTCAAACGGTTTAAGCATCGGGGTCTCAAAAGGCCTTGAAGCAATCGGTGTCTCACCAAATCTTTCAAGCACGATCAGTTCTCTTGCTTCGGGGGTTGTGTTGGGTGCTACCACCAAACTTACTCAAAAACAAATTGATGCCGGCCTTAATCAAACCGATTTGATTCTCGGGAACTTAAGAACCACACAGATCATCCAAGACGTCGGTTCCCTCGGCCTAAGCCTGGGCCTTAATTCCGCGCTTTCAAGTGTGATTGGCCTCTCACTCGGGGCCATCAATGGTATCACCATCGCAAATCCAACCACAACACTCCAGCAAGCTTTTTCAAAAGTGCTCCCCGATCTCAGCGCCGGCCTTGCCTTGTACGGCGTTCAAACGCTGGGAACTTCCATCGGCTTAAGCCCCCGCGTTTCATCTTTAATCGGCCTTCCCATTTCTTCAACCGTCGGCGGCTTAGTCGGCAATCTCGTGAATCCCAATGGCGGCGGCGGTCCGGGTGGGGTTTGGAACACAGTAAAAGGTGCTATTACCAAGACGGTTCAATCCATTGGATTTGATTTCTCGGGGGAAACGATTGATTCTGTATTCGGTTCTTTAAAAAGCGGAGACATCATCGGCTCTGTTGAATCCATCCTTGGAAAAACAGGACTTTTTGATTCGATCTTTGATCTCGTTGGTAAAACGCTTTTAAGCCCCTTCAATTTAGTGAGCAGTCTTTTAAATGGAGTGACGCAATTCACAGACCTCATTCAATCAAAAGGAGTGGCGGGTGCTTTTGAATCTCTTGCTACTTCCATCTTTAGTCGGAAAACCATTGAGAATCTCCTCAATGCAGGCGGTATTTCAAGTGTCTTAGGTTCAGCGGCAAAGGTAATGGTCATTCTTGACGGTCAAACCGTTCAGGAACAGAAACTGAATAGCACAACTTCACTTTTTTATGACTCAACAGGGAAGTTTATCGGAAAGAAAGAAGACGGCGTCACCCAAATCGGAACTTTTGGTGTGGATTCACAAGGTAAGTGGGCTTTGATTGCAGGCAAAGTGGTCGCCACCATCTTTGGATTTAGCGACATCGTTTTTGCAGGGGATGTTACAAATGGCCAATTAAGCAAAGGAGAGCTTAAAGATAAAAATGGAAATCAAATTGCCACTATTAATCCAGAAGGTGGCCAAACAATTGTTATTAAAGGGCCAGATGATGAACCAACCCAAACCTCAAGCGGAAGTTTCTGGAATGCAGTGTTTAGATTAATTCCATTTGCCTTAGACCTATTTCTGGATGAAGGATTCGTAAACAAGATTGCAATACAAGTACCTCCTACAGTATCAAGTGGAGTCCCTGGCACAGGAGCGGAATTGCTATACGCTCTTGTTAATGGAATAGGAACCCAATCTATTCTCAATCCTATTTCGAATCTGGAACAGGATCTTGGCACTTTGAGTGGTGGCCAAGTGCAAAGTCAAGTAGACACTATTAAATCCGATCCTTTTGGAGAGAATATATTTGGGCAAATTTTGGGAGGCGTATTTGATAAAGTGGAAGATCTTATTCAATGGATTGACCAGGCCCAGTCGCAATTTTTAGTTGGTGTAGCAGTGGCTAGAATCATCGCAGATTTTACAGCACATTAT
>MHFM01000024.1:0-2958 GCA_001804205.1 Omnitrophica bacterium RIFCSPLOWO2_01_FULL_45_10b
TTATAAGGTTCAGGCTCAAAAAAAGACCGGATATTCGCGGCCACTTGCCCTACCAAAACTTTGTCTACGCCTTTCACCGTTACGGAAGTCGGTTTTGGTACTTCAATTTTGATTCCTTCCGGAACTGCATAATCTATAGGATGTGAAAAACCAAGCGCCAGTTGAAGGTTCTTGCCTTGCAATTGTGCCTTAAAACCAATCCCTTCGATCTCAAGCGTTTTTGAAAATTCCTGCGTCACACCGATCACCATATTCGCAATGAGCGAGCGCGTAAGGCCGTGCAAGGATTTGTCCTGGCCAATGTTCGTTGGCCGGCTGACCGAAATTTCGTTATTGGCAACGGCCACCTTCATCCTAGGATGAATGTTTAAGTCGGATTTTCCTTTTGGCCCTTCAACATGAATTTTGGACCCAGCCACTTCGACCTTCACGCCTTGTGGAATTGGAATGGGTCTTCTACCGATGCGCGACATGATTGATTACCATACCTTGCAAAGCAATTCGCCACCAACCTTTTGAGCCCTAGCTTCACGATCTGTCATCACACCTTTTGAGGTAGAAAGAATGGCAACTCCCAATCCCCCCAACACTCTTGGCACTTCCTCGCAATTGACATACTGACGCAAACCAGGTTTTGAAATACGAACGATTGACTTGATCGCAGCTTGCTTGTCTTTTATATATTTCAAATGAATCCGAATGAACCGTTTGGGCCCTTCCTCGACGGACTTAAAATTCTCTATGAATCCTTCGCGTTTGAGAATCTCGGTAATCTTTAACGTTAATTGAGATCCCCGCGTTGTCACATTTGGCTTTGCCGCTCGTGCGGCATTTCGAATTTGTGTTAGAAAATCTGAAATTGGATCTGTAGGTGCTCCCATAAATATAATTTCCTTTACCCCGTTAGAAACTTTCTTCTTTCAAATTATTTGCATCATTCACAAATTTCATTTCTCTCACCCTATTTTTTAATAAAAAGTGGCCCGAGTTTCTAACGGGGTTTACCAGCTCGACTTCGTTACGCCGGGAATAAGGCCTTGATTGGCCAATTCACGGAAACAGATTCGGCAAAGTGCAAACTTACGGATATAGCCGCGCGGCCGGCCGCAGGTACGGCATCGGTTATATCCTTGCACTTTAAATTTTGGTTTGCGCCGCTGTTTAACGATTAAACTTGTCTTTGCCATAAATCATCCCTTATTTACGAAATGGAACGCCCAACAATTCCAGAAGCCGTTTCGATTGGTTTTTATCTAAGGTGGAAATTACAAAGGTAATGTCCATCCCTTGGATTTTTCTCATTTTGTCATATTCCACTTCCGGAAAAATAAATTGTTCTTGAATCCCAAATGAATAATTGGCTGTAGAATCAAAGCTGGAGGTGGGAACTCCGCGAAAATCCCGGATTCTGGGCATGGCCACATTAAACAAACGATCCATAAATTCATACATCCGTGTCTTACGAAGCGTCACTTTTAACCCAATCGGAACACCTTCCCTCAGTTTGAACGCAGAAATCGACTTCTTAGCTTTTGTCATCACTGGCTTCTGACCTGTAATCTGAGCTAACTCATGAGCAAGATGCTCCATCAACTTGATGTCGGTGGAACCTTCCTTGACGCCCATGTTGATCACAATCTTTTCAATACGAGGCACCGCTAAGTAATTCTGGTGATGAAATTCCTTCATCATGGTCGGAGCAATAGAATTCCGATACAATTCCCAGAGCCTCGCTGGCTTTGATTCAACTTTTTGAACTGCCTCTTTAACCATTAAAATGTACTCCTCAACCTCTGTCATTCTGAGGCCGAAGGCCGAAGAATCTCGGAGATCCTTCGCTTCGCTCAGGATGACGGGCCATATTTACTCTGCCCGTCAGATAATTTCGTTGCATTTCTTACAAACGCGTTGTTTCGTCTTATCTGCTAAAAACTGAAAACCTACCCGGGTAGGCTTAGAACAACGTGGGCAAACTAATTGAACGTTGGATCGATGAAGCTTGCCTTCCACTTGAGTGATTCCACCCTTTGGATTTTGCTGGCTTGGCCGCGTATAAACTTTAACAAAATTCAGGCTTTCGAGCACAAGCCGGTTCTCTTCCGGAAGCACTCTGAGGATTTTTCCCTTTTTCCCCCGCTCCTTACCTGTTGTAACAGTTACCAAATCGCCTTTTTTAAGTTTCATGATCAAACGACCTCTGGGGCCAGCGATATGATCTTGGCAAAATTAAGATCGCGTAGCTCCCGCGCCACGGGCCCGAAAATTCGAGTTCCGCGTGGATTCTGTTGATTGTCAATAATGACAATGGCATTTGAATTGAAGCGAACCGAAGAGCCGTCTGGGCGTTTAATCGGATTACGGGAACGCACGACAACCGCTTTTATCACTTCACCCGCTTTGACAATTCCATCCGGCTGGGCTTCCTTTACTGAGCCGGTGATAATATCGCCGACTTCTGCGGTTCGCTTGCTGCGGCGATTCAAAACACCGATCATCGCTACCCGCTTGGCGCCGGTATTGTCTGCTATTTCTAAAATAGACCTCATCTGAATCATCTGAAAAACTCCAAAATTATTTGGACACACTTAAAACTTCAACGACCCGCCATCGTTTTGTCCGTGACATCGGCCTTGTTTCCTTAATTCGGACTTTGTCACCCACTTTAGCTGTACTTTGTTCATTGTGCGCCACATACTTCTTACGCTGGCGGACCACCTTGTGAAAAATAGGATGCTTCGCAAGGTTTGTCACCTCTACAATTGTTGTTTGAGGCGTTTTATTGCTTAATACAACCCCAACTTGCTCTTTCCGGTGACGCTTAGCCATTGTTCTTAAGTTCCATTTCTCTTTTAATGGTTAGTACTTTCGCTAAATCTTTCCGGACATGTCTTAGTCTCATGACATTTTCAAGCTTTGCAAATTTTGCATCAAGACGGCATTGAAAGAGTTCCTTATGAA
>MHFM01000024.1:2980-12208 GCA_001804205.1 Omnitrophica bacterium RIFCSPLOWO2_01_FULL_45_10b
TACAAATCGAGTTGCGAAAGGAAGTTTATGAGCACATAATCTCAGGGCTGCACGAGCCATTGTTTCTGGAATACCACCCATTTCAAATAAAACTCGCCCCGGTTTAATCACCGACACATAGTATTCAGGAGCGCCTTTGCCTTTTCCCATGCGTGTTTCTGCCGGTTTTTTGGTGTACGATTTGTCCGGGAAAACACGCAACCAAACTTTTCCGCCGCGCTTCACATGCCGCGTCAAAGCAACGCGGGCTGCTTCAAGTTGAATCGCAGTCAACCAGCCATGGCCAATCGCCTTAAGGCCGTAATCACCGAAATTCACTACAGCGCCTCGGGTGGCGACGCCTCGCATTTTTCCGCGATGCTGTTTTCTAAATTTAACCCGCTTAGGCATTAATGACATTGTGTTATGTTTTTCCTTTACTGTATTCCATCCGATGGCTTTTGAACCTCATCGGGTACAAGCGGGGCTTCGGTAAGAGTTTCCCCGGAACTCACGGCAGCTACTTTTTCCGCGAGTTCTTTTCGGCTTGCTTTCTGAATCTTTTGCTGTTCAAACTGCTTGGCGCGTTGAGCCTCTTCCTTTTTCACCAACACTTCGCCATGATAAACCCATGCCTTAACACCAATGGTTCCGTAGGTCGTAAACGCCTCCGCAAAACCGTATTCGACATTAGCCCGAAAAGTACTGAGTGGAACTTTTCCTTCTTTATAACCTTCGGCGCGCGCAATTTCAGAGCCACCCAAACGCCCCTTGCACATGACCTTAATTCCGCCGGCTCCTTTGCCCATCGCGCTTGCGACGGCTTTTTTCATTGCCTTTCGAAAAGCAACCCGCTTTTCCAGCTGAAGCGCTATATTTTCCGCAACCAATTGCGCATTGGTTTGAGGAACCGCGACTTCTTTGATATCAAGAAATACTTCGCCTGTTGTCATGCTCGATACTTCGTCGCGGACGCGATTAATTTCCTGGCCGCCGCGGCCGATGATAAGTCCCGGCCGTGCCGTATAAATCCAAATGCGTAATTTTCCCGATGAGCGCTCAATCAAAATATCCGCAACACCAGCTAATCTTAATTTTTCCTTAAGATACTTTCGAATTTTTAAATCTTCATGAAGCAGACGGACATACTCCTTGCGCGTTGAAAACCACTTGGCTCGCCAATCCTTAATGTAACCAAGTCTCAACCCGAATGGATGTGCTTTTTGTCCCACAATCTGCTCCTTTATGAAAACAAATTAACGCGCTGCGCCGGCAACGGCTGCTTTGGTTTTCTTTTCTTTCTTAAGAATATTAAAGCCTTTGGCTTTTCCTTCTTTAGGTTCGATTCCGGGCTGCGATACCGGCATTTCGCGCTCGCCCAATACAACCGTTAGATGAGTCGTGCGCTTTAAAATTTGATCGGCCCGGCCCATGGAACGAGACATGAAACGTTTGAGTGACGGGCCGCCATCTGCTTTAATTTCGCGGATGAAAAGACGGTCTTCAACCATCTTTTTCACTTTGGCATTTGCTTGAGCACTTTTCAGTGTCTTCGCAGCAAGACGTGCGCCTTTATTGGTCAAATGTTCCAAGATGGCGAACGCACTAGAGACAGGCTTCCTTCGAATCGCATCGATTACGAAGCGCATCTTGCGCGGTGAAATTCTGATATATTTCGTAACTGCTCTAGCTTCCATAGGTTATGTCTTTGCTCCCGCAGCCATGGCCTTTGCTTTATCCTGTGCGGTACTATGTTTCCTGAAGAGCCGCGTAGGTGAAAACTCTCCGAGCTTGTGGCCTACCATATTTTCCGTGACGAACACATTATTGAAAGCCCTCCCATTATGGACGGCGAGGGTTAGCCCTACAAAATCAGGTGTAATTGTGGACCGGCGTGACCAAGTTTTAATTGGTTTACGTTCTCTCGCCTTTTGGGCTTTTTGAACCTTAATCAAAAGGTACTCATCAACAAACGCCCCTTTATCGGTTGAGCGGCTCACTTGTTTACTTCCTCCTGTCCTTTACAATAAAACGATTAGAGCTCTTATTGCGCTTCCTTGTTTTAAACCCTTTTGACAACTGGCCCCATGCGCTCTGTGGATGATTGCCACCCTTAGATTTTCCTTCGCCGCCGCCCATGGGATGGTCCACCGGATTCGTCGCCACACCTCGTGTCGTCGGTCGAATCCCTAACCATCTCTTGCGACCGGCTTTTCCATAGGAAATATTTTCATGGTCGATATTGGAACACTGGCCGATGGTTGCATAAGCATCAAGTTTGACCATGCGCACTTCGCCGGAAGGAAGTTTCAAATGCGCAAATTCATTTTCTTTAGACATGATCCGCGCCAAAGCACCGGCTGAGCGGACCATTTTGCCGCCGCGCCCTGGTTCTAATTCAATATTGTGAATCGGAGTACCTTCAGGAATATTTCTGAGAGGCAGATGATTTCCCACTTTTACCTCTGCGCTCGCACCGCTTGAAACTTTCTGCCCCACAATCAAACCATCCGGCGCAAGGATATAAGCCTTCTCACCATCCTGGTATTCAATCAGTGCGATTCGGCTTGTCCGATTTGGATCATATTCGATGGTCTTCACCGAAGCTTCCACGCCGTGCTTGATGCGCTTAAAATCAACCAGCCGGATCCGGCGCTTGTGGCCGCCGCCTTTGTGATACGTTGTAATATGGCCATAAGAATTCCGCCCGGCTGTACGCTTTTTAATCTCGGTAAGCGGACGATAAGGCCGATCGGTTGTTAAATCAGAAAAATCATGGGCACTTCCGAACCGGCGACCTGGGGTTGTTGGTTTAAATTTAATGAGTGGCATCGTTTATCTTTCTAAGCAAACTCGATCTTTTGCCCTTCTTTCAGAGTGACTATGGCCTTTTTCCAATCGGAGGTTTTGCCGGGTTGAAACCGAACGCGCTTCCATTTTCCCCCGAAGACCATCGTGTTCACTTTGGCAACTTTGACATTAAAAATCCGTTCCACCGCTTCGCGGATTTCATGTTTCTTGGCATCTGTTTTTACATGAAAGAAATACTTACCAGCTTTTTCTTGATGAGCGCCCTTTTCCGTAATCAGCGGTTTGCGAATAACCTCGTAAATGTTCATTTCTTCGCCCCTTTGACCTCAGGAACTTCTGTCTCGTCCAAGGCTCTTTGTTCAACCGTTGAAAGGGCCTGTTTTTCAATCAAAAGTTTCCTTCGGCGCTGGATATGATAAGCATTTACATCCCGCGCAAGTTTAATAGAAAATAAGTGCTGCAAATTTCGTGAAGCGCGTTTCAAGTTTTCGTCCATTGAATTGACCACAAAAAGCGTTCGAGACTTATCTAAGCCAAGCGCCTTAATGATCCCGACCAATTCTTTTGTCTTTGGTTTCCCCAAAATGGCGTCCTCTAAAAGCAAAACGTTATCTTGTTTTTGTTTGAGGCTCAAAGCGGAAATCAAAGCTGCTTTTTTCATGGTATTGGGCAAATCGGTATCATAATCCCGCGGATGAGGACCAAAGGTAACGCCGCCCCCTCTCCAAATAGGCGAGCGCCGTGACGAATGCCTGGCGCGTCCAGTCCCTTTCTGACGCCAAGGCTTTTTTCCTCCGCCACGAACTTCCGCGCGTCCTTTGGTAGAATGTGTCCCGCGTCTTTGATTTCCTGCGTACGCTTTTAAAACCAAATCAAGGAGACGCTGATTCACCGGTGCTTGAAAGACAGAGTCGTTCAATTCGACTTCTCCCGCTTTTTTCCCATCTTTTTGATACACAATCGCTTTTGACATAAAAATTTTACTTCTTCTTAGCCGGCGCTGCTTGTGCTGGCTTCTTTTTGGGCGTTGCTTCCGCTTTCTTTACTTTTCCTGTAGAAACTTTTTTCTCGGGAAGCTTAAGTTCTTCCAAAGGCTCCCCTGGAAACCGCCATTTGCGCGGGCGTGGTTTTTTAAGAGCCTCCCGAATAATCAAATAACTATTTTCGTGGCCCGGAACAGCGCCATGCACGGCCATCAAATTATGTTCAAGATCGATTTTTTCCACCCGTAGATTTTGAACCGTCACGCGTTCATTTCCCATTTGTCCCGGCATCCGCATGCCCTTAACAACGCGGGATGGGAACGACGAAGCGCCGATGGAACCCGCTACTCGGCCAAACATGGAACCGTGTCCGCGCTCTCCGCCTTTGAAATGATGCCTCTTTACGACGCCTTGAAAACCTTTTCCGATGGAAGTGCCAATGACATCGATATAATCACCCACGGCGAAATTATTGACATGAAGCTCTTTGCCCAGCTCAAGGCCTTCCAAGTTTTCTGTCCGAATTTCGCGGAGAAAGCGCTTAGGGGTTGATTTGGATTTTTTGAAATGGCCAAGCTCAGCCCGGTTGGTTCGCTTTTCTTTTTTGGCATCAAAAGCAAGCTGAATCGCTTGATAGCCATCCGTTTCCTTCTTTTTAATCTGCACAATTGTACAAGGACCCACTTCAAGCACCGTAACCGGAACACGGTTACCGTCGTGGTCAAAAATCTGAGTCATTCCAACTTTTTTACCAAGAAGCCCGATCATGCAAATATCCTTATAATTTAATCTCAACATCCACACCGGCCGGAAGCGCTAATTTCATCAGCGCATCCACAGTCCGGGCTGTCGGCTCCAAAATATCCAAAAGCCGCTTATGAGTTCTCATCTCAAACTGCTCACGGGCCTTTTTATCGATGTGTGGCCCTTTTAAAACCGTTGTTTTCCATATAGCCGTAGGAAGTGGAATCGGGCCCACAACACGCGCACCGGTCAGCTTTACGGTAGTCACTATTTCTTGAACCGATTGATCCAGAATCCTGTGATCGTATGCCCTTAATTTAATGCGTACTTTTTCTTTAGCCATTGTTAGTGCTCCCCTTCGATAATGGCACGGGCAATATTGCCTGGAATTTCCTTATAACTATGAAATTCCATTGGAGACGGCACGGCGCGCCCCTGTGAAAGAGAGCGAATGGCGCTCGCAAAACCAAACATATCCATAAGAGGCACCAAAGCTTTCACAAACTTTACATTCCCACGGTTTCCCATTTCTTGAATGACGGCGCGCCTTGAATTCATATCGCCAATCAAGGAACCCATATACTCTTCGGGAACAATGACTTCGATCGTCATAATAGGCTCAAGCAAGACAAGCTTTGCTTTCCTAGCCGCTTCTTTTAAACCCATAGAAGCTGCAATTTTAAATGCGATTTCTGAAGAATCGACATCGTGATAAGAGCCGTCAAAAAGAGTGATTTTTATATCCACAAGCGGATAGCCTGCCAATACACCGTTTTGACATGCCTCTCTGGCGCCGTCTTCCACGGCCGGTACGTATTCACGCGGAATCGCTCCTCCAACAACTTTATTAACAAATTCAACTCCCTTGCCACGTTCTAAAGGTTCAACTTCAAGGCAGCAATGACCATATTGACCTCGGCCGCCGGTTTGGCGAATATATTTTCCTTCTGCCTTCGCCTTGCCTTGTATGGTTTCCTTAAAAGCAACTTGCGGTTTTCCTACATTCGTTTGAACGCCGTATTCACGAAGCATTCGATCAACGACAATTTCCAAATGAAGTTCTCCCATCCCTGAAATAATGGTTTGCCCCGTTTCTTCATTGCTTTTGACACGGAACGTCGGATCTTCCTGCGTCATGCGCTGTAAAGTCGTTGAAAGCTTGTCGCGATCCGCCTTTGTCTTTGGCTCCACCGCAAGTGAAATAACAGGTTCTGGAATAAAAAGCGTTTCCAAAACAATTGGATGAGCTTCATCGCAAAGCGTGTCGCCTGTTTTTAAATCTTTAAGCCCGACCACGGCAACAATATTGCCGGCTCCTGCTTCTTCAATGTCTTCGCGCTTATTGGCATGCATAAGAAGCATGCGTCCGATTCGTTCTTTTGAATTTTTTGAAGCGTTGTATACATAAGAACCTGCGCGTAAAACACCGGAATAAATCCGGACATAGGCGAAGTTTCCGCCTCCAGCAAAACGGTCAGACGCAATCTTAAAAACAAGCCCTGAAAACGGATCCTTTTCGCTTGGGTGGCGTTCTAATTCGTTGCCTGTCTTAGGGTCTTTTCCTTTGGTGGACGGAACATCCAAAGGTGCGGGCAAATAATCAACCACGGTATCCAGAAGCTGCTGAACTCCCTTATTTTTGTAAGAGGACCCGCAAATAATGGGTAAAATCTCAATTTTAATCGTTGCCTTTCGGATGCCGGCCATAAGTTCTTGAGGCGTCGGCATCTGACCTTCCACAAATTTATGCATCAGTTGATCGTCGTGTTCAGCAACCTTTTCAACTAAAAATTCTCGCGCTTTTTTCGCTGCTTCTTGATACTCAGCGGGAATATCAACTTCATCATATTGGGCACCAAGCGTCTCATCATGAAACACTGCGGCTTTCATCGTCACTAAATCAATAACCCCTTTAAAAAAGTCCTCTTTACCTAAAGGCAATTGGAGGGGGACTGCATTCGCTCCTAAACGATCCCTCATTTGCTCAACACAGGCCCAAAAATCAGCGCCGACACGATCCATCTTATTAATGTAGGCGATTCTTGGGACATGGTAACGCTCGGCTTGCCGCCAAACGGTTTCAGACTGCGGTTCAACACCTTCGACGGCTCCAAACAAACAGACCGCGCCGTCCAGAACGCGCATTGAGCGTTCCACTTCGATCGTGAAATCAACGTGGCCCGGAGTATCAATGATATTAATCCGGCAATCACGCCAGAAACAGGTCGTGGCAGCGGAAGTAATCGTAATGCCCCGCTCCTGTTCTTGTTCCATCCAGTCCATCACAGCCGTTCCTTCATGGACTTCGCCGATCTTATGGGTTTTCCCCGTGTAATAAAGAATCCGCTCGGTCGTGGTCGTTTTGCCGGCATCAATATGAGCGGCAATTCCGATATTGCGAATTTTATCCAGAGGAAAATGAATCTTTTTTTCAGTTGTTTCCGCCATAGTCATTACCATCGATAATGCGCGAATGCCCTATTGCTTTCTGCCATTTTGTGCGTATCTTCACGCTTCTTAATGGCAGTGCCGGTCTTGTTATAAGCATCTAAAAGTTCATTGGCCAATTTTTGAGGCATCGGTAGTCCCTTACGCTCGCGGGCATAATTACGCATCCAGCGCATGGCAAGCGCATTGCCCCGTTCCGGCCGAACGCTTACGGGAACTTGATACGTAGCGCCGCCGACACGCCTGGATTTCGTTTCCAAAAGCGGGCGGGCGTTATCTAAAGCTTGCTTAAATACTTCAAGGGGGTCTTTGCCTGTTTTTTCTTTCAAAACATCAAAGGCCCCGTACAGCACACGCTCGGCCAAAGATTTTTTTCCGCATTCCATAACGGTATTGACCATTTTTGCCACCAAAATATTCTTATATTTTGGATCCGGCAAAATTTTTCTCTTTTGTGCTCTACGCCTTCTCATGATGATCCCTACGATGCCTTCGGCGTTTTTGCGCCGTACTTGGACCGCGAGCGGTGCCGTTCTTGAACGCCGCCGGTGTCCAACTTCCCACGCACAATATGATATCGAACTCCGGGAAGGTCTTTCACGCGGCCGCCTCGGACAAGAACGATGGAATGCTCCTGAAGATTATGCCCTACGCCGGGGATATAAGCGGTGACTTCATGGCCATTGGTTAAGCGAACACGGGCAATTTTTCTCAGCGCCGAATTCGGTTTCTTCGG
Organism: Omnitrophica bacterium RIFCSPLOWO2_01_FULL_45_10b; assembly: GCA_001804205.1. Taxonomy (GTDB): domain Bacteria; phylum Omnitrophota; class Omnitrophia; order Omnitrophales; family Danuiimicrobiaceae; genus 01-FULL-45-10b. Next base: position 10,682 of record MHFM01000024.1, read on the forward strand.
CGTTTGTGTTCTGACAATCAAACACACGCCCTTCCGAAACGGTGAACCCTGAAGAGCGGGTGATTTAGTCCGATTTTTAAATTTTTTCCGGCCAAATCGAATCAACTGATTAATCGTCGGCATTATTCATCCCCAAGCTTTGCGGCTGCTTCCTGCTTTTCCTGACTTTGTTCCTCAGGAGCGGGCGGCGGCACTGCGCCGGGATCAGGCGCTTCCGTTGCTAAAGAAAACCGGTGATGTACTGAAAAACCAGTTCCCGCCGGAATCAAATGCCCCATGATCACATTCTCTTTAAGGCCTAAGAGATAATCACGTTTTCCGGCTGTTGCGGCTTCGGTCAGAACGCGCGTTGTCTCCTGAAAACTGGCTGCCGAAATGAAACTATCGGTACTTAAAGATGCTTTGGTAATTCCAAGCAAAATGGCAACCGCTTTTGCGGGTTGTTTGCCTTTCTTCATTAACTTTTCATTTTCTTCCTGGAATCTAATCCGGTCAATCTGAGCGCCCACGAGAAAATCGGCGTCGCCCGGATCTTCAATTTTTACTTTCCGAAGCATCTGGCGAACAATGACCTCAACATGCTTGTCATTAATTTTGACGCCTTGCAGGCGATAAACTTCCTGAACTCCGTTAACAAGGTATTCTTGAAGTTTGCGTTCTCCGGAAACGCGTAAAATATCCTGTGGAACAACAGGGCCATCCACCAATTGCTGGCCTGCCACAACGTGGTCTCCGCGATAAACGTTGAGATGTTTTCCGTGCGGAATTAAATAGGATTTTGTCATTCCGGTCGGGCTTTTGACGACGATTTTTCTCTGTCCTTTAACGACTTCTCCAAACTCAACGATTCCGTCGATTTCTGAAATAATTGCCGGATTCTTCGGTTTTCTTGCCTCAAAAAGTTCGGCGACGCGCGGAAGACCTCCGGTGATATCGCGTGTTTTTGCAATTTTGCGCGGTGTTTTTGCAATCAAAGTACCACTCGTCACTGCTTGACCGTCTTTCACCACCACGTGCGCAGCGGTTGGAATGGGATAAAATGCGACGACCTCGTTTGTCTCACTCACAATAATAATCTGTGGATGCAGATCTTCCTTATGTTCCATAATGACACGTTCGAACAATCCGGTTGTCGCGTCCATTTCTTCGTTCATCGTTACGCCAACGCGAATATCTTCGAAACGAACTTTACCGGTAACTTCGGTAAAAATCGGAACCATATACGGATCCCATTTCACGAAAATAGCGTCCTTCACCACTTCTTCGCCTTCTTTGAAACTTAAAATAGCTCCTGAAGGAATGGTGTAACGTTCCAATTCCCGGCCGGTCTGGTCTTGAATCGTAACTTGACCGCTCCGGTTCAGAACGATCGTTTCGCCTGATTTTATCATCACCGTTTTTAAGTTGTGATATTGAAGTTTTCCAACGTTTCTCGCTTTAAAATAAGATTGTTCAACCACGCGAGAAGCGGTTCCTCCGATGTGAAACGTTCTCATCGTCAGCTGTGTACCAGGCTCACCGATCGAT
>MHFM01000024.1:12239-16308 GCA_001804205.1 Omnitrophica bacterium RIFCSPLOWO2_01_FULL_45_10b
AACATTTCATACATACTCCGCGCTTTGATTCGCAGGTAAGGACAGACCGAATTCGAAACTTTTCGATCCCGAGTTCCTCAAGCCGTTCGGCAATCACTTCCGTAATTTCATCGCCTGCTTTAATAATGGGCTGATCCGTTACCACATCAACAACGCTATCCAAAGCAATGCGCCCGAAAACTCGGTCCTTCAAACTCACAATGATTTCTTCGCCTTCATATACTGGCTCGATAAAAATACCATTTAAAGTCCCGCAATCATTTTCCGTGATGATCATATCCTGCGCCACGTCAACCAACCGGCGGGTCAAATATCCGGAATCCGCTGTCTTAAGAGCCGTATCGGCCAATCCTTTTCTGGCTCCGTGCGTTGAAATGAAATATTCCAACACCGTTAGGCCTTCCCGGAAATTGGCTGTAATCGGATTCTCAATAATTTCACCTGAAGGCTTTGCCATCAAACCGCGCATACCGGCCAACTGACGAATTTGCTGTTTAGAACCTCGGGCACCGGAATCTGCCATCATAAAAATGGGGTTAAACGACTCAAGCTCTTCAAACATACGGTCTGAAACCTGGTCGGTAATGCGGGTCCAAATATCAATTACTTTGTTGTGCCGCTCGCCGTCGGTAATCAATCCGTTCTTATATTGGCTTTCAATAGCGGTCACATCACGATGGCCTTCGTCCAACATTTTTTGTTTGCTGCGCGGAATTTGAATATCGTCAATCCCGATGGAAATGCCGGAACTGGTTGCTTCTTCAAAACCAAGCGCTTTCAAACGGTCGAGCAAAAGAATGGTTTCGTTGTGGCCAAACTGACGGTAACATTCGGCAATGACGCGCGAAACTTTTGATTTATCAACAACATCATTAACAAACCGAAAATCTTTTGGGAGTACTTGGTTGAGCAGGATTCGCCCAACGGTTGTTTCTACAAACTCTCCATTGGCTAAGCGAAGTTTGCAAATAGCATGTTTTTCGATTTGATCATCTTGGAAGGCTGTCATTGCCTCGTCGGTATCGGCAAAGTTCATTCCTTGGCCTTTCGCGTTTTCTTTAATTTTGGTCAAATAATAAAGTCCCAAAACGATGTCTTGCGAAGGGATTGTAATTGGAGAACCATTTGCGGGAGAAAATACGTTGTTGGACGAAAGCATCAAAATCCGGGCTTCCATTTGCGCTTCCATGGAGAGCGGAACATGAACCGCCATTTGATCGCCATCGAAATCAGCATTAAATGCAGCGCACACAAGCGGATGGATTCGAATGGCTTTGCCCTCTATCAAAACGGGCTCAAAAGCTTGAATGCCCAAGCGGTGAAGTGTTGGTGCGCGGTTCAAAAGAATGGGATGCTCATGAATCACTTCTTCCAAAATATCCCACACTTCGGGCTTCACACGTTCTACCATCTTTTTAGCGGATTTAATCGTATGAACATGCCCACGCTCTTTTAATTTTCGAATAATGAAAGGCTCAAAAAGTTCAAGGGCCATTTTTTTGGGGAGGCCGCATTGATGAAGCTTCAATTCCGGGCCGATAACGATTACGGAACGGCCGGAATAATCAACTCGTTTTCCTAATAGATTCTGGCGAAAACGCCCCTGTTTTCCTTTCAACATATCGCTCAAAGATTTAAGCGGGCGATTCCCTGCGCCAAGCACAGGACGGCCATGACGGCCATTGTCAAACAGCGCATCCACAGCTTCCTGAAGCATCCTTTTTTCATTACGAATAATGACATCCGGCGCCTTTAATTCGAGCAACTTTCTCAAACGATTATTTCTATTGATCACGCGCCGATATAAATCATTCAGATCACTCGTCGCAAAACGGCCGCCGTCCAAAGCGACAAGAGGCCTTAAATCAGGCGGGATGACCGGAATGCAATCTAAAATCATCCACGCAGGGTTATTGCCGGATTGTTGAAATGCATCTACAATCTTCAAAATTTTAATCGCACGGGCACGTGCTTGTTTTGATTTGGAAGTTTTAATCTGCCGTTGGTACTTCTGAACCATTTTGTCTAATTCAAGATCCAAAAGAAGTTCTTTAACCGCTTCGGCGCCCATCTTTGCAACAAAGCTGCCCGGGCCATACTGCTCAACGGCTTTTTGATACTCTTCCTCTGCCATTAATGCTTTTTTCTTAAGGGGTGTTTCCTTGGGGTCAACGACAATATATTCTTCGTAATAAAGGACTTTTTCGAGGGAACGTGCGGTCAAATCTAAAAGATTTCCAATTCGGGAAGGCATGGTCTTAAAAAACCAAATGTGCGAAACGGGGGTCACCAAATCAATATGTCCCATTCGTTCGCGGCGAACCTTCGATTGGGTTACTTCCACACCGCAGCGATCGCAAACGACTCCCTTATGTTTGATTCTCTTATATTTTCCGCAGCTACATTCCCAATCCCGGGTTGGGCCAAAAATCCGCTCACAAAAAAGGCCGTCTTTCTCAGGCTTGAGAGTCCGGTAATTGATTGTCTCGGGTTTTTTTACCTCTCCGTGCGACCAGGATCGAATGATATCCGGCGCAGCAATCTTAATCGATACCGAATCAAATGTATTAATCTCATCATAATTCATAGGATAGTCCCCTTTGGGATCGCTTATACGATTCCTAACTTTTCTTTCGCTTTTTCCTTGCGGTCTTCTTTTTTGGAATGTCTCAAATCTTGAGCTGCCTGCGATTGAAATCTTTTTTCTGGAACCACATCCAGCGCCAAACTCTGAAGTTCTTTAACGAGAACGTTAAATGACTCCGGCGTACCTGCTTGAAGAGCTGGCTCGCCTTTTACAATGGCTTCATAAACCCGCGTGCGGCCGATAACGTCATCGCTTTTTACCGTTAACAATTCCTGGAGTGTAAAAGCTGCCCCATAAGCTTCAAGGGCCCATACTTCCATTTCCCCAAGCCGCTGGCCGCCGAACTGCGCTTTACCGCCCAAAGGCTGCTGAGTGACAAGAGAATAAGGACCGATGGAACGAGCGTGGATTTTGTCATCCACCAAATGGGCCAGTTTCATCATATAGATGAAGCCCACGGTTACTTTTTTATCAAAAGCCATTCCCGTCCGGCCGTCATGAAGCGTCGTTTTTCCATCTTCGGGAAGCTTAGCTTCCCGAAGCATTGCTTTAATTTCCCCTTCGTTAGCACCGCTGAAAACAGGGGTTTCGAGGTGAAGCCCTAGTACTTTACCGGCCCAGCCCAAATGAGTTTCTAGGATTTGTCCTACATTCATACGAGACGGCACGCCCAATGGATTTAAAACAATCTCTACCGGCGTTCCATCCGGCAGGAACGGCATATCTTCTTGAGGAAGGATTTTTGCAATGACGCCTTTATTGCCGTGACGGCCAGCCATTTTGTCGCCCACTGAAATTTTGCGTTTGGAACATACATAAGCGACCACCTTTTTGATCACGCCTGGAGGGAGTTCGTCGCCTTTTTTAACACGGTCAACCTCCCGGGCACGCTCCTCAACCAATTCATCAATCTCATCGCCCCAAACACGGGCGATTTTGCGAATATTTTCTTCAAGTTCGGGGTCGTCATCGATTCGAATTGATTCCCAATCGCATCGTTCAAGCTTTTTGAGATCCTTTTTTTCAACGGTGCGCCCCGCGCGAATTAAAACTTCACCCAAAACATCATCTACCAAATCCTCCGAAAGTTTTTTATTCACGACCAAAGAAGATATTTTGGAAAATCTCTCATGCCGCAAAGTATCGATCCGCTTTTGATAATGTTCTTTAATATCATCGATTTCCTTGGTTTCTTGGCGTTTCTCCTCACGCGTCTTGACTTTCAGCTCCTTGCGCTGAAATACCTTCACATCCACAACAATGCCTTCAACGCCCGGAGGAACGGTAAGCGAAGCATCGCGAACATCTCCGGCTTTTTCGCCGAAAATGGCCCGAAGCAGTTTTTCTTCGGGAGAAAGTTCGGTTTCAGATTTCGGGGTAATTTTTCCTACTAAAATATCGCCCGGCTTTACCTCGGCACCGATTCGAACAATGCCTTCCTGATCCAAATCCTTTAGAGCTTCCTCGCTTACGTTAGGAATA
>MHFM01000024.1:16339-21631 GCA_001804205.1 Omnitrophica bacterium RIFCSPLOWO2_01_FULL_45_10b
ATTACGGCCCAAAGCAAGCTCCCCTTTTTCGGTAGCGGCACCGTCTGCGATAATATCCCCTCGTTTAATTTTCTGGCCCACCTCCACCAAAGGCCGCTGATTGATGCAAGTGCCGGCATTGGAGCGTTCAAATTTCTTCAACTTATAAATTAAATCGTCAATCACAATTTCATTTGAGGAAACGGTTTTCACGGTACCGCGAGCTTTGGCCACAACGGTGGCGCCGGAATCGCAAGATACTCGGTACTCCATGCCGGTTCCTACAATCGGAGCCTCTGTTTCAAGCAGCGGTACAGCTTGGCGCTGCATGTTGGAACCCATGAGAGCCCGGTTTGCGTCATCGTGTTCTAAGAACGGAATTAAGGCGGCGGCCACGCTGACAAGTTGTCTGGGTGAGACATCCATATAATCAATATCTTTGGGCTCTTTCTTTGGAAAATCGCCCCGGAAACGAGTCGATACATCATCGGAAACAAAATGTCCGTGCTTGTCCAATTCGGCATTGGCTTGTGCGATGACATATTTATCTTCTTGGTCGGCAGTTAAATATTCAATTTTTTCGGTGGCGCGGCCCTTTTCAACTTTCCGGTAAGGGCTTTCCAAAAATCCAACATCATTTACTCGCGCAAAGGTGCTGAGTGAGGCAATGAGTCCGATGTTTGGGCCTTCAGGAGTTTCAATGGGACAAATACGGCCGTAATGAGAAGGATGAACGTCGCGCACTTCAAATCCGGCACGTTCTCGCGACAAACCTCCCGGACCTAAAGCAGAAAGCCGGCGTTTGTGCGTCAACTCAGCCAAAGGATTGGTTTGATCCATAAATTGAGAGAGTTGGCTTCGTCCAAAAAAATCCTTGATGGCAGCGGAAATAAGCTTGGGATTAATTAAATTGTGCGGCATCGCAGCATCCAGGTCATAAATGGACATCCGCTCTAACGCAGAGCGTTTCATGCGGGCCATGCCGACGCGGAATTGATTTTGGAGCAATTCCCCAACCGAACGAACGCGGCGGTTCCCCAAGTGATCGATGTCATCTACCTTCAATTCACCGCTTCTTAATTTTAAAAGCGCCCGTACGACATTCAGGACGTCTTCGGATCGCAGGGTTGTTTCGTCAAGTGAAACATCCAAATCGAGTTTACGATTTAACATGAATCGGCCTACGGTTCCCAAATCGTAACGCTGCGGATCATGAAACAATTTCTCAACCAAATCCCGAGCGCTATCAGCGGTTGGAGGATCGCCGGGACGAACGCGCCGATAAATGGCGATTTGTGCTTCTTCTTTACTATGATAAGGATCACGCTCTAAGGTATTGACCATCGCGTAGTCCTCAGAAAGCGGCCGAACCACTTCGATTTCGGAGATATTGCGGTCGGTAAGCGTACTTAAAAGTTCTTTGGTGAGTTTTAAACCTGCTGTTGCTACAACCTCTTTCGTTTTACTCTCAATAGCATCCTTCGATAAAATAGCGCCTTCCAGCTTTTTAAAGGAAGCGCGGCCGAACTCTTTTATTTTTTCCGTTTGGTAAAGCGCTTTGAGAAGATCATGATTTGTAGAATACCCTAAGGCGCGTAAGAGCGTGGTGGCCAATATTTTTCGCCGGCCGTCAATATAGGCATAGAGGACATCATTAATATCGCCTTCAAATTCAATCCAAGCGCCGCGGTAAGGAATAATGCGAACGCTATAAAGGCGTTTTCCGCTTGGATGAGTAGAATCCTCAAGAGAAACGCCGGGTGAGCGATGGAGTTGGCTGACAATGACGCGCTCAGCTCCATTAATAATGAAGGTCCCTGTTTCGGTCATGAGTGGAAGCTCGCCGATATAAACTTCCTGCTCTTTTGCAATTCCCTTTCGAACGAGGCGCAGTTTCACTTTAAGCGGAGCCGCATACGTCATGGCCCGCTTATGGCATTCCGGAATCGAATACTTCGGTTTTCCTAATGAATAACCGAGATATTCAAGCCGGCATGTTCCGTCAAAGCTTTCAATCGGAAAAGAATCCTGAAAAGCAGCTTCAAGTCCTTGACGTTTGCGGCGGCGTTTGGGCCGATCGCTTTGAAGAAACTGTTCGTAAGACTTGATTTGAATCTCAACGAGATTCGGAAGTTCAATGCAATCCTGAATCTTTGAGAAACTTTTCCGTTTAATGAGTGAGCTCATAGGGTCTTCTCCGGTCATTTAAGCGTTCAGCGTGGAGCGTATAGCGTATAGAAAAAGAATTTTTCCTATCCGCTAAACGCTATGCGCTATGCGCTAATAATTTATTTAATCTCAACTTTTGCGCCAGCTGCTTCAAGCGTCGCCTTAATCTTGGCTGCTTCTTCCTTCGAAGCATTGTCCTTGACAACTTTCGGCGCGGCTTCAACAAGATCTTTGGCTTCCTTAAGACCCAGGCTGGTCACGGTGCGGATTTCTTTAATCACCTGAATCTTTGTACTCCCTGCATTTACAAGAATGACCTGGAAAGTCGTTTTCTCTTCCCCGGCTCCTGCTCCGGCACCCGCTGCCGCAGCCCCTCCAACAGCAGACACTGCCACTGCCGCTTGAGCGGAAACGCCAAATTTCTCTTCCAAAGCCTTTACCAACTGAGCCAACTCCAAAACCGTAAGCTGCTCAATTGTTTCAAGAATCTTTTGAAGCTTGCTGGAAATATCGCCAGATTTTTTTGCTGGCGCTTTTCCTTCAGCTTTCGCTTCCTTTGTTTCCTCGTTCATTGGTTCCTTTTCCTCTACTGCTGCTTTCGTTGTCATTGAATTAAATCCTCCCTTAAGAAGCTTGGCTTGCTTTCGTTTTATGAATTTGATCAAGAGCGATCGCAAGTGAACGGATCAATTGCCCCATCACGTTGACAAATCCGCTAATGGGCGCATTTAAGCCGCCAACCACTGAGGCAATCAACGCCTCGCGCGATGGAAGCGCTGCCAGCGATTTGACGTATTCGCCGGGAACAACATTTCCTTCCAAATAAGCGCCATCAAGTTGAAAATTTTCACGGCCCTTCGCAAACTCCACCAAAACTTTTGAAATGAGCTGCGGTTCTTTATTGCCAATCGCTAAGAAAACAGGCCCTTTTAAAAGACCTTTGGCATCGGTAATCCCAATTTTTTTGAACGCAAGTCGGGTAATTGAATTTTTAACGGCTACCGTCTTGTCGGTCACTTTTTCAAGTTTGCGCCGAAGTTCCACGAAATCAGCCGCAGACAAACCATGATATCTGGCGAAGAAAATGTAATCCTTCGATTCCAGTGTCCGCACCATTTCCTGAAGCATCAACTCTTTCCCTAAAGAAGGCATCACGTGCTCCTATTCCTCCGCCACGCTCATCGTCGTGGCCCGAAGTTTAATTCCCGGGCCCTGAGAAACCGAAAGAGTAACGCGTTTGATGTAATCGCCCTTCGCCTGAGGAGGTTTGGCCTCGATGACGGCTTTAATCACCGTTTTTGTATTGTCGAGTAAAGCATTTTCCGGAAAAGAACTTTTTCCGCATAACACATGAAGTCCGCCGGTTTTATCACTTTTAAATTCGACGCGGCCGCCTTTAATTTCTTTGATCGCCTTCTTTACATCCGGCGTTACGGTTCCGGTTTTTGGCGTTGGCATCAAGCCGCGAGGGCCGAGCACTTTGCCTAATTTGCTGATGTCCCGCATTAAATCGGGATGAGCCACAACGGCATCAAAATCAAGCCATCCGCCTTCAATTTTCTTAATGTAATCTTCAGCGCCGACGTAATCAGCGCCCGCCTCTTCAGCAGCGCGATGCGCTTCGCCTTTTGCAAAACAAAGGACACGTACTTTCTTGCCGCTGCCGTGTGGAAGCGCGGTGGTGCCGCGAACCGCTTCGTTGGGCTGATCAGGCCGAATTCCCAATTGGAAATTAAGCCCAACAGACTGATCAAACTTAGCAGGTGCGAACTTCTTCAAAGTCTTCACCGCTTCGTGAAGCGAATAACTCTTTGTTGAATCAAATACCTTCGCAGACTCTTTATAACGTTTGCTGCGATGTTTCATGGCGCTACCTCAATCCCCATGCTGCGCGCTGTGCCTTCGACAATGCGGACCGCTTGTTCCAGCTTCGTCGTATTCAAATCGGGCATCTTTTCCCTGGCAATTTGTTCTACATCAGAACGTTTCACGGTCCCGATTTTGATCCGGCCCGGCTCACCACTCGCCTTCGCAAGGCCTGCCGCTTTTTTAAGCTGCGCCGCCACCGGCGGAGATTTCATCACAAAACTAAATGTTTTATCCTCAAAAACCGTAATCACAACCGGAATGATGGTTCCTTGCTTATCTTTGGTCTTCTCATTAAATTGTTTGCAAAAATCCATGATGTTAAGACCATGCTGGCCTAAAGCTGGGCCAATCGGAGGCGCAGGATTGGCCTGTCCGCCCGGACACTGTAATTTAATTTTGGTCTTAACTTTTTTGGCCATTTTTCAGCTTTCAGATATCAGCTTTCAGCTATCAGCTGTCAGTAGATCAGTTTTTGCTGACGACTGAAAGCCGAAGACTGACGGCTATTATATTTTTTCGACTTGCCAATATTCCAATTCAACCGGCGTGGATCTGCCGAAAATACTTACCATGACTTTCAATTTTCCTTTGTTCGGATTTACTTCGTCCACCGTTCCGTTGAAGTTCGCAAATGCACCTTCTTTAACCCGGACACTTTCTCCCAATTCAAATTCTACCTTCGGCTTTGGTTTCGCCGTTTTTTCTTCCTGCTGCTTCAAAATACCTGAAACATCGCCGTCTGACAAAGGAACCGGTCTTCTCCCGGATCCGACAAAGCCGGAAATACCCGGCGTATTCTTGACGAGATACCATCCTTCATCCGTAAGGTCCATTTCCACAAGGATGTAACCGGGAAAAAACTTGCGCTCTGAAATTTTCTTTTTGCCGCCTTTGACCTCGCTGATTTTTTCCGTAGGGATCAATACCTGGCTAATCAAATGCGTCAGGCTGGCCGTTTGAGCGCGTGTTTCCAAATTCGCTTTTGCTTTTCTCTCCGCACCCGTTTGGGTGTGTACAACATACCACTTGTGCGTCATAACAGAATTTTCTATCGAATCACAATCCGCATTAAGAACGATAAGATGAAATCAAAGATGAACACAAAGCCGGTTAATATAAGTGTTACGACAAGAACCAATCCTGTCGAACCGATCAATTCTTGGCGGCTCGGCCAATTGACTTTGCCCAGCTCTTGTTTCGACTCGCTAAAAAAATTGCCTACTTTTCCAAACATGGTTTTTCCTTATTTCACAACTTCAGGCCAGGAGGGATTCG
>MHFM01000025.1:0-3409 GCA_001804205.1 Omnitrophica bacterium RIFCSPLOWO2_01_FULL_45_10b
CGAACCTAATATTCTTGCCGTCATTGATCAAAGCGGTTGTACGGGCTGTGAAGCATGCATTATTTTTTGCCCGGTGGATTGTATTGAAATTGTGCCGGGCGTTGCCTTTGCTCAATTTCAGCAATTGGTGGAAGTCGATATTGAACGCTGCATCGGCTGCGCGCTGTGTGCAAAAAATTGTCCGTGGGATACCATCCCCATGCTTCCTTACGCCGAAGGCATTCAAAAAGCCCCCGAATTGACTTTTAAAAGCGTATGCAATCAAAAAACCGTGGATGATATCAAACCTGCTGCCCGCTGAAACCCAACTCATCAATGGTTTATACGAATGTTTTTGATTTAATCAACGCCGAGCTTAAAAAAACTAAGGTCGCTTATCTTTTAATCGGAGGATTTGCGGTGAATAGTTACGGGGTCACGCGGCAGACGCTTGACGTTGACTTTATGATTACAGCGGATGATGATGCAAAAGTACAAGCCGTTTTAAAAGCCAATGGCTATCAAGAAGTTCAGCGGCAAGATGTTTTTGTCAGGTTTAAGTCTCCGCGTTCTGAATGGATGGACCTTGATTTTATGTTTGTTGACCGCCAAACGCTTGAGGCCATGGTGAAGGAAGGAAACAGAGTGCAAATAGCAGGGCATGAGTTTATCGTGCCTTCCTTAATGCATCTCATTGCTTTGAAGCTGCATTCGCTCAAGCATAATTCTAAAATGCGCGAATATAAAGATATGGTTGATATTCTTCGGTTGATCGAGATAAACCGAATCGACGTCAACAATGAGGATTTTAAAACACTTTGCGTGAAGTACGGCAGCCAGGAACTTTATGATAAAATTGTAGAAAATACGGGAAAGCAATGAAAAAGCGAGATCTCAAACTCCCCGTTCCGAAGCACCCCCTGCCGGATCCTGAGCCCCGCAATATGGATGATTATGCGAGGCTTGTGCTAATGAATCTACAAAGCATGCAGCTTCCATTAGATTATCTCAAACAGCGTGAAAAAGAATCGGTCAATGTCCCTTTCCGCTTGGCTGCTTAAATCGGTTTAAGCGGAATTGCCGTCGAGGCGGAGCCAGATTTTTTGGGTGTAAACCGGACACCGTCCGCGAGGAAGGGCAAGCGCTCATTCAAAGAGGTGATAATGAATGTCGCAAAAGAGAAGGCAGTGAAAAATAGTCCCTAATTTACAAAGAATCAAAAGGGGCAGACCCTTTCTGGCGCAGGCAGATCAAAGTCACTTCAAAAATTGCTTGAATTTTTTCGCATAGCGACGGGAAAGCGGGAGGGACGTTTTCGCGGCGTTTTTGAGGACCAAATTGAAATTTCCCGCAAAAAGGGGGACTACTTTTTCCACGTGATCAAGATTGACAATGTATGCCCTGTGAGTTTGCTGAAAATGTTCCGGGTCGAGCGTGGAAACAAGCGACTTAAGGGTTGTGCTGACGAAATATTCCTCGTCATGGACTAGATGCGCTATGACTTCGGTCAACTTGACGTGAAAATAAAGTACATCGCGGATGTGAATCAAAATCTTCTCCTTACTGTTCCGCTTGCGCCCCGTAATCCTAAGCCTTCTATCCTCTTCCAAATAGTTCCCAAGTGATTTCGCTTTTTCCCTCAGCAAACGCTGATTGCTCAGAGCATCCCGAATCTTAGCGCACGTCCGGGCAAACCGTTCCCGATCAAAGGGTTTCAAAAGATAATCAATCGCATTAACCTCAAATGCTTGAATCGCATACCGGTCATACGCAGTCACAAACACAATGAGCGGCGGCGTTTCAAGCAAATACAACTCGCGTGCCACATCAAGTCCGCTCATTTTGGGCATGTGAATATCCAGGAAAATCACGCTGGGTTTCAAATCTGTAATTGCACTGACCGCTTCCGCACCGTCCTGAGCCTCTCCGAGAATCTTAAAATCTTTTTCCAGCTCGAGAAACCGCTTGAGTTCGTTCCGAGCGGGGGTTTCATCATCGACAATAAATGCGGAAATCTTATTGATCATCCCGGCATCCTTGGCAGAATCAGAGTAACAACCGTTCCCTCGTTGAGCGCGCTTGAGATGGTCATTTGAAATTGGCCCCCGTAAATTTTTTTAAGCCGTTCCTCAATATTGCGAAGCCCTATCCCGGCGTGTTCGCCGCTTGAAACACCGCTGCCGGCCGGTTTTTCAAAAAGCCTTTGTTTCGTTTCCTCGCTCATTCCAACACCTGTATCATTAACTTTGACTATAATTTTAGAATCCTTTTCCTCTGCGCTAAGAATCAATTTACCTCCGCCGCTTTTCTTCGAAAGCCCGTGCTTGACGGCATTTTCTACAATAGGCTGCAAAGCCAAAATGGGAACAAGTGTTTGAAGTCCCGACGCAGACAATTGAATCTTCTTTTCAACTTGAAGCCGATCGCCGAATCGCGCTCGTTCAATATCGAGATAAGCATCGATATACTCCAGCTCATCTTGAAGGGATACCAAATCACTTTCCTGCCTCGTAATACGGCGGAAAAATGTGGAAAGTTGAACAATCAGCTGCCGGGCGCGTTCTGCTCGTTCCTCGCCGCAAACCGCCGCAATGGTATTCAGCGTATTAAATAAAAAATGTGGATTAATCTGCGCCTGAAGAAATTGGAGCCGCGTTCGAACCAGTTCTCGTTCCGTTTCTTTGCGCTTTTCTTCCTTAAAAATCTGCCAGGTCAAAAGGAAAAAAAGAAAAACAATGACACACTCTAGAATTGCAAGGAAAGAAATAGCGCTCAGGAATGACTTGAAAGGAAGATATCTGAAGATCGGAAAGTACATAAAGCATGCGTGAATCAACCCAATGACAAACCCGCCCAAAAGAACATCGATTTGTCCTAAACTCCGGCCGCGCCTCCAAAGCGGAAAACATCCGGCCGCAAGCCCTACCGCAAGGGGAACGGCCGAATAGATGGCGACGCTCGGCACCATCAACAGACGGAACAAGCCGTTCGCCGCACCGGTCAGAACGCCTACCCAAACCCCGCCGACAAGTCCGCTCAAACCGATCAATATAATTTGCAGATCAATGAAGGACCACGACGATTGGCCGTAACGAATCAGTCCAACCAAAGCACCAAAAATGGATCCAATCGTAAAAACAAGCGTGAGTTTCCAGACCGTTGAGAAATTAATTCCCCTCACCCTTCCCTCTCCCCCTTCAGGGGAAGAGGATAAAGGTGAGGGGGTTGCAATCGCCGATTTGACAAACTTAAAGCGCAGAAGAAACAGCACAATAACGAATAAAATCGCCACCTGTTGAATAAAATCACCGAAAATTTCAACCCAAGCAAGCTCTCGTTCCCGGCGCAAATGTTCAGGCCCTTTCGCCTCGATTGTTTTGAGGTCATTTTTGATTTCATCCAGCATTTCATCAGCCTGTTTAAACTGGTT
>MHFM01000025.1:3425-3611 GCA_001804205.1 Omnitrophica bacterium RIFCSPLOWO2_01_FULL_45_10b
GTGACCCGTTTCAATTTAAACGTCACGTCATGAAGGTCAAAACCGTAAACGTTCATTTGATTGGATCGCACAATGACTTGCTCATATTTTTTGAGGACGTCTTCTTTTTTGACTTGAGGATGCGTCACTTTTACGCGTACCGCTGAGGATACGTCCGGCGAGAAAGAAAAAAGGGCGAGAGATAAT
>MHFM01000025.1:3710-5195 GCA_001804205.1 Omnitrophica bacterium RIFCSPLOWO2_01_FULL_45_10b
CGAGGCTCACGATGACGATTCAAGTAACGTTCTGAAACAAAACTCATTTACGGAGTGGGGTTGGTAGAAGCTACGGGGACAGCGTTCGAAGACTCATGGGGAACTGGAGTTTGTCCTTGGCGAATCATCACCAATTCGTAGGACCCTTGCGCGTCGTCGGGCCAGGCAAAAACAGGAACGTCCATCACGCGGCCGTTGTAGCGAATTTTCAATTTTCCGTTGCTCTCTGATGCGAGAACAAAAATCCGGTCGCGCCCTTCAAGCGCTGCCTGATAAAATTCGATCATTTCGGGTGTCACGCGATTGAGATAAAGCAGCCACCTGAGCCAAGGATGAAGGCGCGCGGGCGGATTCAGAAGCCGATGAATTGCCCTGAGCCGATTTGTGAAATTAACGGCATCTAAAACGACCACGTCTGATGAATCCAATTGTTCGCCTTCCTTTTTATCCCCAAACTCAATCATGAGTGCATTAATTTTTTCTTGTAACTTCCGCTCGAATTCGGCTTCAAAACGATCTTTTATTTTATCGGCTTTCCCCTCCCGAGATTCATCTTCTTTTGAACGCGCGTGTTCCCTCTTCATGAACTCGAGAAGATCCTCAAGTTCTTGATTACGCTTTTCTTTTCCTTCCGCAGAAGGCCGGGACAAATTCCCAAGATCCTTATTTTGAGGAGCGCCAGAAGGTTCGGGCGGCTTTTCTTTGCCGGAAGGGAAAATATTTCCTGTCGAGTCCGGTTCAAAATTTTTCACTTCTCTAGGCTCCGAAGATTCTTTTGATTGCCTTACAGAATACATCAATGCGTAGGTGGTCTGCGCCGCTTTTGTTGGGTCGCTGCCATCTGGTGAGGAAGATAAATCCTTAACTGTCTGAATTCCTGCTTGGATACGTGGATCTAGACCCGGAACAGCGTTGTTTCCGGGCGAAATGGCCGGCACTGTAGGAGTGTAGGAAGTGGGATCGGGTTGACTTGGAGCCGGATCTGCCAGTAAAGGAAAGCCCAAAACTAGCGAGAAGCAACTCAGCGCAACTGTAAATGTAATGTACCTTCTCATACTGTACCTCGTCTAAAGGTTACACGCCGCCGCGGAGTTTGTCAAGGAGCCTCGTTTTTATAAGCTATTATACCTAAAAGACTTACCGCTCATACACCGAAAACAACCGCTTGTAGCCCGAACTCGACCGCTTGGCTGAATTTCTTTGTCCAACTTCCATTTGTCGGGTAGGTTTGGATTGTAAATTTGAAAGGTCTTATAAAAGTATGAAACTAAACGAACTCAAAATGAACGCGATGAAGAATGAACCCAAAAATAATGAATCTTCAATGGATGCGAAGAGCGAGACGCTGCCCGGAATTCTTTTGCTCTTCGCAGGAATCGCGGAAGCACATCGATTGAATGGGAAATCAAATGTGTCTAATCAACACAATATATCGCCTGAGGTCAAAAACTCTCATCTACATCAATGCATCAACTGCGACTTTAT
>MHFM01000025.1:5251-8999 GCA_001804205.1 Omnitrophica bacterium RIFCSPLOWO2_01_FULL_45_10b
GAATTTGTGACGCTTGTCAAAAATACATTCGGCTCAAGAAAAATCTTGGCCCAAAGGAGAACTAACATGAATTCATTAACATTAACCTCAATTTCAGGAAACCGGTGGATGAAATTAACAGCGATGTTTCTGGCTTTCTCGCTTTCATTCTCTCAAATACCATTAAGTTTCGCGGCTGAACCAATCGGCCCGAATAATGAAATCAACGCGCCAACTACACAAGCCAACACAACTCAGTCCGATCCAGGCCCTCAAGCTCCACCTGAACCTACAGCACAATTCATGGAGGGAAACGCTCTATCATCTAATCATGAAATTGCACCAGAACCCATTCCACTGCCCATAGTGCCCGTTGGTCAGATCAATTTGATTACAGATCCCGCGACCGGCAAGGAACTTTCCATTTCAATCGATAAACATAGCATCGCGACCGTGCGGTGGGGCGATCAAGAATATAAGGGCTTCTTCGATTCACGGACTAATTCTGTAATTCTTGTCACAAACGATGATTCCGTATGGACGCTCCAATTTGGCGCAAAAGACGATGGAAACCTTTACCTCCAGAGTTTTCAAACAAGAAACTGGCGCGTGGATGGTGGTTACTCAGAAGGAACCTATACATTTAACCAACAAGGCCAGCTCACCCGTAAGGATTGGTACGCGGAGAACAATGACCGCGAGGAAACCTGCTCTGAGGATGGGGTTTGCTCCATTTCTATTTGGCGTGGATTCCCATCCAGATCCGGTGGAACGATTGATTACATCCACCTCAATGGAAAAACACTGGTGAGCCATGAAAGAACTTGGAGTGAAGGTGATCCTGTCATGAGTGAACATGGTTGGGACATCAAAAATTATAAAACCACCGATTCAACGAGCTCATTCTATCCTTATTATGGCAACCGTTCTGAATATGAGGCCTGGTATAGCTATAACAATGACGGCGGCCTTCTCGCAAAAAATTGGCATTCTCAAAATGCATTGGGTTCCGTCCATTTCGAAGAAAAATATGATCATATCAATGGCCGTGACCTTGTAATCGAACGCCGCGTTTGGAACTATGCATATCCAATAATAAAGTATCCGGTTTATGATGTTTATGATCTGAAGCCCATTAACCGAATCTTTACTCCCAGACCTGAAAACCTCGAAATCATAAAAGAATCCATAAGTTCAATCCGACCAATTTCGATTTACAGATTCGGGAATTCCTATTCGGTAACTTTTTTTCAATATGATGAGCATGGAAATTTAATTGCTGAAGTCGGCGTTACCGAACATTACAACTTAGACGGAACCCGCACGACCAGCGGTTATTACTCGGTCCATGACTTCAAAGCTGGCACCAGGGAAACCGCGTCCGCGGAAAATATTGATATTTGGAAGATCCGTTCTGCTCAGGATTGGGTGATTATCGAGCAGTTGGCGCAGAGAAAAACTGTTTTTGTGGGAATCTCGAAAGAGAACCCATGGAACTATACTCATCACGTGCAGTACACTCGGAATGCCGATGGTTCGATGACGGCCAAACTGGTTGCTGATTTGAATGGTAACGTATTTATTGTACGTGGTGAACCAGATATTTTAAGCGGAGAGTCTGATGACATCAAGCTTGCGGGCAATCAGCATGTCCTTGGCTACTATGTAACGTATCGGGAATATGAGCACACGGACGAGAACGGTCAATGGGTGAACGAAGGTTATCGCCTGATGTTCTATGACATTGAGCAAGCATGGCAGGTCGTAGCGGCCGTCGATTTCCCCGCTCAAGATACGGTCATCCTGAACGGCATTGAATACAAGATCGCCATGGACCAGGAAGGGCTTCTTCATTTGGAAGAAACCATGCCGCCCGCCGTTACGAATTTTTTAACTGACTTGAAAAACAGCTTAGGCGATGGTTTTACAGTAACCGCCGAACGCCAGAAAGACGGAACGTATCTTGTAAGTGTCGTTGACGCAAAAATTGATTCCAGACTTTTGAGATTAGGTCTTGCTGGAATGGGCTTTATTATTTCAAGCAATGGGAATCTCGACACATCGCAGATGAAAGTAACTTATTACGGCGGCGATTCACATATCGCGGTCGACGGACAGTTACTTTTTGAAGCTATGCGGGTTTGTCCCCAAGGGCAAGCTTGTACAAATGTTTATCTAACGGATATAGATGTTTTGAAAGAAATGTCAGCGCTATCTGTCACCAAAGTTGAAAACGGAGCGATTTATTTTTCAAAGGACGGTAATAACTACAAAGCCTATCGTGATGCACAAAACAATGTTCAACTCATCGGGCTAGTCACTCCTTTTAAAATTGAAGCGTCTTTGTCGCCGGAAACGGAGAGCAACAACTTAACTATCACTGTTGATGAAAACGGCGATGCGAAAATAATTGAAACTGGCTCCCTTCGTAGTGGAAAGTTTGATCCTGCAAGCAAAACTATTGTAATCAAACCTTACAATACCGTAACGGAAACATTCTTTTTTAATCAAGATTCATCCGGTTACAAACTTGCATCAATCCAGGTTGATTCAACGTCGGAAGACTCTGTAAGCCAAAAAATCCTTATTTTCTCGTCTGATGGCCAGCTGATATCTTACGATATAACGTCGGATGCCCCAAGCTACAATAGCAAAGGGCATTCAGGCTACACCTACACTCGCGTAAGTTGTGACAATGGTTGCATCAACAACGGACAAAGCTTAATTACATCCGGTATTAGTTCGTCAGAGGTCATTTACACCGCTCCCGGCAAAACTCCGGTTACTGGGAGCAGCAAAATGTTTTTTGGCCGTGATAAGTTCGGAATAAAAACATCTTTCACTTTAGCACGCGATATTTTTTCTGAAGATCAAAAAATTCGTAGTTATGCCTCATACATTCAATATGGACAAAACCCTGTTTCCGAAACATCAGTTTATACGGGCTATTTATCGGAATTTATTGGGGAGAAACTCTCGGGCAATTTTGATTCTGATAGAGCATTGATTGATGGTGAATCGCAGATCCAAATGATCAGGATCTTCGATCATAAAGACACATCCCAAAGTCATTTTATGGTTGAGTTGGTCAAAGATGCAACGGGACAATTTATGGCAAAAATGACCCATGATGATTTTCTGGGAATAACAAAAATTGTCCGCGGCGAAGCGGATGTCTTAAGCGGTGAAACAGATGACATTTTGTTTCAAGAAGGCTGGCGAATCGTCAATGACTACTCTGTATATTATGGAGAAGCTCATCGGTACGACGATCATGGTGATTATGTCTACTTAGGATACGGGCTCGTGTTCATTCCCGGTCTTGATCCCAACGCGACTCCTGTAATTGTGGATTACCCAAATGAAAACACCGTCACGCTGCTCGACGGCAAGACATACGACATTCACATTGATGAAAATGGCGTTCTTTCGCTGTCCGAAATCAATTTTCCCCCCGCGGTGGCGGCTTATCTAGATGAACTCAAAAAACAACTCGGTGATGGGTTCCGGTTTGAAATCATTGATCGAACAGACGGAACTTGGGGCCTCTATGGCTTCGACAGCAAAACCTACGATTCAGAACCCTTGTCGGGACTCAAGCACTTCAAATTCGTCATTGACCCAAACCATCACGAAATTCAATTCCTCACCGTCGTGTTCTATTCGCAAAACGGTGAAATGATGCTCAATGGAGAGGAGGCGAAGGTTCTGGACGGAGCAATGGCTTCGCTTTTCAGCAACCCCTACGAAAAAGACAGCGCAAATTATA
>MHFM01000026.1:0-375 GCA_001804205.1 Omnitrophica bacterium RIFCSPLOWO2_01_FULL_45_10b
GGCCATGATTTGGATGACGGCCTGCGCGCAGGGCTCCTCCATGTTGAGGACATTAAAAAAGTTAAACTTTGGCGTGAAGCGGATCGTTATATTGATAAGAAAGTTTCTAAGGCCACTCCCGCGATTAAAATTAAAATTGCGATACGCCTTCTGATCAATCACATGACCAACGATCTGATCTCGGAAACTTTTAAGAACATTAAGCAAAGCCGAATTGAAAAACCGGAAGATTTTGCTCAATCGCGTACCGCTGTGGTGCGCTTTTCAAAAGGTTTAGAGAAAAATGTGTTGGAATTGAAAAAATTTTTGATGGAGAAACTGTATCTTCATTATCGAGTGGTTCGCATGACGGAAAAGGGAAAAAGGTTTATTCAG
>MHFM01000026.1:417-8852 GCA_001804205.1 Omnitrophica bacterium RIFCSPLOWO2_01_FULL_45_10b
CCCCATGTCCGAAAACGCGCTCAGGCAGATGGGCTTTACCGAGCGGTTTGTGATTATATTGCCGGAATGACGGATCGGTTCGCTCTTGATGAATATGACCGCTTATTTTCTCCTTATGAACGCGTTTGACGACGGCCATGCGGAGATGTAAATTTTTAAAATGGAGATAAGGCAACAGTGACGGCCAATAATAAGCGGCGCGAGAAAACAGTTTTAGAACAGTTTCTAGTCACCAGCCCTTCCTGGGTAAAGGGATATGAGGAATTTAACCATTTTTTCGGTAAGCCACTCGGTTGGCTTTATGTGATTCAAAATTATGGAAACCAATTAATCCGGCTGGATCGAAAAGGGCAATGTTCTTTTTTTGCCAAATCGCAAACCAATCAGGCAAGCTGTTCCGCTTTCCTTGAGAAATATTTCTCCCAACTTTCCGAAAGCAAAGACGAAGAAAAATTTCCAAAATTTTATCATTGCGCTTATGGCCGAAGCGGCGCCATTTTTGCTTTGAAACATTTGGAAGAGCTTAAAGGATTTTTAGTTTTGTGCGCGATTCCGAAAGCCAAACATGAAGTAGAGCCTTTTCTTGGGCTTTTCGACAAATTTCTTCAGGCAGAAATCGATCTTGCCTATAAGGCATTTGAGCTCCAGAATTTTTACGAAACCGTCCATCCCCGTGCTTTAGCACTTTCAACCATTCATTCGGTTCATCGAGTGATGGCTTCTTCGCTGGGCCTCGATCAACTTTTGCCGCGAATCGGCCGGCTTTGGGCGCAGGTGATTAAAGCCAAAAGCTGCGTTGTTTATTTGATTGATGCTTCAAAGAATTATTTGATTCCGAAATTTTCATTTGGCGGGAAAAAAGAACGCACGCGCCGTTTAAAGATCGGTCATGGTTTAGAAGGGCAGGTGGCCGCTACCGCAGATTTTCATATTTCGCGCAATTGTATTGCGGTGCCATTTATTGAAGATGATGTTGTGGGAGTCGTGGCCCTTCGCGATAAGTTGGGTGGGACGTCATTTACAAAAACAGATCTTGAAATTTTAAAAACCCTTTCGGAACAAGCGGTGATTGCGATTAAAAACGCCCAGCTTTTTGAAGAAACACAACAATTAACCCTCGGGAGTATTAAAACCATTAACGAATTGCTCGAGTTGAGTTTTGCGGGTGATAATAGTTTGCTCCCGCTATTCGGGGAAATTTCCTTTCAAATGGGGCGGGATTTGGGATTGACCGGAGTTGAATTGACGAACTTGCACCGCGCCACATTTCTGATTGACGCCGGGCAGTTGGGGACACCGGAGCGTATCCTTCATAAAAAGGAAAAGTTGACTCGCCTGGAACTTGCGGAAATTAAACGGCATCCGTCCCGAGGCGCTGCCATTTTGCAACAAATTAGCTCGCTTCGTCCGATTACTCCGATTATATTGCATCATCATGAACGGTGGGACGGAAAAGGTTATCCGAGCGGATTAAAGGGCGAAGAAATTCCAATTGGCGCGCGGATTGTTTCTGTGGTAGATTCTTTTACCGCGATGCTTTCAGAGCGTTCGTATCGTCGAGACCGCGATATTACGGAGGCGATTCGTGAAATTAAAGCTAATTCGAGAACGCAATTTGACCCAAAAGTGGTCGAAAGTTTTCTTAAAGTGATTCAACAACCCGAGATTGTGGCGAAATTTAAAAACTTGGGCAAAGAAGGCCAAAAGCGAAAAATTTCCGCGGGTTTAAATTAGCCAAGAAAACAAGTTAACGAGAGACATTTGTGGATCAGCCCGGAACAACTCCTGCACGGGCAGGCATTAAAATTGAAAGCCCGCCATCCCAGAGGATAAGTTTATTTTATTCATTCTTGCTGGTGGTGTCTTTGATTTTAATTTCGTTCACCCTGTGGCTTCTCGCATTGGAATGGACGGCAGAGCCTTTACCCGCTTTTTTAAGACTTCCCCTCAATTTTTAAATTGGCGGGTTTTTGCGGCGCTTGCGGCCCTCATTGCGTTATGGCCGACGGCGATGGCGCATCTTTTTTTCTGGCGCATTGAAAACGGCCTAAATCTTAAAGTTCATCAGAAACCTCTCTTTTTTTTGGTTCCTGGGCATATCCATCTTCGTAATAGTTATATTGATTGGGAAGGTAAATTTCGTGTGTCATCAGGCTCCATCGAAGTTGATTATCCCGCAAGCATGATTGTTTTGAACGAATTCCCTATCTCCATAAAAGGGAAGGGCTTGGCGATCGAATTTGGGCCTGAACTGCGGCAGGCGATTGGTCAAGATCAGGTTGTTTTTGATCGGGTTTCGACAAGGATCGTGCTACGGCCTAAACGTAAGGTAGACATTGATTTTTTAGATGCGGAGTCAAAAACAATTCAATTTCATTTAAGTGCGCAACCTAAGTAACTGAGCCATCGGGGAGTTTTTTTAATCTGCCCCGATGGCTCATCCTGAGCCCGCCAACGATCTTTGGCGGGCGTAGGATTACCATAAGGTAACCCTCTGCCAGCTTCATTGAACTTGAATCTTAAATTTAATGAAGCTGGCGAGGGTGAGGGGTCGGGGAAAACTCCCCGACCCCTCAAGTAACTATTTTAGTAACTATTTTTGATGAAATCTCTTTATCAACTGCTTGATAAAATCCCATGTTCCTGGAACGGAAAAGGGGAGTTGCGCACTCAAATTGGGGGCGTTCACTCCGATTCGCGTAAAGTAAAGCGCGGCGATCTTTTTGTTGCTGTTTCTGGGTTTCATATTGACGGCCATTCTTTTATTAAAGAAGCGCTCAAACGCGGGGCCATGGGAGTGGTCTCGGAGCGTTTTGATCCTGTAGCAGCTACCGCTGAAATCCCGCAATTTAAAGTTTCCAATTCTCGCGCTGTTTTGTCTCAGCTTGTTGCCTCTGCTTTTGATTTTCCTGCACGAAAACTTCGTTGCATCGGAATCACCGGGACCAATGGAAAAACCACGACCGCGTTTTTAATTCAATACCTGCTTAATATTGTGAGCCGGGCAGGTTTAATCAGTACGATTTATTATGATGATGGTGCGATAAAAGAACCGGCTGAGACGACAACGCCTAGCCCTGAAGTTTTAAATGAGGCTTTTGCCAGGATGGTTGCAAATAGAGTTTCTTATTGTGTGATGGAAGTATCCTCACACGCTTTGGATCAAAATCGAACCGAAGGCATTCCATTTTCAAGCGCTGTTTTTACGAATCTAACGCAGGACCATTTGGACTATCATCATGATTTCGATGCTTATTATCAAGCCAAGCAAAAATTATTTTTCAGTGCTGATCCTCCAAAAAACTCAATTATTAATTCCGATAATGCTTACGGAATCCGCCTGATTAAAGAATGCTCAAAAGATCGCCGCGTCATTTCCTATGGCATTGATGCGCCTTGCGATTATCGTGCGCAAGCCGTTCGACTTAGCCTTAAGGAACTTCACTTTGATTTAATTCGGAAAGCGAATCGCTTGACGGTCACGGCTCCTTTGCTTTTACGTCATAATGTTTACAATATCCTAGCTGCCTTCAGCGTTTTTTGCGAAGAGGGTTTTGACTTGAACGATGTTCTTCAACATTTATCTCATTTTCCCGGTGTTCCCGGCAGGCTGGAACGAATTGAGGAAGGGCAAGACTTTTCTGTTTTTGTGGATTACGCCCATACACCCGATGGTTTGAAAAATGTTCTCTCCTCAGTTCAAGGGTTTCCGAGAAGCCGGGTGATTTCCGTTTTTGGTTGCGGCGGCGACCGCGACCGGTACAAACGCCCCATCATGGGAGAGATTGTCAATAGTTTTTCGGATATTGTCATTCTGACTTCAGATAATCCGCGCACTGAAAGAGCGGAAGACATTTTAGCTGAAATCAAAAAAGGAATCGATGCAAAGAAAGGGAAGTTATTTGTCATTGTCGATCGAAGAGAAGCCATTCGCCAAGCGATTGAGCTTGCCGAGGCTAACGATCTCGTTTTTATTTTTGGAAAGGGGCACGAAACGTATCAAATTTTAGGCAACGACAAAATACCGTTTAGCGATCAAGAGATTGCTCGGTATTATTTGAAGGAAAAATGTTCACCCTCGGCGAAATCACAAAAGCTTGTCGTGGAAAATTAATCGGGGCCAATCCTGATTTAAAAGTAGAAGGCGTTTCATGTGACAGTCGGTCCATTAAACGCGGCGAACTGTTTCTTGCGCTTCACGGAGTACGGTTTGATGGGCATGCTTTTCTTAAAGATGCTTTCAAAAAAGGCGCTCCTTGCGCGCTTGTCGATCAGGCTGTAAGCGGTATCGCTCCCATTATCGTAGTTGATGACACCTTGAAAGCGCTGCAGAGCCTCGCGCATTTTCACCGGAGGCGGTTTTTAATCCCTACCATCGGTGTCGCCGGAAGCGTGGGGAAAACCACGACAAAAGAGTGCATTGGAATGGCGCTTTCGCAGGCGTTCAAGGTTCGTGTTGGTTGTGGCAATTGGAATAATCATATCGGTGTTCCGCTCAATCTTTTTCGTTTGTCGCCTGAAGATCAATTCCTTGTTTTGGAATTGGGCGCTAATCATCCGGGAGAAATCAAAATACTTTCTGAAATTCTTGAACCAACCGTGGGTGTTATTACGGGAATTCATCCGACTCACATGGAAGGATTTGGTTCGCTTGATGGAATTTATCGCGCCAAGCTGGAATTGGCTGATTTTTTGGATCAAACACGCGGAACGGTGATTGCGAATGGCAACGATCCCGAGCTTCTGAAGCGTCTTAAGGAGCGAAAGTTTAATTTGATTACTTTCGGAACAAGCCCGAAATGCGATTATTTTTTGTCGCGCCTTGAAGCTCATGATGGTTTTCTTCAGTTCCAAGTCAACGGTGCTTTCGACTTTAAACTGCGCGGCTACGGGGCTTTTAATGTATGGAATGCATTAGCAGCGATTGCGGTTTGCGGCCATTTTCATTTAGACTTAAAGGCACTAAGCCAAAAATGGAAAGAATTGCCTCAGATTGAAGGACGATTCCAACTTGAAAAGTGGGATGGGCGGGACATCCAAATTGTGGATGACTCGTATAACGCTAATCCAAATTCTTTTGCGCAGGCCATCGAATCTTTTCAAGAATTGGCACGAGAACGTCGAAAATTAAGTATTGTCGGTGATATGTTAGAACTAGGTCAAGAGGCCAAGGCCTATCATGAGGCATTGGGAAAGGAATTGGCGCAGCGTGGCTTTGACCTTGTGATCGGAGTTGGCCCTTTAAGCCGATTTGCTTTAGAGGCGTATACCAGCGCTTATCCCAAAGGACGCACCGCTCATTTTCAAACAGCTCAAGAAGCAGGGAAATATTTGGCTGCCTCTTTGCAAGAGGGAGATTCGGTTTTAATTAAAGGGTCGCATGGAATGCGGCTTGATCAGATAAAAACAGTTTTAGGCGAGCACTTTAAAAGCAGTTCCGCAGTCGCATAAGGATCCTTGTGTTTTATTATTTTTTATATTCATTAAAAGAGTATTCGATTTTTTTTAATCTCTTCAGATACATCACGTTTCGCGCTGTTGGCGCAAGCGTCACCGCTTTTCTTCTCTCCATCATTTTAGGGCCTCCCGTGATTAAGTGGTTAAGCAATCTAAGCGTTGTCAATTCGATTGCAAGGCCTCATGCCGAAAAAATTCATTCTTTTTATGCGGCGAAGGGAACCGTGCCGACCATGGGCGGTGTTTTAATTGTGGGAAGTATTTTGATTGCGAATCTAGCATGGGGAAACTTAGAAAATTTATATCTTTTGCTTGCTTTGCTCGTCGTGGTTTGGTTCGGAACAATCGGATTTATCGATGATTTACTGAAATTAAAAAGAAAAAATTCCAATGGGCTTTCCAGTTTTGTAAAATTTTTCGGTCAGTTAACGTTGGGTTTGGGAATTGGAATTTTTCTTTATTTGGATCCGGGATTCCCAAAGCTGCTTTATGTCCCGTTTTTTAAGGGAATTGCGATCTCTCTCGGAGTTTTCTTTATCCCGTTTGTGATCATTGTTTTGACCGGCTCGTCCAACGCGCTGAATTTAACGGACGGCCTTGATGGCCTTGCGGTCGGTTGTCTTAGTTTTGCGGCGGGAACATTTGCCATTTTCAGCTATTTGGCCGGACGTTCTGATTTCGCGCAATATTTAAGCATTCCGTTTGTTCCCGGTTCAGGGGAGCTTACCGTTTTTTGCGCTTCACTAGTTGGTGCAGGCGTCGGTTTCCTTTGGTATAATTCGTATCCCGCAACCGTCATGATGGGCGATACCGGTTCGCTCGCCTTAGGTGGGGCTTTGGGGATTGTTGCGATTTTGATTAAGAGTGAGCTTGTGCTTTTAATCGTGGGCGGTATTTTCGTTTGGGAGGCGCTTTCAGTTATGATTCAAGTTTTCTCATTCCGCGTTTTCGGAAAGCGCGTATTTTTAATGTCGCCCTACCATCATCATCTTCAACTGAAGGGGCTTTCGGAATCGAAAGTGACCGTTCGTCTTTGGATTGTTGCATTTATCCTTGCGCTTATTGGCTTGAGTACTTTAAAATTAAGGTAATGAAAACGATGAATTTTGAAGGTAAAAAAGTTTCCGTTATCGGCGGAAGGCAAACAGGACTTCAAAGCGCTTTGTTTTTAAAGCGCAGAGGAGCTTCCGTTTTTTTAAGCGAGCTTCAAGCTACAAAAGAATTTTTAGAAGCAAAAAAGACATTGGACTTTAATAAAATTCCATGCGAGTTTGGTCAACATAGTTGGGATCAGATAGGGGATTCCGAATTCATTATTCTTTCACCCGGCATTCCTCCCAAAGCGCCTATTTGTGAGAAAGTACTTCGTTCTGGAATACCGGTCTGGAGCGAAATTGAATTAGCGTTTAGATGTTCGCCTGCGGAACTCATTGCGGTGACGGGCAGTAACGGTAAGACGACAGTCACCACATTAATTCGCGATGTTTTGCGCGCATCAGGCCGATCAGCGATCAGTTGTGGAAATATCGGAAATTCGTTTATCAGCGAAATCGATCAACTAAACCCAGGGACAATCGTCGTTATCGAGGTGAGTTCATTTCAACTGTCCCACATTGATCAGTTCAGACCCCATGTTGCGGTCCTGCTTAATTTAAGCCCTAACCATTTAGACTGGCATCCAAGTTTTCAGGAATACGCCGAAGCAAAATTTCAGATTTTCAAAAATCAAACGGCTGAGGATTATTCTTTGATTAATGCTGACGATTTAGAGTGCGCAAAACAGGCTGCCAAACTCAAGTCGCACGTCATTCGTTTTGATGGAAAGAATGGTGAAAATCCAAATTATGCAGCTGTCGGTGAAGTGGCCAAACTTTATCAAATTGATCCCGCAGTTACCCAATCGGTTCTCGAGTCGTTTACAGGCCTGGAACATCGCTTTGAAAACATTGGCACCGTTCATGGTGTTGAGTACATTAATGACTCAAAATCGACGACCATCGCTTCTTTGGGATGGGCCTTGGAGCATATAGAAAATAAATCTGTTTTAATCGCAGGAGGCCGTCATAAAGGCGGTGATTTCCGAGTGCTTCGGGATTTGGTCAAAAGAAAAGTTAAATTTCTCATTGCGCTTGGCGAAGCTAAAAAAGAAATTGAAACAGCATTTGGCGATTTGGTTTCTGTTTATTGTGTCGACTCCCTTCCCGAAGCCTTGCGCGTAGCCCGCGGCGCAAGCCAGCCCGGAGATATGGTTTTATTTTCTCCCGCCTGTGCGAGTTTTGATATGTTCCGTGATTACCAAGATCGCGGGCGGCAGTTTAAAAGTATTTTAGCTCATTGGGGAGCAGAGCTCGCTCCCGTTCCAACTCGGTGACAACCGAATCCAAAGTTATTTCGCTTGTCATGTTCGCTCTTGTGGCCGTCGGAGTGGTCATGACGTATAGCGCAAGCGCAGTTTGGGCCGATCAAAACTTCCACAGTTCCACATATTTTTTGCGTAGGCAAGTTCTCTACGTGGGCATTGGTTCTGCGATGTTCCTCTTAAGTTCTTACGTCAACCCAGATTTTTTGCGCCGTCATTCTCGTCTCTTCATTACCATCGCGGTTTTGTTGTTAATCGTCATATTTCTTCCCGTTGTCGGCCGCTCTGCCTTCGGCGCCCGGCGCTGGATTCGACTGCCATTTTTTAGTTTCCAGCCTGTTGAATTTGCGAAGTTAGCCATGTGCATTTATCTTTCGGATTATTTGTCCCGAAAACGGCAGCAGATTACAAGCGGTTCTCTCTCCGTTTTTTTTGCCCCGCTCTCGATTTTATTTATGATTTTTGGTCTCGTAATTGCTCAACCTGATTTAGGTTCATGCATTTTTCTGTTTTTACTGACAGGGGTTTTGTTTTTCCTCTCCGGTATTCGGCTTCGATATATTTTGTTTGTCACCGGCGTTGTTTTATTGGCTGTTGTCCTTTTGATTTGGCAGGAGCC
>MHFM01000026.1:8872-11624 GCA_001804205.1 Omnitrophica bacterium RIFCSPLOWO2_01_FULL_45_10b
TGGGCGGGATTAAAGGGGTGGGATTGGGGCGCAGCACGCAAAAATTATTTTATTTGCCGCAGAGCCATACCGATTTTATTTTTTCGATTATTTCAGAAGAACTTGGTTTAATCGGCGCTGTAGCAGTTATCAGTTTGTATATTATTTTTTTCTTTTTTGGAACGCGCATCACTTTTCGATGTTACGATCCCTTTTTGAGGTTTTTATCTTTTTCGCTTGTGGTGTTCATTACGCTTCAGGCTTTGATTAATTTGCTGGTTGTGGTAGGCTTGATTCCCACAAAAGGACTTCCGCTTCCTTTTGTCAGTTATGGAGGCACAGCCTTAGTATTCCATATGACTTCCGTCGGGCTTTTGGTCGCAATTGACAAACATTCAAATCGTTTTTCCACGCAGTGAAAGGGAACACAAGTTCTGTCCCCATCTTGATTTGCGCAGGGCATACCGGGGGCCATTTTTTCCCAACGATTAGTTGTGCCGAGGCATTTCGAATAAGCCATCCGGAGGTGGAAGTCCATATTTTAATGAATCGAATGCCTGAGTTTGCTCAGGAAGTTGCGCGGGCAGGCTTATTCCGCATCCATCTTATTCCTTTCTCAGCTTTCCCACCCTTCTTCTCTTTAAAGTTGTTTGGATTTTTGCTAGAATACAGCAGGGCATTTTGGCGGACATTTCATCTGCTTCTCAACATAAAACCTCAACTTGTTCTTGGTTTTGGAAGCTATGGTTCAGTCCCGGGAGTTTTTTGCGCTGCGATTTTTCGAATTCCTATACTGTTGCATGAACAAAATGCTTTGGCGGGATGGGCCAATCGATTTTTAGCGACTTTCGCGGCACGAGTTGCCGTCAGTTTCCCTGAAACGAAGGGTTGGTTCTTGAAGCCAAAGCTCATTTGGACGGGATATCCGCTTCGCCCTGAGTTTGAAGGGGAAATCAAATCGTCACAATATCGTGGTGACGAAGGCAAACGTTTTACCCTCCTTGTTTTTGGCGGTTCACAGGGGTCAAAGCGTTTGAATCAGATTTTTCTTGAATCTCTTTCAGCATTCAGTGCTGAAGAAAGAGCGCATTTTGCCGTTATACATATCGTTGGCAATAGCGATTTAAATCAGTGGCGGCAATCGTATCAAAATTTAGGGATTGTTGCGGAAGTTAATCCTTTTTCATCTCAAATTTTTGAACAGTATCGGCGCGCGGATTTAGTAATTGCTCGTGCTGGCGCAGGCACTGTTTTTGAGCTTGCGGCACTGGGGCGTGCAGCAATTTTAATTCCGTATCCTTATGCCTATGCGCATCAGGAAGCTAACGGAGCTTATTTAGCGCGGCAAGGTGCTGCTCAAATGATTTGCGAGAAAGATTTGACGGCTCAAAAGATGAAAGAAGCAATTGCCCAATTGTATGCAAATGCATCCGAGCGGCATCAATTAGAACACAACATTAAGCGTCTTTCCAAGCGCGAAGCCGGCCATGAGCTGGTTGAAATAGGATGGGAATTGATATGCAAAAAGAACTGATTCGTTTAGTCAGTCCCGGGAAAAAAGTATTTCTGGTTGGAATAGGCGGAGTGGGAATGAGCGCCTTAGCCCGAGTGCTGGCTTCTCGAGGTCTTGATGTGAGCGGTATTGATTCAAAGAAAAGCCAGACACTTTTAAAATTGGAAGCGGAAGGGATTCATATCAGCCCATCTGAAGATTCAGTTTTTTCTGACCTAGCCCCCGATTGGATTATTTTTTCTTCCGCTATTCCCAAAACAAATTTAACCATTCAAAAGGCGAAATCGCTTGGGACCCCCCTATATCATCGCGCAGAAGTGTTATCTTTCTTGATGAATCAAGTCATTTCGTTGGCCATTACGGGTTCCCATGGAAAAACAACGAGCGCGGCATTTATCAGTTTTTTAATGACTCAAGCAGGGTTGCGCCCATCCTGTTTGGTTGGTGGTGAAATTTTAAATTACGGATCGAATGCGTTGATCGGCGATCCGCATTTATTTGTCGCCGAAGTGGATGAAAGCGACCGCAGCCAGCTTCATTTCGCACCTGATTTTGCATTGATTACCAATTTGGATGCAGAACATTTGGATGTTTACAAAGACCTTGAAGACATTAAAAAGTCATTTCGCTCTTTCATGGATCAAGTGAAAACGACGGGGCGGGTGGTTTATTGTGTTGACGAGCCTCATCTCAAAGAAATTGCGCCACAAGGGGCGGTGAGTTATGGGTTTGACGCCGCCGCTCATTTTTCCGCTAAGGAAATTGTTCTGGATGGTTTTTATTCTACCTATCAACTCTATGAGCAAGGTAAAAAAGTGGATCAAATCCGTCTCCATATTCCCGGAACTCACAATGTGCTCAATTCGTTGGGGGTCATTGCGCTTTTAAGGACCTTCGGGCTTAACTATGATCAATTCCTTAAGTTTATGCCTGAATTTCGCGGAGCCGGCCGCAGACTTGAAGTGAAATTAAACCGTCAGGAGTTGCTGATTCTTGATGATTACGCTCATCATCCAACGGAGGTGAATGCAACGCTTCAAGCCGTCCATGGTTTCGGTAAAAAAACCACGGTCGTATTTCAGCCGCATCGGTTTTCTCGTACCCTTCATTTGGCCAACGAGTTTGCGAGTGTTTTTCGCTGGGCGGATCGCGTGATTTTAATGGACATTTATGGAGCTGGAGAGGAAAATCCAAATCAGGTACATTCCGGTTTGATTTATGATGCGGTTAAAGCAAGCGGTCATCCGGATGTTCAAATGA
>MHFM01000027.1:0-4830 GCA_001804205.1 Omnitrophica bacterium RIFCSPLOWO2_01_FULL_45_10b
TTTTGGGCCCCCGCTTTACAATTTCAAAACGCCCGGGCCAAAACGCCGTTTTGAGGCCTTTTTTAATGTTCGCTTCTTTTAAATCAAGGCCAAATTGATTTTCCAAAATGCTCGCCGTCGCCAAAGCCGTTGCGGCATTGTCAATTTGAAATCTTCCCGGAAGCGTAATTTGGAAATTGCGCCACCGCTCTGAAGCAATTTTAAAATCAAATCGGCTTCCTTTTTGCGAGACCGTTTCATGCAAAGTTTGAAAAGAGGGGCCAAGAAAATAAGCGTTTGCCTTCTGTTTTCGGATTTGTCTCTGAATCACCTGCTTTGCTTCAGGAACTTGCCGGCCCGAGACGACAAAACCATTGTTCCGAATAATGGCCGCTTTCTCACCTGCAATTTGTCTAAGCGTATGTCCTAAATGCTCTTCATGATCAAAACTAATGGGTGCAATAACCGAGACAAGCGGATTTAACACATTTGTGGCGTCAAGCCGTCCACCAAGCCCGACTTCAAAAACACCGATATCGATGCGCTTCGTCTTAAAATAAAGAATCGTAAGTAAGGTAAAGATTTCAAAAAAAGTAATCGGGCCGTACACGGAAGTTATTTTCTTTTTCTTCCGCTCGACAATCGGCCGAATTTTGGCAACCAAGCCGGCGAATTCGTTTTTAGAAATCGCTCGCTGATTCACTCTGATTCGCTCGCGCGGATCGGCGAGATGTGGAGAGGAGAAAAGTCCCGTTGAATAACCATTGGCGATTAGAATCGAGGCTAAAAAATTGGCGGTAGATCCTTTTCCTTTCGTGCCCGCAACAAGAACGGAGGAAAACGAATGTTCCGGATGGCCGAACCAATCCAACAAAAAAACCATTCTCTTGAGGTTGAATTGGCGTTGGTATTGAAATGGAATGCATTCAAAATTGAGAAAGGAAAACAGATAGCGAATTGCGGATTGATACTGCATGGACGATTAATGCTTGAAATGGCGCTCGCCGGTAAAGGCCATGGCAATTCCAAAGCGATTGCAAGCGTCAATCACATCTTGATCCCGAATCGAACCGCCAGGCTGGATAATGGCGCGAATTCCAAATTCATGAGCGACTTCAATATTATCCGGCATCGGAAAAAAACCGTCGCTTGCCAAAATAGCGCCCCGCGACCTGTCACCGGCCTTCATGCAGGCTAATTTGACGCTATCAACGCGCGACATCTGCCCGCCGCCAATCCCCACGGTTTGTTTGCCCTGTGTCAGCACAATCGCATTGGAGCGGACAACTTTGGCGCATTTCCAGGCAAATAAAAGATCAGTAATTGTCGTGGGCTTTAATTTTTCATGGGTTACCCATTTCAAATTTTTGCGGAGTTTCGCTTCATGTTCCAAAATGGGCCTGTCCCGGTCCTGAAGCAATATTCCGGACTTCGCGAAGCGCAAATCATAGGGACCGATTTCGTGAATCCTCGGAACTTGGATAATTCGTAGGTTCTTCCTTGATTTCAAAATATTGAGCGCCGCCTGATTATAAGAAGGGGCGATCACCACTTCAAAGAAAGAAAGCTGCCCAAAAAGGATGCGCGCCAATTCCCCGTCACAAGGCCGATTGAATCCCACAATCCCGCCAAAAGCGGAAAGCGGATCACTTGCAATGGCGCGGGTCAGCGCTGAAGCAATTTTCACATCAGCAGCGATTCCGCACGGGTTATTATGTTTGACCACACAAACCGCCGGTTCCTTGAATTCACGAAGAATATCGATCGCCGATTCAAAATCGAGAATATTATTATAAGAAAGTATTTTCCCTTGAATCTGAGTAAAAGAAAAACGGGGCGCTTGGCCCAAACGGCGGTACAGTGCAGCTCTTTGATGAGGGTTCTCACCGTAGCGAAGTCCTTCCGAACGTTCAAACGCGACATCCAAAACGCGCGGAAGACCGTCTTCGGAGTCAAAATGCTGGCCCAAATAATGTGCAATTTCGCGGTCATAAGCATTGGTATGGCGAAATACTTTTACGGCGAGCTTGGCGCGAAAGCTTTTTGAAAAAGCGCCTTTTCCTTTTTTGAGTTCTTCAATCGCGGCCGGATAATCTTTTGGGTCTGAAATAACGGCAACCGATTCGAAATTCTTGGCGGCGGAACGAAGCATGGTGGGGCCGCCGATATCAATTTGCTCAACGGCCGATTTTAAAGAAACGCGAGGCTTTCGAATGGTTTCGCTAAAAGGGTAAAGATTCACCACGACTAAATCAATAGGGACAATGTCGTGCTTTTTGGCTTCGCGCACATGAGATTTGTTGGAGCGCAGGTACAAAAGCCCGCCATGCACTTTAGGATGAAGGGTTTTAACACGGCCTTCCAAAATTTCTGGAAATCCTGTTAATTCACTGATGGAGCGGGCGGCTATTTTATTTTTCTTAAGAAGAGCAAGCGTACCGCCGGTTGAAAAAATTTCAACTTTGAAGCGTTTTAATTCTTTTGCCAGCGGAATCAGCCCCGTTTTATCGGAAACGCTGATAATTGCCCTTTTAATTCGCACGACTTTTTAACTCCTTCTTCAAATCCTTCTGAAACCTGGCCATCAAAGCCTTTGTGACTTCGCCCGGAATTTGCTTGCCGATCATTCGGCCGTCTAGTGATCGGACCGGGGCGATTTCACCTGAGGTATTGGTCAAAAAAGCCTCATCCGCATTCCAGGAATCATGCCGCGTGATATTTGATTCAAGGGTAGGAATTCCCTCTTTATGCGCACATTTTATCACAAATTGCCTGGTAACTCCATGCAAGATGCTCACTTGAGGCGTCCTTAATTCTCGGCCTTTTACGATAAACAAATTCCACACGGTAGCTTCTGCAAGATAACCATTCTGATCGAGAAAAATGGATTCATAAACGCTTGAATCTCCTTTTTCAAGAAACGCTAAGACGCCATTCAAAAAAGCGCTGGTTTTGGCTTCGGGGGGTGCTGAATTAATCAGATTGCGGTGCGTCACCGCTGTTTGTAAATCGATCCCCTTTTCGTAAATCCAGCCGGGGCGCTTCCGCTCGTCAATCCATATATAACTATTCTCCTCATCCAGCGCAAGGCGCAGAAACCGATCCTGGCCGCCCTCATGGGTCAAACAAGCGGTTAATTCTTTCCTCAGTTCAGAACGCGTTTTTGGAAGATGAACTCCGATGGTTTTCGCCGACTCAAAAAGCCGGTCGAGATGCTCTTCCAATCGAAAAATAATCCCGCCGTAACTTCTCAGGCTCTCAAAAACGAAAATTTGGTCTTCCGAAAACAAGGTTGGAAAAACATGTTCGGAACTGATCCGGCTTCCGTTCAGAAAAATTTGGGCCGAAAGATGATCCGTCATTGCGAGGCATCATTCTCAAGCGATGCCGAAGCAATCTCAGAGCGCGGGATTGCTTCGTCGGCCTTACGGCCTTCTCGCAATGACGACCTGGAAGTACAACCGCAGAGCGCGTCGATGAGCGCCTTGCCTTTATGAAGCGTCTCCCAATATTCGGCTTCCGGAATAGAATCATAGACAATCCCTGCGCCCACCTGCAAATATCCATTCCCTTTATAAAAAATGAGGCTTCGGATAATAATATTGAAGTCCATATCGCCATTGAAATCCAAGTACCCGATAGAACC
The DNA here is from genome assembly GCA_001804205.1 of Omnitrophica bacterium RIFCSPLOWO2_01_FULL_45_10b. Classification (GTDB taxonomy): domain Bacteria; phylum Omnitrophota; class Omnitrophia; order Omnitrophales; family Danuiimicrobiaceae; genus 01-FULL-45-10b. Next base: position 3,626 of record MHFM01000027.1, read on the forward strand.
GGTATAAAGATGCCGCTTAAAAGGTTCGAGCTCCTCAATAATTTCCATGGAGCGGATTTTGGGGCACCCCGTAATGGTGCCTCCGGGAAAAACTGCGCGCAAAAGGTCCCATCGGTCACATTCCTTTTTAAGGCGCCCTGAAATATTGGAAACAATGTGAACCACGTGGGAATATCGCTCAAGCGTCATCAACTCATTGACACAAACGCTTTTCGGCTCGGAGACACGGCTCAAATCATTCCGTTCAAGATCCACAAGCATAATATGCTCGGCACGTTCTTTGGGGCTCATGATTAAATCTCTTCGCAATTTTTGTTCTTGAGCATCCGTTTTACCCCGCGGCCTTGTTCCTGCAATTGGCCGCGTCTGGCAAACACGCCCGTCAAGTTTAATCAAGCGCTCCGGCGATACGCTGGCCACTGCAAGCGGCCCGACTTTAAGCAGGCTTGAAAAAGGAGAGGGATTAATGGTACGAAGCGATTCATAGAGCGTCTCGAGCCTACCCTTAAACTCAAAGGAAAATCGCTGCGAAAGATTGGCCTGATAAATATCACCCGCTTCAATATATTCCTTGGCGCGGAGCACCATCTCTTTAAACCCGCGCTTGGATAGGTCAGCTTGAAACCCGCGAATCGCAAAATCCACGCTGGCAGACACATGAGAGCTGTCCCTATTTTCAGAAACTGTCCCTATTTGCGTTTTCATTCCCTCAAGAGCATTGATCGCTTTTTGAAGCGCTTTTTCGAAGGGACCGTCTTCTTTTGGAATTAAATTTGCGACGAGAAAATAAGTGCCGTCTTTATGATCGAACACCAAAAGGTCGCGGACCAATAAAAAAGCGGCGCGGTCTAGGTCGAGGTCATCTTCCGCTTGATCAGGAAGTTGTTCAAAAGCATGTGCCAACTCATAACTTAAATATCCCACCGCTCCACCGGTAAAAAACGGAAGTTCGGGCCATTTTCGCCCTTGATAAGATTCAAGCAAGCGCTTCAATCCCGGAATCACCTGACGAGTATCATGAGTGCGAAAAATACGAAATGGTTTCCATCCTAAATAAGAATACCGCGCTGTTTTGTCTTGAAAACGCACGCTGTCCAAGAAAAAACCGTTGGTCGTGTCAACGAGGAGTGATTTGGCCACCTGCCACGGATCCGTTTTCAACTGAATCCGATGCACAAGCGGAACCACAAAACCTTTTTGATACC
>MHFM01000027.1:4860-8812 GCA_001804205.1 Omnitrophica bacterium RIFCSPLOWO2_01_FULL_45_10b
AATTCATAGTTTTGATCAGCTCAGTGGCGGTACATCAAAAGGCCGCTTGGAAATTTGGGGTAAAAATAAGTGGACTTTTGGGGCATCAGTTCGCCTGATTCGCAAATTTCCTTAATGGTTTGCGGTGTCACCGGCCGAATGACAAAAGCGCAAGAAGCCTGCCGTTGATTGAATTTTTCAAAAATTTCTTTTAAGGAAGGCGTGTAAAAGATATTCCATTCCAATTTGGAATTATCAATGCCAAGCAAAGGCTCTAAAATCAGAAAAGAAACAAGATTCATATCCAACTCATACCATTTAGCCGGTTTTCCCCCAGGCATAATTTGGCGCGCCGTGGTACTGTCTTTTAATTCGAGCAAATAGCATTCGGTTTCAGAAAAAACCAAACCAAAACCTTCCGTCAGCGAACCTTCCGAAACTTTTTCCAACACGGTGCGGGATACCGAATGCAAAACAAAGTATTTTTTTAAACTCGCCAGGAATTTTTCCTTATCAATAGGCCCTGTATCCAAAACAACGCGGTGAATCGGAAGAATCAAAAGGCCGGGATCATTGAAGCGCACAAACGTGGTCATCACATAATCATAACTTTGTTCGGCGCTGGCGCCTGTCTTCTGGCGCATTTCCTGAGCATAATTGAGGGCGGTTTCATATCGATGATGGCCATCCGCAATAAAAATTCTCTTACGGTCAAACTGCGAAGCCATCAGATCCATTTCTTTCTTATCGTTTATAACCCAAAGTCGATGGCGGACCTTTTGATCGTCTGAAAAATCAAAAAGCGGGCTTCTTGCCTCACAATTTTTTCTGAGCTCATCAATAGCAGACGTTGGGTCTTCATACAAAGCAAAGATCGGGGAAAAATTAGCCTGCGTGGCACGGAGCAATTTCCCACGATCAGCTTTTGGTGAAGAATGGGTTTTCTCATGCGGGAAAATAATTTTCCGCTCAAATGGCTCTAATTTCAAAAGGGCAAAAATCGCAAGACGAGAAAGAGACTTATTCAAAAAAGGATGCACATAAGTCATCTCATACAGGAAGAATCCTTCTTTCGGCTCGCAGCTTAAAATTCCGCTTCGGCTCCAAGTGTCGAGATACGTGCGGGCTTCCGCATATTTATTTTCCTCATGAACACCGCCTGCTTTCGGCTGCCCTAAAATCAAACGGATCACATTATGCGGATCCCGTTCATAGAGCTCTTGCCGATACGTCTCGGAAATAATGTCGTAGGGCGGCGCTACGACTTTGTCAATCGCAACGCGATTGGGCTCGTAATGCCAGGCACGAAAAGGTTTTAGAAGGGTCATGTGATTGAATTAACGGACTTGAGCGCCCGATGCAATATCGCGATCGGGAGTAATCAAAACCAACTTGTCGCCATCGTTGGCCGCGAGAATCATGCCGCGTGATTCGACACCGCGTATGGTGGCTGGCTCTAAATTATTAACGATGACAACTTTTTTTCCGACAAGCTCTTCCAGTGAATAATGAAGCCGAATGCCGGCCACAACTTGCTTTCTCTCTTCGCCGACTTGAATGTCCAAAACGTAAAGCCGATCGGCATTTGGGTGGGGCTTCGCTTCCACGATCACAGCTACCCGAAGTTCCAATTGTTTGAATTCATCTAATGAAGCCATGTTATCTCCTTTGAAAACGGGGCATTTTAACATAACCCCGTTAGAAGTTCTAAATTATAACGCGGTGTGCGAGTTTTGTCATTCCCGCCTGCCTGCCTTGCCGGCAGTGTGTAGTGACAAGGTTTCGGTAACATCCTAGAATGATAAACATTCGGGGATGACAAAGGGGGGTAGAAAACTTGTGAAACGCAATAGTGGATAACGGTATACTTGAAGAACTTCTAACGGGGTAAAAACGCTGTAAGTGATTGTATATAAATAAGATAAACGGGTTTTATTTATTCTCATTTCTCTTGCTTTCGCCTGAAAACCTGATATAATCCCGTATTATTCATCAGCAGACCTCTAAGGGAGCTTCCGTGGGAAAAATCAAAGTTGCTATTGTGGGCGTTGGGAATTGTGCCGCATCCCTGATTCAAGGGATTGAATACTACCGCAAAAATGGAAAAGCCAAGGAAGAAAATCTTGGCGTAATGAATTATAACCTCGGCGGGTACCTGCCCGAAGACATTGAAGTAGTCGCCGCGTTCGACATTGATAAACGCAAAGTAGGCGAACGTTTTGACATTGCCCTAAACGCAAAACCCAATTGCGTCATGGTTCTCCATAATCACCTTCCAAAAAGTAAAGTCATCGTCGAAATGGGCCCGGTTTTAGACGGTATCTCTGAACATATGAGCGAATACCCGGAAGACAGGACTTTTATCTTAGCCAATAAAAAACCAGCCAATGTCGAAAAAGTGCTTCGGGATAGCGAAGCTGAAATCCTTCTGAATTATCTGCCGGTCGGATCTGAGGAAGCCACTCAATTTTACGCGGAAGCATGCCTTAAAACCGGAATTAGTTTCATTAATTGTATGCCTGTTTTTATCGTCTCCGACCCAAAATGGGCGAAACGTTTTGAAGACAAACATATTCCTTGTGTTGGAGATGACATTAAAGCACAAATCGGGGCTACGATTACCCATCGCACACTGGCCAAATTATTCATAGACCGCGGTGTTAAAATTGACCGTACTTATCAATTGAATACCGGTGGAAACACGGACTTTCTCAATATGCTGAACCGGACCCGGTTAAAATCAAAGAAAATCTCAAAGACGGCGGCTGTCCAAAGCCAATTGGATGTTCCTCTTGAAGAGGAAAACATCCACATCGGCCCATCGGATTATGTTCCATGGCAAAATGACAATAAAGTATGTTATCTTCGAATTGAAGGCCGCGGATTTGCAGGTTTTCCCGTTACACTTGAATGCAGGCTTTCGGTGGAAGATTCGCCGAACAGCGCAGGGGTTGGAATTGATGCGATTCGTTGCTGCAGGCTTGCCCGCGACCGCAAAATCGGCGGGCCGCTCATTTCAATTTCTGCTTATTCGATGAAACACCCGCCCAAACAAATCCACGATACCGAAGCCAAAGAGCTTGTCCGGAAATTTATTCAGGGAACTTGCCAGCGGTAATCCGCCAGTTATCTCCGCCAAAAAACGTGGCGGATCCGCTAAGCTTTTTAGCGGAAGCTATCAGCTTTCAGTCATCAGTTAAAGTAAAAACCGCTTTTATTCCAAGGGGGATTTTTTATTTTTTGAAGGCTTATTGATTTGCTGGCAGCTGAAGACTGACGACTGGCAGCTCTTATCCGCGGGTAGGACGCTTGTTTTTACGCCTGGTTTTATTTTTAACACATTTTGGATTTGTGGGATCAGAGCATTCATCCTCTTCTACTTCTTTATCCGTTCCATCTCCACTTTCTTGATCGATGCCAACGGCATCATTATCTCCGCCACCTTCATTACCTTCTCCATCATCAATGGGTGAAGGGGGATTGGTATCAACAGCGGGAGGATTATTTACAGGTGGACTAGGATTCGCGGGAGCTACAGCAAAGATTACATAGGCGGAGCCTGAAGCACCATTTCCGTTGAAGTCGGTTGATGATGCGCCAAGCACAAGGTCCCCTAACCCGTCGCCATTGATATCGCCGATCCGAATGCCTCCGTTGGTCAAGCCATCACTTGCTGAATCCCCGTCATAGCGGATATTGTAATTGGCGGCTGTGGAAAGGAGATTGTTATTGCCGGTACTGGTGCCTGCATTATCAATCAAGGTTGAGAAGAACACATAGGCGGAGCCTGAAGCATCGTTTCCATTGAAGTCGGTTGCTGATGTGCCAAGCAGAAGATCCCCTAACCCATCGCCATTGACATCGCCGATTGTAATGCCTCCGCCGGTCAAGTTATCGCTTGCCGCATCCCCGTCATAGCGGATGTTGTACGTAGCGCCACCGCTGACAAGCTCGTTATTATTTCCGGTGGTGG
>MHFM01000028.1:0-664 GCA_001804205.1 Omnitrophica bacterium RIFCSPLOWO2_01_FULL_45_10b
CTAAAGTAAATCCTCTTTTATTCCTTTTCATTTTGATCATGTGTTTATTCTTATCCTTTTCTTTGATTAGTACCATGAAACCTGTCCCCTGGGGAAATGGTACTACTATTACTGGTTCTTGGTACCGTTTAATGGTTTAATCGGAATTATTTTCCGCTTTTAGAATAATATTTGGAAAGAATTTGGTTAGAAAATTGCTCTGCTGAGGCTGTGCGCGCCTCAACCTCTGCAATATTTTTAGCTGGCTGTGCCATTTGGAAGCTAAATTCGAACGCTTGTGAATAATATGAAGAATAATAACTCGGATTCATATAACGATTTTCAGGACGTCCGAGGGCTTCCTGGACAGCAAGATATGTTGTAACTGAATCTGCAACTGGACGCTCTTTAATTGTCAAGTAAATGCCTTTTGCTTTTAAGGCTTCAATCACCGAAGGAAGAAGTGGCTCGAAAAGCTTAAAATTCCCCGTTGATTCCTTAAAATCAATAAATGAAAGAGCGGGGCCATCTAATGTGTTTTGGATTTTGAAATCACTGTTGTAATTTAACCACAGCGCCGACACTTCAAATTGAGCAACCATAAACTCTATCCGCTCTGCATTGGTAGGATTGGCACTGTTACCTAAGAAATATTTTCCCGAGGTGGTGCGGCCATAAGACACGG
>MHFM01000028.1:786-9271 GCA_001804205.1 Omnitrophica bacterium RIFCSPLOWO2_01_FULL_45_10b
TGTGGTGTATTCTCTCCTGTTGATACCGAAGAGTGAGGCGGTAATGGCCACTTCTTCACCACTACTACCCAGTTGATTGATGTTTTGGGGAAACTGTTTATTGCGGTTATAGAGATCATTCATATGAGTGCCTATGGTCTTCAGGTGCTGTTTCACCATCTCCATATTCACCTGCATCCTGACCCTCATGTAATTGGGGACAGAGACAGCCGTAAGGGTACCGATAATGGCGACAGTCGTTACCATTTCACCTAAGGTAAATCCTCTTTTATTCCTTTTCATTTTAATCATGTGTTTCTTCTTATCCTTTTCCTTGATCAGCATATAACTACCGTTTAAAAGATACCTTTGAGGAGGATTGAATACAAATAGAAAGGACAGGTTATCTTGATATCTTATGGTATGACAAGCGGTTAGGATATGTTAATAAATGGGGAAAGAAAGTGGGGTTAAGACGTGAATTTGAAAGTGATCATATTATTTCCGTTTCTCTACCAGTAGCTTCAAGCCATGCGCGCAAGGACCATGAAGAGTAGTTTTTATTCCCAATGATGAGAATGGCCTTCTTCACGATTTCTCCCGTCCTTGACGCAGCAATTCTTAATGCATCTGCATGTGCCCGTCATGCGCCGGGGCTTGTGCCGGATTGGCTTCCTGAGTGGCCATTTGCGCCAGGTATTTCGCGGGATTTTTTTTAAATTTATTTGCGCACATCTTGCAGCAAAGACCATAACGCTTACCGGCGTACTCTGCAGAATCCGCCTTTGAAACTTTATCGCCGCTCACCGGACAGAATTTATTTCCAGCATCTCTAATTTCTGAATTGGCCGGCGGCATCTTCTCAGCCGACCAAGCTAATGGTGTTGCCAAGAGAAATAAAACAGTTATCATCGTTATTTTCTTCATGGATGCACCTCCGCCCCCTTTTTCATTTCATTGGATTTCCAAATCGCATAAACAACAGGATATACCAAAAGTTCAAGGGCAAATGAAGTAATAAGTCCGCCCACCATAGGGGCTGCGATTCGTTTCATCATGTCTGCCCCCGTACCCATGGACCACATAATCGGAAGTAAACCCATAAAAGCGGCCATGACCGTCATCATCTTGGGGCGTACTCGCTTAACCGCACCATGAATGATTGCTTCTTCAAGGTCATCTTTTGTCCGCATCCTCCCCTTCTCAACCGCGTCGCGATACGAAAGATCAAGAAAGAGCAGCATAAAAACGCCTGTCTCGGCATCAAGGCCCATGAGCGCAATCATTCCTACCCAAACGGCAATGGAAATATGATACCCCAAAATCCATAAAAGCCAAACCGCGCCAATGAGTGAAAATGGAACTGCTAAAAGCACAATCCCTGTTTTGACCATAGATTTTGTATTCATATAAAGCAGCAAAAAAATAATAAAAAGCGTAAGCGGAACCACGATTTTCAATCGATTTTTGACCAGAATCATGTTCTCGTACTGGCCGCTCCAAATTAAATGATATCCCTTCGGCAAAGTGATTTCTTTCACCACTTTTTCCTTTGCTTCGCGCACATAGCTACCGATGTCTCTATCTAAAATATCAATATAGACATAACCTGCGAGCATTCCGTTTTCATCTCGAATCATGCTTGGGCCTTCGGCAAATCGGATATCCGCAATCTCAGAAAGAGGAACGGCTTCGCCTGAAGGCATTGAAACGAGAATTCTTTTCAATTTTGTAAGATCGTCTCTGAAATCGCGAGCGTAACGGACCTGAACAGAGTAGCGCTCGCGGCCTTCTAGGATGGTTGTTACCTTTTCACCGCCAATGGCGGACATAAGGATAGATTCAGCGTCTTCAATGGAAAGGCCGTAATGCGCGATGTGCTTTCGATTTAAATCAAAATCCAAGAAATAACCGCCGGATACCCGCTCGGCATATACATTTCTCGTGCCATTAATTTTTTTAAGCGATTGCTCCAGTTGTTCGCCAATGGTTTGGATTTGTTTCAGGTCCGCGCCGGTTATCTTAATTCCAACCGGAGTTCGAATGCCGGTGGAAAGCATATCAATTCGATTCTTAATCGGCATGGTCCATATATTGGGTATGCCCGGAATTTTCAAAGCAGAATCCATTTCATTGACCAATTCCTGATAGGCTATTTTTCGCTTTGGAAAAGCCGCTTGGAGAAAATCTCGAGCGGCTTGAGGAAGCCAAAGTGGAACAGATCGAGGCAGTTCTCGCCATTGGCTGCGAGGTTTTAAAAGCACGGTTGTTTCAAACATCGATAGAGGCGCCGGATCCGTTGATGTTTCGGCTCTTCCCGCTTTTCCGAAAACGCGTTCTACCTCAGGAAATTGACGAAGTATTTTGTCTTGAATTTGTAAAACACGTTGGGCTTCCGTAACCGACATTCCCGGCAAAGCGGTTGGCATATAAAGGATGGATCCTTCATTAAGCGGCGGCATAAATTCAGAACCCAACCGGAAATAAACGGGAATCGTGGTAAGGATGAGTGCGATCGCCGTAATAATCGTTGCCTTCTTATGTTTCAAAACAAAACGGCAGACAGGTTCATAAAATCTAAAAAGAATTCTGCTGATGGGATGCTTTTCTTCAGCGTAATATTTTCCGACTAAAGCCGTATTGATGATTTTATTGAAGGCATTCACAACTGTCATCCTGAGCGAAGCGAAGGATCTCTTAGATTCTTCGGCCTTCGGCCTCAGAATGACGATCGGTTCCATTCGTGTAAAAAGCATTCGCATCGCCGGATCCAAAGTTATCGCCAAGATTGCGGCAATGGCCATCGCAAAATTTTTGCTGAAAGCAAGCGGTTTGAACAACCGGCCCGACTGGTCTACCAGAGTAAAAATTGGAAGAAAAGCCACGGCAATGACAAGAAGCGAAAAGAAGACAGACGGCCCCACTTCCTTTAAGGCTTTGAGCCGAATAGCGTGATAATCACCTTTTTTGCCTCCTTCCACCCACTGCTCTAAACGTTTATACGCATTCTCAACCTCGACAATCGCTCCATCGACAAGAACGCCGACGGAAATGGCGATTCCCGCCAGAGACATGATGTTGGATGTTACCCCAAAGAAATACATAGGGATAAAAGCGAGCAAGACAGACACAGGAATCGTAACAATCGGAATGACCGCCGAAGGAATATGCCAAAGAAAAACCAAAATCACGAGACTCACGATAATCATTTCTTCAACGAGCGTGTGTTTCAGTGTATCAATCGATTTTTTGATTAACTCCGAACGGTCATACGTTTCCACAATTTTGATTCCTTCAGGGAAAGTCGGCTTCAGCTCATTCAGTTTTGCTTTTACCCGGTTGATCACATTTAGGGCATTTTCACCGTGCCTCATAATCACAATACCGCCCGGTGCATCTCCTTTGCCGTCCAAATCCACAACGCCACGCCGAATGTCAGAACCTAGTTGAACCATCGCTACATGTTTCAAAAGAATCGGTACCATCGTATTTTTATCTTGGCCCACAACGATATTTTCTAAATCTTCTTTTGTTTTTACATATCCGCGGCCCCGAACCATATACTCAACACCTGAAAATTCCAAGACTCGCCCGCCAACTTCATTATTGGACTTTCGCAAAGCTGCTGTCACATCCATTAAGGGAATGCCGTAATTGACAAGACGATTAGGATTGACGTTGACTTGGTATTGCTTCACAAATCCGCCGATCGAAGCTACTTCAGAAACACCGGGAACTGACTGAAGATGATAACGAAGATACCAATCTTGAAATGAACGAAGTTCGGCAAGGTTGTGCTTTCCCGTCTCATCCGCCAAAGCATATTGATACACCCAGCCTACGCTGGTTGCATCAGGCCCTAATTCAGTCTGAACACCTTCAGGAAGCCTCGGCAATATTTTGTTCAGATATTCTAATACCCGGCTCCTGGCCCAATAAAGATCCGTACCGTCTTCAAAAATGACATAGACGTAGGAAAAACCAAAATCCGAAAATCCACGCACGGTTTTGACTTTGGGCATTCCCAACATCGCCGTTACGATTGGGTATGTCACTTGATCCTCAACGATATCGGGACTGCGCTCCCAACGGGAATAAATGATCACCTGAGTATCGGAAAGATCGGGAATGGCATCCAATTTAATATGTCCGACGCACCAAATAGCTCCGCCCATTAAAACGAAAGTGAGTATCAAAACCAAAAATTTATTTTTTGCCGAGAATTCAATAATTTTTTCAATCATTTTAGTGGATATGAGTGCGAGTCTCACCCTCCGCTTGTGTGTTCTTCACCTCTCCCACAGGCTGAAAACTTTTAAGAGCGGCTTGAAGCCTTGATTCCGAGTCGATGAGGAATCCGCCTTGCGCTACTACGTTTTCTCCCTCAGAAAGCCCGGAGATCACTTCATAATAGCCATCTCCTTCGCGGCCGAGCGTAATCTCGCGCGGCTCAATTCGGCCTTCTTCTTCAAGAACAAAAGTGAGCGTAGTCTCGCCGGTGTGAAAAACAGAATCGACTGAAATGGCGAGCACATTGCCGAGCGGTACTTCAATGTGCACATCTAGAGACATCCGTGGTTTTAGTTTCTCGGCATTTGGAACTTCAATCCGAGCACGAACTACTCGCGTCATCGAATTTAAAACAGGATCCATGCTCTTGACCTCACCTTCAAATTTCAATCCAGGTAAGGCAGAAGCAGTCATGGCAGCGCGCTGTCCTGGAAGGATTAATTCCGCATCGGGCTCATAAATATCAGCAATGACCCAAACAGCATTTTCCGGAAGCGTTAAATTCTTTGGAATAAATTGATCGGTAATAACAGGAGGCCGTGCGGAAGGCTGGATTTTAATAAGGCCCATTTGCTTGTCATCAAACCCCGCAAGCCTTAATTTAAGTTCCGCCAGCTCAAGCAATTTCTCACCTCGCTCACGGGCAACATCCGTTCCAAGCCTTTTGGACCGCCAATAAGCTTGAGAAGCATCTACATATTCCGCTAACGCCTGTGAAAGATCGGGATTGTAAGCAACGTGGCCGGCAGCATGAAGAGTAAGTGTGAGCGGTTTGGTTTCAACGAGTGAGCTGGTCAATCCAATCAATTGCTGCCGTTCCGGGAAAACAACAACATTAGCATGACCGGGAACTTTGATTGGCGAGGCATCTGTTCCTTCCTCGTTCTTCACCAAAGCCATCCCGCAAATGGGACAATTGCCTGGCTTTTTTGAAATAACAGAAGGATGCATCGGGCAATGATAAAGAACTCCCTCTTTTTCTTGATGAGAAATATGTTCAGAAACCTTAGCTTGACACCCAGAACCAAACGGAAAAATCAAAAAAACAATGAGTAATAAATTTAAAGCCGATCGATATTTTGAAAATTGCATAAATTCCTCCTTTGTTAAAAGTAAATCACCAAGCACATAATACTTTCTGTGCTTAAGCTAAAAAGGAGAAATCTCAGATTCGGAGAGTTCGGCCTGCGAGATAAATCGGGGTATGTGAAGAAAAACCCGGCGGTTCAAATTCACGTACAGCAAAGTTCACCGAGATGGGGATTGAAACGAACTTTGCCATCAGAAAAAGAGGAGAAATAAAAATGCCTTGAGAAGCGGGTAAAAACTTGGTTACTTTCTGAATTCTGCAAGAATCTTTTTGAACATCCAAGACGGAACAACACTGATGGGAAGATTTTTCATAAACAGACTGGCTTGAATTTAAACTGGCAGAAGGGCAGCAATCGCAGGCGTTTGTAATTGCCGGTGCGCACACTACCAAAACCAATAAAATCGCGATAAATTTTTTCATAATTGAGTACTATAATACTATACCTCTAAAAAGGTTATGTCAAGGATGCGGGCGTGAAAATTAACATATAAAAAGGCAAAAAAGGGACAGGCAATACTTGATGCCTGTCCCTTTTTAACTGCTTGGAAAAACTTAAACTTTAATTGTTTCTTTGCCGGGTTTCCATTCGCAAGGAGTTAAACCACCGGTTTGAAACGCTTGAAGGGTTCTGAGCGTCTCTTCAACGCTGCGGCCTACCGGCAGATTATTGACAACGGCGCTTTGAACCACACCGTTTGGATCAATGATAAAGGTACCGCGAAGCGCGATGCCTTTTTCAGGAAGCAAAACGCCGAAACCTTCCGAAATCGCATGATTGGTATCTCCGATGATTGGGAATTTGACCGGCCCAAGACCATGTTCTACCCATGCTTTATGGGAATAAACGCTGTCTGTGCTTACCGCCACAACTTCCGCTCCGAGCCTTTTAAACTCATCATAATGTTCACTAAAGCTGCGGATTTCCGTGGGGCAGACAAAGGTAAAATCCAAGGGATAAAAGAACACCACCAGCCATTTTCCCTTGTAGCGCGCTAAATCAAGCGACTCGAACTTACCGCTCGGTAAGAACGCTTCTGCTTTCAACGTGGGAATGGTATTGCCTACTCTAATGCTCATTCTTATTTCCTCTCTTTCTAATTTAGGGAACGTATTATACCGCCCGTGAGAGCAAATTTCAAAGCTGATTTTAATCAGCTCATGCAGAATAGCGATAAGCTCTTACTGCTACTAATCTTGCTTCAGACGGTAAATACCAACAACAAAGACAAGCCCGGTTAATACAACAAGGGCATAAAGACCGCTGTCGGGCTGTACCGTAATCTGCTGAACCAAATTTTTGGCGATGATTCCGAACGGGCTTTCAGCAACCTTGGCTACCGAATCTGAAAATGCGCGGTGAGCCGCTTGGGACAGTAAATAGGTCCCCACCAAAGAATAGAAAGCGGTGATGAAAGCTAACGCGGAGGTAAGAACAAAAAGGCCGCCTTTACGCAAGGAGGCGATTAAAAGACCGAGGACAGAAAATAAATAGGTCAGCGCTAGCGCTACTGGAACCATGGCTCCAAAAATAAATTCTGGAGATACCTTTACAGCCGTTTTATTATCAGGGTTCCGAGGCGAAACTTCCTTCACCAAATCCATAAAATCATACTGGGGGGTCAATTGCTTTTTCTCATCTGCTTTCTTAGAAGTCCCTTTTGGAATGGTCTTCACAATGTCGCGCACACCCCAACTTTTTCGGCCAAAAGCCGGTAAATTAACGCCTACGATCGGTAAAAAATAAGTCCCCAAAACAGCAACTAAAAAAACATAAATCGCGGCCGTAGCAATTCCAGATCCCGAACTTGATTTCCCCTTCGCCATGATGATTACCTCCGTTGTTAGCCTAAAGATAGGCTCTTTTAAGTGGTGCTTAAAGATTAACTGTAACGACGATGAATAAAGTGTTTTCGATTTTTTAATATTTGTAAAACTCGGCGAATTCCACTGAATGTTCTTTAATCCACAGATGAGCCGCTTCTTCTTCAGAAATAGGGCGGCTTTCCTTGATGGAAATGCTCCTGCGATATTCGTCAATTTGATGGATTTGATCAATGAGTTTTACTTTGAATACACTGCTGGCACTCGGAAAATAAATGCCGGTTCGAAACAGGCGGGTTGCAGAATCCTGGCTGGAATGAACAACGCGCCCTTCCATGGTAAATACTTTGTCTCTTAAAGGAAGCGTCAGCTCGAGCAAAGTACCAATTTTAAAATATTCGGAAGATAAAAAGAGAATGCCGCTTTCTGAAATATTTTTTGTTTTGTATACTTGATCTTCGAGAGGCCGCGATTTTTCTTCCTTTGATTTGCTCAGTACGCGGTACTTGACGGGAAGTTCAATGGCATGACGCGGAATGGTCCTTTTCTCTTGCCAAATCATGCTGATACGTTATCAAAGGAAACGCTTTAAGTCAATAATGCACTGCTTTGTGAGAATTAAGCTTAATGGTATAATTTTTCATGGCTCAAACAAAAGGATTTGAAGGCTTGCCTGTTATCTCCTTTGAAAGCCGGCATGCCAAAGCCATGCAGATGCTGATTGAAAAGCATGGCGGCAAACCGTGGATTGCGCCTTCCATGAAAGAAATTCCATTGGAAGAGAATCCGGAAGCGCTTCGCTTCGGTGAAAAACTCTTTGCCACAGAAATCGATATCCTTATTCTTCTGACCGGGGTTGGGACCCGCACATTAATAGAAGTTCTCAAAACAAAATATTCAATCGAACAAATTAAAAGTTCGCTACAAAAAATTACGATCGTAGTCCGCGGCCCAAAACCGGCAGCAGCATTAGCTGAAATCCAGTTAAGGGCAAATGTAACGGTTCCGGAGCCTAATACCTGGCATGAAATTTTAACTGCCATCGACCAAAATTGTTCTGTAAAGTCTCGGCGCGTAGCAGTCCAAGAATATGGTATTTCAAACTCGAAATTAATTGCAGAACTAGAAAAAAGGGGGGCTCAAGTGTTTGCGGTTCCTGTTTATCAATGGGCTCTTCCTGATGATACAGAACCAATGAAGAAAGCAATTGAAGCCGTTAACAAAAGCGAAGTGAGGATTATTTTATGGACCAATGCTCAACAGGTGCTCCACGTATTGAAAATCGCCCGCGAAATTAAATAT
>MHFM01000029.1:0-2693 GCA_001804205.1 Omnitrophica bacterium RIFCSPLOWO2_01_FULL_45_10b
ATTCTTGCTTCTCAAGTGGCCAATTTGGCGGAAGCAAACCTTTTGGTATTTTTAAGTGATGTTGACGGCTTTTATTTAAAGGATAAAACCGTCATTCGTCAGATTTCATCTCCTGAAGAATTAAAAACGTATATGACTCATGTGCATGCAAAGCGAAGTGAAAAAACAGCGGGTGGAATGAAAACGAAACTTGAAGCGGCCTACGCAGCCATGCGTTCCGGAATTGTGACGGTATTGGCAAACGGCCGGGAAGAGCGGATTATCGAACGCATTTTGAAGGGAGAGGAAGTAGGTTCTTTATTTCTTCCCATGCCGCGCAAGGGAAATGCTTGGAAAAGATGGCTTGCCTATTTGGAGTCAACAGATGAATCTTAAAAAAAGATTAATTCAATTTGCTACAGCGGCGAAAAAAGCTTCTTATCATTTGGCTGAACTTTCTCCCGAAACCAAAAAGCGCATCTTAAATGAAATTGCGGCGCATCTTAGGAAGTCCTCGCGCGAAATCATGAGAGCCAATCAAAAAGATTTAACCCTTGCCAGGAGAATGGGTTTGAACGATGCCATGATTGATCGTCTCATGCTTAATTCAAAACGGGTTGATCAAATGGCGGACGCTGTTTCTCAGGTGGCCAAGCTTCCGGATCCTATCGGCCGGACGCTTCATACCTGGCGCCGTCCCAACGGGCTTCGCATTTCCAAAGTGACGGTTCCACTCGGCGTGATTTTAATTATTTATGAATCACGGCCCAATGTAACTTCGGAATGCGCTTCCTTGTGTCTGAAAAGCGGCAATGCTGTTTTGCTCCGGGGAGGACGCGAAGCTTTTCATTCGAATCGAGCGATCGTTCAGGTTTATGCGAAGGTTTTAAAGAAACATCGTATCCCAGAGGCTTCAGTTTCACTCGTTCCGGTTTTGGACCGGCGCGCAATTGATGAACTGCTCAAAATGGAAGATCTAATCAATTTAGTTATTCCGCGCGGCGGAGAAGCCTTAATTCGGCGGGTAGCGCGTCATTCTAGAATTCCGGTCGTTAAGCATTATAAGGGCATTTGCCATGTTTATGTAGACAGCAGCGCAGATTTGAATATGGCACTTAGGATCGCGGTGAACGCAAAATGTCAGAGGACGGGTGTTTGCAATGCGATGGAAACCTTATTGGTTCATCGGGCGATTGCCCCAAAATTTTTGCCGCCGTACGCCCGGCTTTTGAAAAAAGAAAACTGTGAAATTCGAGGTGATGATGCAACGCGCCGCTTTGTGCCGACCGCCAAAAAAGCGACGGAAGAAGATTGGCGCACGGAATATTTAGACCGCATTCTTTCTATCCGAGTTGTACGGGGCATGGATCAGGCCATCGAACATATTCAAAAATACGGGTCTGCCCATACGGATTCAATCGTCACCAAGAATCAAAAAGCAGCCCGCAAATTTGTCACAAAAGTTGACTCCTCATCCGTGATGGTGAATGCTTCCACGCGATTTTCAGACGGCAATGAATACGGTTTTGGCGCCGAGATCGGAATTTCTACGGATAAAGTTCATGCCAGAGGCCCGATGGGGCTTGAAGGACTCATTTCATACAAGTACATCGTTCAGGGAAGCGGGCAGGTTCGCACCTAAAAAACAGGCGACTTTTCATGCGAATTGGCATTTTAGGCGGAACATTTGATCCGATTCATGACGGACACCTAGCATTAGCCCGTGCCGCTTTCAAAGAATTGAAACTGGACCGCTTGATTTTTGTGCCCGCTTATCAGCACCCGATTCAACAAAAGGGTTTTAAGATTATCGCTTCGCCGCAAGACCGTTTGGAAATGGTGAGGCAAGCAATAAAAGCAGAACCAAACTTTGAAGTTTCCGATTGCGAGATCAAGCGCTAAGGAGTTTCTTATACCGTGGATACGCTTCGCTTGTTTCAGAAAAAATATCCAAGTCCTGATGAGCTTTTTTTTATCACAGGCGGTGATTGGGCGCGCAGCTTGGCTCAATGGAAAGAAATCGACGCTATTTTTTTATTATCTCATTTTGTTGTGGCGAAGCGGCCAGGTTTTGATACTTCAAAATTATCGCCAGGAGTAGAATTTTTGGATTTTGTGCCTCTTGATGTTTCATCTACCGAACTTCGCAATCAGTTGCGCGCCGGAACATTAGCAAAACCTTTGATCCCTAAATTAGTTTTGGATTACATTCACAAGCACCACTTATATCAGGCTTAGATGATGCCTTTCTTGCTTCCGCAACTTTTAATCTTGGCTGTTTTACTTAGCTTGTCCGCATTCTTTTCAGGTTCTGAAGCGGCCATTTTTTCACTTTCTAAAATTGAAAAAAGGCGCCTCAACAGTCGCCATCCCAAAACCTCGAAGGTGATTTCTTCTCTCCTGGATCATCCGCGCAGGACTTTAATTACCATTCTCATTGGAAATATGGTGGTGAATACCATGGCCACCACGCTTGTAACTACAATAGCGGTGCATTGGTTAGGCCCAAGCGGAATCGGCTGGACCATTGCGGTTTTTACCTTTGTTTTGGTGATTACAAGTGAGCTAACGCCAAAAGTTTTTGCCGTCAATCGCAACGAGTGGTTTTCTTTTTTTTGTGCGATCCCACTTGATATTTTCGCCCGTCTTTTATTTCCCATAAGGCGTTTCGTACGTTGGGTTACGGATGCCGTCTTATCATTTTTGGTTCGGGA
>MHFM01000029.1:2705-23286 GCA_001804205.1 Omnitrophica bacterium RIFCSPLOWO2_01_FULL_45_10b
CGGCCTGAAGAAGGGGAGATGATACAAAATTTGATTAATTTGGGCGATCGAATGATCCGGGAAATCATGACTCCTCGAACGGATATGATTGCCTTTGACATTGAAGAAGGGCGGGAAAAATTAGTAGCATTGATCAGGCAATATCACTTCTCTTATGTCCCCATTTATGAAAAGACGCTCGACAATTTGATCGGCGTTATTTCGACGCAAGAATTTATGTTAGACAATCAAGAAAGACTTCGCGAATTAATCGCTCCTCCCTATTATGTTCCGGAAACGAAACCGATTGATGAACTGCTGGAGGAATTTAAAGATCGTGGCAGCCGAGTTGCCATTTGCGTCGATGAATACGGCGGGACGGCAGGCCTGGTTACTTCGGAAGATATTCTTGAGGAAATTTTCGGTGAATTTTATGATGAATACGCAAAGGCAGATCCTTTGGTAAAAATGATAGGGGACGGCACATTCTTAGTGCATGGCAAAATCAACCTTAACGAATTAAATGAATCACTCGGTATTTCATTAAGTTCTGAGACCAGCGAAACGTTGAACGGCTGGCTTTATGAGCAATTTGGTAAAATTCCAAAACAACATGAATTGCTCCGGTGGCAGGGAATTGAGTTTCGTATCAAAGAAATGCTTCCCCAGCGCGTTCTAAAGGTTGAAATTAGGAAAAAATAACGATGACAACAATCTTCATTACCCTGGTTGCTTTTATTTTTCTCGGATTCTTTGCCGGATCCGAAATGGCTTATCTGTCTTGCAATAAATTGAAGCTTCGCCATTTAGCGGATGAAGGAGATAAACGAGCTCAGATTGTCATGAGGTTTCATCGCGATCCAAAATGGTTTTTGACCGATATTTTGATCGGCACCAATTTGATGCATGTAACGTTTGTGGGCCTAAGTACCTATATCCTTGAAAAACGATTTCATTTTACCAACGAATGGGTTACCGTTATTGTGCTTTCACTTTTGATCATCATTTTTGCCGAAACGATTCCAAAAGATTGGTTCCGGCAAAAGGCGGACGATTTCATTTATCGTTTCGCTTTTGTTCTGGGTTTTTGGAGCCGCCTTCTTCGAGGTTTTTCAAAAATATTTGTGCTGCTTACTGATTTTCTAATTTCTATTTTTGCCGTCAAAGTGAAACGCAGCCCTTTTGTAACCCGTGAAGAATTCCGTTATGTCATTGAAGAGAGTACGAAAGGGGGCGTCATTCTGGCCCACGAGAAACAGCTGATCGACACAATTTTAAATTTAAGTTCTGTACGCGTTGAAGAAGTAATGGTTTCCGTCGAGAAATTTCCGAAAGTTTCTCTTACGGATAAAATTCGCGAAGTAAAAGAGCTGGCAAGGCAGACGAAAACGCACGCGGTTCTGGTCTATGAAGAAATACCTTCTCTTGTGGTGGGTATTATGTACGTGTTTGACGTCCTTTTTGAGGAAAATGAAGATCAGACGCTCTCGCGCTATTTGAAAGCACCTTTGTTCGTCGGGCATGATACAACCGTTGAGAAAGCAATCTTTTCCCTTCAATCCAAGCACGCTTCTTATGCAGCAGTCATTAGCGCTGACCGGGAAGTGATCGGAGTGGTTAGCCTCGAAAATCTGATCCGCTTTTAACTCTTTATATTGAACTCTCCTAGACCGACTTCGGAAGAGTCTCCCCCCTATCTTTTTTACCTTAAGATATGCCCATTTTAAGCCGATAAAATGAAGCGACTAAAAGCGATTATCGCATAGCTTTTATACATACCTATTACGTTGGTTGATTTACCGGGAATCAGAGGGAGGGGGCTAGCCCGTGCGAGTTTTTGCGATTGCGAATCAAAAAGGTGGCTGCGGAAAGACAACGACAGCGATCAATCTGTCCGCCTGCCTCGCGTTCCTTCAAAAGAAGGTTCTTCTGATTGATTTAGATCCCCAAGGACACGCGACATGCGGCCTGGGAGTCAAAGCCGAATTTTTGGAACGAACCAGTTATGATTTATTCCAAGGCATCTTTAACAATATCAATGATTTAATTCTGCCCATCAATGATTTTCTGTCTCTTATTCCAACCCATAATATTTTAAGCCGAGTGGAACAAGAGATTGACCAACAAGAGCGCGGTTCTTACGAAGCTTTGTCGAATCGGATGGCCCAGTTGGGAGACTCGTACGATTATGTCCTTATTGATTCACCACCCCATATCGGCTTTTTGACAGCCAACGCGATCACAGCCGCCCAGGAAGTTATCGTTCCGATCGAACCGTCATTCTTTTCTCTGCACGGCCTTGCAAAAATATTTGAGACCATTGATTCAAATCAAAGAAACCAAAATCGCCAACTTCGTCTTCATGCCCTGATGACTCGCTTTGATAAGCGGACACGGCTTGCACGTGAAATTCAGGAAGAAGTCAAAAAATATTTTCAGCAGCAGATGTTTTTGAATACGATTGACGAAAACATTCGATTAAAGGAAGCAGCTGCAAGCGGAAAAAGCATTGTTGATTTTGATCGGGAATCCGTGGGTTTTCGCAATTATATGGGCCTTGCCATTGAAGTGATTGAACGAGGTTTGATTTGTCAAACGATGTCTACGGTCGATCCTCAGGACCAAGAAACCCAGATGCCGCCAGAAGTAATAAAATCTGAGCCTCAAAATGTTGCAAGTTTTGAAGGACATACAAAGGAAACAGAAACCATCCCAGGCCAACCCCGGTGTTCGTTAAGAGGACAGGGTGAATTCAATCTTGATGAATTGAAGCCCAAAAAAGTGTTGGGAGGTATTTTGTTTTCTTATTTAAATCGGGAAGCTGGATCTGTTCTGATCGCCGGAGATTTCAGCCGTTGGATTGTAGAGCCACTTCTTTTAGTTGATGAATCGATTGGGCTGTGGCAAAAAGTTATTCATCTTGAACCCGGAACTTATCATTATAAGTTTTTGGTGAACGATGTTTGGAGAACCGACCCGGCTAATCATTCCACCAAAACCAATCGGTACGGAGGAATTGATTCAGTCATTACCGTTGAGGCATCGCCATCGGCGTATGAAAATCGACAAGAGACTAAAACGGGGACTTGCTGATTTATCCAGCTTTTTTTCTGGTGAGATAAACATCACCCTTAAAAAACAGGAACGTACTTTCCTTACGATCGAACCCCCTCTTGATTCTTCCGATGATTTTCTCCCCCCTCGATTGGTTTTTACTTCCTTTTTATCTGCCTCCGAAGTTTTAGAGCCGGAGGAATTGATTCAATTAGCCGATTTGTTGCGGGCTGCTTTTCCGGAAGTTTGTCTGTTGTCTCTTTCGCCAAGCCGATCTCGCTATGAGGCATATGCGCAGGTTGCTCCGGTTCCCGCATGGGAAGAGATAACGGGTAATCCTAAAGTATCGCTCCATCCAATTAGGGATGGGATTTCTTTTGCTTATGTTTCACGAAGTCAATTTCATGAATTGGTTAAACCGGAAATTATTCTTTCGCATGCTTATCAAACGACAGGATTGCGTACCGCGCTTATTATTTTTGATTCTGTTTTAGGCCAAAATTTTTCGCCGCTTTCCTTCAATGTTTCCCATGCAAACACCCTTGAACTAATAGATCATTGTGTTTTTATCGTTCAACCGGATTTGAATCAACTCGGAAAAACTTATGAACTGATTCGCTCTTGCCTTGCGCGAAATCAAGCGCTCCAATGTTCTATTTTTATTGCCGGTGCTGGCGCCAAATCCCTTTGGGAAGTGGTTTATGAGCGTTTCAATGTGATTACTTCTCAATTCCTTGCTTCCAATTTGGGATTTTTAGGATGGGCCGAAGGCAATGAAATTCAGCTCAACCCGGAATTGCTTATGGATGAGCGGAAGAATCCCGCACAGCTTCCTTTTAAAGCATCCTTAAGTGAGCTGTTTTGCTTGCCCATACTCAAAGGGTAATGATTTATCATTCCGCTGTTTTCCAAGCCAACCAGGATCGTCTGAAGCACTTTGCCATTGAATTGGCAGAGCAGCTTATCCCAAAAGGAAAAATTCTTACCTCTCAGGCAAACGATGATTCAATCCATTTTGTCGTACAAACAGGGTCGATCTTAGCTGGGTTCGAGTTTCACGTTAAAGAATTAAGCGCAAGCGCCCTTCAAGGTATTTTGAAGGTTCTTGCCGATCTTGAGTTAACGCGAAAAAACGGAGGCCATTTGCAATTAAAAGAGATCAAATTTTATATACTGGCGCCTTCCTTTTCTCAAGATTTTTTGAATCAGATTCCCACAAGCTGGCAGGGAATACGGCTTGTTGAATGGTCATTCATTCGATCAGATTCAAGCGAAGGAATGTTCATTCGTGAAATTGAAGCGCCTACGTTTCAAAAGAAAACCACAGAAAAAAATGATAAGACAGAACGAATTGCAAAACGTTTGTCGGGAGACCCAAAAGAAGAATGGAGCACTCCGGAACTCATTGCCTTTGCGCGGCTTGGCATAGAGCTTCGCAATCAGTCTCTTCGCCACTACTGCTTCAACACCTAGGGACGAAAGTCCTTGCGGTGTTTGACGCACTTCCTTATAATGCCAATTTGCGGGTACTTCACCTTATTCCAATATGATTGCGCCAATGGACCACGACCTTCAAATCCTTCAAGCAGTTCAAGAATGGGATAAAGAAATATACGCTATGCAGGAAACGCTTGAAGAGATTCCTTCCGAACTTACAGAAATCAATCAAGAAGTTGAACGTGAACGCAGCAAGTTTAATCAATTTCAGGACCAATTTAAAGCGCTTCAATTAAAACAAAAGGCAAAAGAAGGGGAGCTTGCCACCAAAGAAGAAAATATAAAAAAGTATGAAACTCAGCTGACTCAAGTTAAAACGAACAAAGAGTATACCTCGCTTAAATCTGAAATCACTTCTTTAAAAGCAGATAACTCCATCCTTGAAGAAGGCATTATTGATTTGATCGATCAAGTTGAAAGCTCACAGAAAGAGGCCGCAAATCAGAAGAAAAAATTAGAAGCGGCAGAAGCATTGCTGATACAGAAGAAAAAGGAACTTGAAGAGAAAGCGAAGACAATGCGTGAAAAAATTGACGGGCTTTTGAAAGAGAAAAAAGAAAAGATTAAGACGGTCAACCCTGAGATCGCTTCTCTTTATGAGCAAATCGTTACAAAGAAAAGAGGGCTTGCCATGGTCAATGTGGAAGGTGAGGTATGCCCGGCTTGCCAAATTCAACTCCGCCCTCAAGTTGTGAATGAAATAAAAATGAAGGAAAAAATTATTATCTGCGATAACTGTTCTCGCATTTTGTACTGCGCCTCTTAATTTTTGCCCTCATTTCTTAAGTTTTAATCTTCCTAAGGCTTGATCTTCCGGATGTCATTTCCCACAAAATAAGCAAGTTCGCACTCTCTTCACTCTAAGCTGGCCTCCAGAAGGCCACTACATCTGGTGTTTATTATTTCAGAACCCCCATTAAGTAGCGTAAAATAAATAATTGAAATTTTTCTATGTCTTTTCTTGACAACGACTTAAGTCGTCGACTATACTTCCGATTATATAAAGTGGTGGTAAGTGGTAGAAAGTGGTGATTTTATATGTTCTACGGACAATATGAACATGCGCTGGATGCAAAAGATCGCGTCATCATTCCTTCAAAGTTCCGTGAAATCTTTAAAGAGCATTTCACGGAAAAATTCTTCATTACCCGCGGACTTGATCGCTGTCTCTTTGTTTTCACGGAAGAAGACTGGCGATCACAAGAAAGGCGATTCAGCGAAATACCTTTTACAATCGAAGATTCAAGAAAATTCAATCGGATTTTATTTTCAGGGGCGAGTGAAGTTTTGTGTGACAAACAGGGAAGGATTTTAGTTCCGGAATATTTGAAAAGTTATGCGGAGATTAAACAAGACGTGGTGATTATCGGCGTGTCTAACCGAATTGAAATTTGGGCCAAAGAAAAGTGGCAGGGATTTGTCAAAAACAATTTGGATTCTTATGAATCGTTGGCCGAACGATTAATTCAACCGAAACCAAAATCAGCTTCTTAAGTTAACCTACAAAAGAAGGAGGGCGCATGAGTCATCGATTGAACGGAAATGGACGAGTTGCGGTCAATGTAGTGCGTTGTGATGGCGATCTCAATGCTTCAAGAATGGTGCAGATGAAATCTCGGTTCAGCCGCTTGATCAATCGAAACCGCCGATTTTTTCTTCTAGATTTAAAAGAAGCAAATCATGCGGATTTGGCCGGCCTGGGCATCCTCATTGATCGAATCAGAAGAGTCCGTACTTTAAAAGGCGACATTCGCTTGTTTAATTTACGCCCTGAAGTAGCGGAAATATTGCGTATGATTGGGCTCAACCAGGTGATTGCCACTTATGCGACAGAGGAGGAGGCCCGCAGGAGCTTTCAGGTTGCATAAGCCTGTTTTACTTGAAACCGTTCTTTCTTATTTGAAATTAAAACCAGGCGATATTGTCCTGGATGGGACCGTAGGAAGCGGAGGCCATGCTGAGGCTATTTTAAGGGCTATTCAGCCTGCAGGCTTCCTGATTGGTCTTGATCAGGATGAGGAAGCGATCAAAAGGGTTCAGAATCGCCTTGAAACAGTTGGCGGCCGCTTTATACTCCAACAGTTAAATTTTCGTTATTTTGAGCAAGCGTTATCATCTCTTCATGTTAAGCGACTTAATGCCGTTTTATTAGATATTGGAGTTTCAAGCGATCAGTTAGAAAATCCAGAACGTGGCTTTAGTATTCAGCACGACGGCCCCCTCGATATGCGAATGGACCAGAGGGAAATTCAAACAGCAGCTACTTTCGTCGCGCAAGCAACTGAAGATGAGTTGTTCACGATCTTTAGAGAATATGGGGAAGAGCGCTTTGCCAGCCGGATTGCGCGAGTAATTATAAGAGAACGTGACAAGGAGCCAATCCAAAGAACGGTACAACTTAAGCAATTGGCAGAGCGGGTGGTTCCAGGGCGTTACCGTTTCGGTCGAATTCACCCGGCCACCCGGATTTTTCAGGCTCTGCGGATTGCGGTCAATGACGAATTAGGCGCTTTGAACGAATTTTTACCAAAAGCGTTTGACTGCTTAGAGTTAGGTGGTAAACTAGCAATCATCAGCTTCCACTCTTTGGAAGATCGGATCGTAAAATATTTTTTTCGTGATCAGGCGCAGGCAGGTAAAGGAAAATTAATTACGAAAAAAGCAATTAAACCTGCGGATGAAGAAATTGTTGAGAATCCGCGGTCGCGGTCGGCGAAATTGAGAGTAATCGAGCGAGGTTGAATCTGATGGAATCATCGAAACGCACGGTTACATTTTTAATTTTGGGAACGTTACTCTTGCTTTTATATGTCCACGAGCAAGTTTCCATTTTTCAAGTTTCCTATTCAATTGAGAGAAAAGAAAGAGAAATTGCTCGCCTTAGCGAAGAATACAAAACCGCTAAATTCAATCTTGCCCGTCTCAGATCTCCGCGCCTGTTGAGTGAACGAATGAAAAAAATGTCTCTTGATCTTGGAATCCCAACGGATCAAGAAATCGTTACAATTTTAAAACCCAAACTTCAACCTCTTTCGCATACAAGCCCGATGTTGGATCAGCCGGCATTTCGATTTTTATCGCTGGTACATTTTGTGAAAGAAGCGCAAGCCAGAGACGCTCAAACAAAGACTTCAAAGTGAGGAAGTTCTCACACCACATCTCGAGAGCACGTTTTCTCATCGTGAATTTGGCGATCCTCGCCACATTTCCGCTTATCGTTTATCAATTATTCCGCTTAACCGTTCAGAACCATGATTTCCTTCGCCAATATGCAAGGCGCCAGCATAATATTGTTGTGGAAATCCCGCCGGAGCGGGGCGCCATTTTGGACCGAAATTTAAAAGAATTCGCGACCAATTTGAAAGTGCCCTCCATCTATGCTGTGCCACGGCTCATGCTGGAAAAAGACCGCAAAGTTGCCGCGGAGAAACTCTCAAAAGTTTTAGGTTTAAGTAAACCTTTTTTGCTCGAACGCTTTAGCCGGGATAAAGCATTCGTGTGGATTAAGCGGCGCACTTCGGTTGCCGAAGCCGAAGCCGTTCGCAAACTTAAAAGCGCCAACATTGGAATCACTTATGAACCGAAACGATTTTACCCTCAGGGTGAGATGCTTGCTCATGTGATTGGTTTCTGCAATATTGACAATATCGGCCAAGAAGGGCTCGAGCTGCTTTACGAACGAAGGCTTGCCGGCCGTCTTGGATATCGATATACAAAACGGGATGCTTTTGGCCGGGAAATGATTGCCCTTGAAGAAAAATTAGTTCCGCCGCTCAATGGCGCGCGCCTCATTTTAACGATCGATCAATATATTCAATATGTAACAGAACAAGCGCTCGACGATGCGTTTAAAAAGCGTCATGCCAAAGGCGCTACCGCGATTGTGATGAATCCGAAAACAGGTGAGATTTTAGCGATGGCTTCGCGTCCTACTTTTGATCCGAATCGCCTGAGTGAGTCGGATGCGGCTCACCGCAGAAATCGGCCCATTACGGATATCTTTGAACCAGGCTCCGTGTTTAAGATTGTGACAGCAGCAGCAGCGCTGAATGAAGGAAAAGTAACGCTTCAAGATACATTCAATTGTGAAAATGGCGAGTGGCAGGTGCGGGCCAGCCGCGTCATTCACGATGTTCATCCTTATGGCCGCTTGAGTTTTCCGGAAGTCTTGATTAAATCGAGCAATATCGGCACCGTCAAAATTGCGATGCGGCTTGGGGAAGAGCCGCTGTATCGTTACATTAAGCAATTTGGATTTGGCGAAAAGACCGGTATTGATTTTCCCGGAGAAGTCAGCGGCATTCTTCATCCTTTAAACAAATGGTCAAAAGTTTCAATCACCTCAATTCCGTACGGCCAAGAAGTAGCGGCCACGGCACTTCAAATGCTTCGTGCGATTGCCGTGATTGCCAATGGCGGCCATTTGGTAAAGCCTTATCTATTAAAAGAAATTCAAGATGCAAATGGTGTTAGTTTAATGAAAAATGAACCCATTGTCTCTGAAGAGTCGATTTTAAAACCAGAAGTAGTTGCGTCGATGAATGAGATTCTCCAGCGTGTTGTGTCGGAAGGCACCGGGACTTCAGCGCAGATTGAGGGTATTCGCATCGCAGGTAAAACGGGAACAGCGCAGAAGCTAGAGCCTGGAGGTGGCTATTCTCATCGCCATTTCATAGGCTCTTTCATTGGGTATGCTCCTGCTGAGGATCCCATGCTGGCGATGATTGTTTCAATCGATGACCCCCGTCCTTATTATTATGGCGGGACGGTTGCCGCGCCCGTTTTTAAGGATGTGATTGAACGCAGTCTCATTCATTTGGGATATGTTCCGGAGAAAAAACCGGCGAAGAAAACGGATCAGAAATCGCAGGCGATTAGCGGGCGCGCGTCCTCGCCGTCGCTTCCAAGAAATCCACAACCTGAATTTCAGGGTGTGTCCCCTCAAGTTCGCTAAATTCGGTGAGCCCGGCTGGGCTTGTTACATTGATCTCCAAAAGCAGACCGTCGATCACATCAATTCCCACGAAATAAAGCCCATCCGCTGACAATTTTGCGCGCAGGGCTTGAACCAATTGGTGTTCCCGCTGCGTCAAAGACGTATGAACATTTTTTCCGCCGAGTGAAAGATTAGCGCGAAATTCTCCCGGTTTTGGAATTTTCCGGTAATAAGCGATTACTTTTCCGTTTAAAAGAAGGATGCGCTTGTCGCCCTCAATCAAATTTTGCTTCAGGAATTTTTGCGCCATTATCCATTTTGCACCATTTCGCGTCGCTTCCTTTAAAATTTGTTTGCTTCTTCTTGAATTTTTCGGGAGCAACACAATTCCCGCGCCTCCTTTATCGTCCAGAGGTTTTAAAATGAGATCGCTTTTCAGTTGCTTTTGAAAGAATTTAATTCGCTCCGGCTTGTTTGAAACCAAGGTAGGGGGTATCCAGTTTGGAAATTGTAAGATGTAAAATTTCTCATTGGCTTTACGAATACCGCTTGGAGAATTGATCACAAAGACCTCAGGCTCCAGAAGTTCGAGAATGTAGGTGAGATAAAAATATGAAACGTCAAACGGCGGTTCTTTTCGGTTAAAGACGATATCGCACGCTTTTTTCAAATCTACGTTCGCGCGCTTAAGGATGCGAAAGCCGGAAGTGCGGGATACGTGAACTTGGCGGACGTCAGCAAAGACCCTGTCATTGCGAACAAACAAGTCGCCAGGTTCGATATAAAGGATTTGATGCCCCCGCCTTTGGGCTTCCAGCATAATCGCCATGGAGTTGTCCCATTCAAGCGAAAGCTTCTCCATGGGGTCCATGATGAAGGCGATTTTAAGTGTTATTCGAGGTTTATGTTGGTGTTTCATAGGCAATCGAATAAAATAGTATACAGGAAAATCAAACAATGAGCACCCTCTTACAAGCAGAATCTTTGGTAACGCCAATCCATTCGGTTGAAGATCTTCATGGGTATTTCCAGGCGCACGCGAAACCTCAGGGCGAAGAACGCGTTGGTATTGAATGTGAGCTTTTCGGGGTTCACAAAGAAACGGGCGAGGCTTTGCCATATTCGGGCGACATTGGTATTGAGCGGATTTTAAATGAAATTGCCTACGAATTTGGCTATGAGCCCATTTGCGAAAATGACCATACGATTGCGCTTCAAAAAGGCGGCACCATCATTTCACTTGAGCCAGGCGGCCAGGTAGAATTGAGCGCCGAGCCTGTCCGAAGCATTCATGAAGTCAAAGCTCAGCTTGACGGATTTTTCTTCGAGCTTAAGACGATTGCGCACTTTATCGGTCCGGTTGAATGGATTGCGACAGGGATTCATCCTTTCTCCTCTCTGGATGACATTGAATGGATTCCGAAGCGCCGTTATGAAATTATGGCCCGATATTTAGGCCGGCAGGGAAAACGTGCGCATGACATGATGAAGCGCACCGCGACAAATCAGGTCAATTTGGATTATCATAGCGAAGAGGATGCGATTGAAAAAATCCATCTTGCGCTTGCCATCACCCCCATTGCTGCCGCCATGTTTGCCAATAGTTCCATTTCACGCGGCAAGTTAAATGGTTATGTGAGTGAACGGCTCAATATCTGGCGCTACACCGATCCGGGGCGTTCGGGATTAATTTTAAGCCTCATCTGCCAGCATTGTAATTTCTCGGATTATTTGAATTATGTTTTAGATGTACCCATGATGTTTTTGGTCCGCGACGGGAAATGGATTGTGACACGCAATTTAACTTTTCGTAAATTCATTAAGAGAGGTTATCAAGGCCTAACGCCCACTCAGAGCGATTTTGAACTTCACCTCAGCACCATTTTCACTGATGCGCGCTTCAAGCAATATATGGAAATCCGTGGCATGGACGGGCAAAGAGGCCATTTGATTCCGGCAGTATCGGCTTTTTGGAAGGGGATTTTATATGATGCTGAAGCCAGGCGGGCCGCCGCTCGAGTTGTACGGAATTTCAAGGATCGCGAAATCATCAAACTTCATCAGGATGTTGAACGGCTTGGTTTTCGCGCGAAGATCAAGAGCATCCGTGTTTTGGATTTGGCGCGCGAACTTGTGCGAATCAGCGAAAAAGGTTTGACGCGCCAAGGGATATTAAATCAAAGCGCGCAAGATGAAGCAATTTATCTTGGCCCACTTAAAGAAGAAATTCTCAAAAGAGGCAAAACACCGGGTGAACAAACCGCCGAATTGTGGCAGGGAATATTTAAACACGATCGCCGCGCTTTGATTGATTATTTGAAAATTTAAGATGGATGTTTCTTTTCAATTTGGCAGCCTCGCCGTAAAAGCGAAATTCAATGATTCCAATGTCGCCCAAGTCATTTATTCGGCGCTTCCGATCCATTCAAAAGTGAACCGATGGGGCGATGAAATTTATTTTGAGATTCCCGAAAAACTTCCTCTCGAATCCGGCACGCTGAATGTAAAAATTGGCGACATCGGTTATTGGCCCGAGGGAGCTTGCCTTTGCCTTTTCTTCGGAAAAACACCGGCGAGTATTGACGAATGCCCGCGCCCGGCAAGTGAAGTGACAATCGTTGGAACATTTACGGCTTCTCTTGATACGCTTAGGAAAGTAGTTTCCGGCATCAAAGTTCAGGTTTTAAAGGGCTAAGTGACTCCTAAATATATTCTTCAATAATCCTTCAAAATCCATATAATGACATCCAATTGTCAGCGGGGCGCATTTGCACTGGCTGTGCAAGTACTGCTCCGTAATTTCGATTGATATTCACTTGGTTGTATTTAAGGTTATTACGGGGCGTAGCGAAGCTCGGTATCGCGCACGGTTCGGGACCGTGAGATCGACAGTTCAAATCTGTCCGCCCCGACCATTTTATTGTGTACAGAGCTGTACTTCCGGTATTGGCTACGGTATGATAAGTCAAGATTAATAAGGAAAATAAACCCATCTGCCGTTGATTGGACAAAGAACTAAATTTCGAGTTTAATTGTGTAACGGAAGGAGACAAATAATGCGAAACGTAAGAAAGATATTGATTGTGGTTTTAATTGCTTTTCTCTTTGCCGGGGGAACGGCATACGCGAAAGATCCTGCTGTCAAGTTTGGCCGGGGTGTTACTAACTTCATTCTTTCACCCGCCGAAATTATTTATCAGCCTATCAAGTTAAGCAAAACCGAAAATGCTTTGGTTGCCTGGTTTGGAGGAATTCCCAAAGGCATTCTTTATTTTCCATACCGGGCAGGCGTAGGGCTTTATGATGCAGCTACCTTCTTCATCCCGTATCCTGAGCATTATGAGCCTTTGCTTGAACCAGAAACCTTGGTCGAAGGATTTAAAGATTTAAATACGATATAAAAACCATCCCGTAAATGAGGACCAAAATAATGTATTGCCAACCCAAATTGCATTTGCTAGTATGACCTTTAATTCTTGACAGGATATTTCGTAATTAAACGTTGTAAACGATAAAATAGATGTCCTCATGAAGAAAGAAGTTACCATATTTATTATCGCCATCGCGAGCGGCCTCATTGCCACCGTTTTGGTGTTTAACTTTCTTCGGTCAGCCGGTAGAATTCAAAGCCGGTATGTCGTGACCAAAGCCGACCTCCTTCCGGGAGATATCCTTACATCTGAAGACCTTACCTTATCAAAACCCCTCAATGTGACCAATGGCAAAAGCCTGTTTGTTGCAGTTCAGGATGTAACGGGCCAAAAAGTCATTCGGAATATTTCTAAAGGCGGTTTCGTCTATCGTTCGAACGTGACACGGGATATAGCTTCTGGTGAAGTGCAGAAGAAAACTCTGCCGATTCCGAAAGGAATGAGAGCACTGACACTTTCCCAGAATGATATTTCACAGATGCCTAATCTATTGGATGTCGGCAGCTACGTGGATGTGATTGGGTATACCTTAGCCGTCAGCGGCGAAAAAGAAATGCGAACCATCCTTGGCGCTCGGCAGGTCATTTCTAAGGAAGTTCCTGAGGGCGGAACGTCGGAATCGGTGACGTTGGCCGTTGACCCGGCAGAGGCAGAAATGGTGATTCAATCCGCTTCCCGTGGCAAGCTTCAGCTTGTCGTGCTCGAAGGGACGGGAGAGCCTTGGTCATTAAACGTGCAGTCTGGCAGCGTCGAAATCATTCGTGGTGTTAAAAGAGAGGGAATGTTCAAGCAATGACGAATCGACTAAGCCGGCTTCTTCATTTTTCCCTGGTCTTATCATTTTTAAATTTGCTTCCACATTTTCTAGGCTCCGGGCTTGCCGTAGAGGTTTCGGGGGTTACAGAGGAGTCCACGTTCCAAGATGTCCGGTACCTGCGGTGGCCGACGTATGAAGGAATGAAACAAGAGCCTTTGTCCATTATCAGCGGCACTTATCAGACCTTGCGTTTTGATCATCCTGTGGCGCGAGCCGCCATCTCGAATTCGGAAATCTGTGACGTTGTCGTCATTAATCCGCAGGAAATTCTTTTGAGCGCAAAAAAAACAGGCCGGGTCAACTTAGTGCTTTGGGATCAGCAGAACCAGATTGCCACCTACAGCATTCAATCGACAGTGGATGTGGAACGGCTTGGACAAATTTTGCGAGGGCTCGATGACAAAGCAGGAGTCAAAATTTTTCCCTTTGGGGATTCTGTGGTTGTTCACGCAACCACAGACACTGTATTGAAAGCCAAAGAGCTTGAAAGCGCGATTGGCGCGTTTGATCCAAAGGCTGCCAGTTTGGTGAAGGTCCGCCATCCCAAACAAATTTTTCTGGAAGTCCGTTTTGCGGAGGTAAACCGGAAGGCGAGTAAGAATTTTGGTTTGGACAGTCAACTTTTGATTAAAAAGTTTGGGGCTCAGACCCTGTTTGGAAAAAATTCACCGTTTGAAAGCTCCGGCAGCGGAGATACCTTTCAGCAGGAAGACCGTACGGATACACGTTTTGCAGGGACCGACTCTGAAGTAGCGGCCCCGCTTTTGCCACAACCACGCTCCAACAGCAAAACCGACCTTTTCCTTTCTTATGGGACTGGAAGCACTTGGGTAGCCAACTATCTGCAGTGGCTGGTGGAACAGAATGTTTTGAAAATTATTGCGCGCCCTAATCTTTTGGCCAAAGACGGGGAGGAGGCTAAATTTCTCGTCGGCGGAGAATTTCCCGTGCCTGTTGAAACCGCAAACCAGATACAGGTGGATTATAAGGAGTTTGGCACCCGGCTTGAGTTTAAACCCGAAGTCCTCGACGATCAAGTGATTCGCTTGAAAATGTTAGCTGAGGTGAGCGAACTCGACTTTTCCACAACCGTATCCTTCCGGTCCACCGTGTTTCCCACAATTCTAAAACGGACTCAAGAAACCGTCGCAGAATTAAGAGATGGGGAAACGCTTATTATTAGCGGCATGATTACGCAGCGAGTGAACCGTGTGAATAAGAAATTCCCCATTTTGGGCGACATTCCGCTGATCGATCGGGCCTTCAAGCGGGATGAGTTTGCGCGAACAGATGTTGAGCTTCTTGTCATCGTGACGCCGCATATTGTTTCTCCGTTTGACCTCAGCCAGAAGAAGATCTATCCTTCAGAAGATGGCCTTCAAAAAGTCAAAGATGCGAGCAGTGTGTTTCAGCCGGCTTATCCTGATGCGCAGGGAGATGCGATCAATGAAGTGTTAACGCAGAACGAACCCCTTCAGGTATTCGGCGCTCCGGAGAAAACCATTCAAAGGGTGACGAAAGACGAAAATGGTAGTCAGAAAATCGAAGTTGGACACGAGAAAGTTCAAGTCAACGTCCAAATTGACGTAAAAGAAGGCTCTGCCGTTCAAAAGACTTCCAACGCTTGAAGCTTCTGTTTGACAAAAGAATTATAGCGATCAAGCGCCAAAGAACCTCTCCCCAAAGAATTTCCAAAGAAGTATCATTCACTGCAGGTTCTCTTAGAAGGGGTTTGTCATCCTGAGGCCGTCAGGCCGAAGGATCTCGAGATTCTTCGCGGAGCCTGTCCCGAGCCCGCGAGATTGCTTCGCCCCGCTTTGCGGGGCTCGCAATGACGGGCGAGGGATCTAAGACCAGAGATTCTTCGTCCTCCGCGAAGCAGCCCTTTAGGGTCGGACTCAGAATGACAGAATCGGGATTGCTTCGGCTACATTTTGACCGCCGCCTCGCAATGACGGTTACAAAGCCGCTTCTAGGTTATTTTCTTAGAGTAATCGGAGTTTGATTCGCTGGGCGATTGTATCAAAAAGCTGATCCAACTCGCCTGCGTTCTCTGCCAGAAAGTAAGCGCCTTCGGGATGGCTTGGATTATTGGTAAGATCCGGATCCGGATCCGAACTCGGAAAGGAAGGATCTCCTGATGTGAGAGGGTCATTGGCGACGCGGCGAAGAAGGACCGATTTCAAGCTGCTTGAATCGTTTACATTTTGATAAGGATCATTCGAGACGGACGCTTCAGTTCCGAGGCCCACCGAATAAATAGTGGTGCCGTCTGTTTTCGCGTAATCAGATTCAATAATTGAAAGATCGTAGCCTTCCTTCCGTATTTCTGTGTATGGGGAATTCAAGCTTGCAATGTGCGAAAAGTGTCCGGGATTGCCTCTGGAATCGTTGTACGCAAAGGAATTAAGACAGTTGGCAATGTTGTTACACAATGGTAGCTGGGCCGGAACGCAGGCATTTCTACAGGTGGGAGTTACCGCGCTTGGATTCAAAAGTCGTGGAGGCGTGGCTTGGTTTAAATGGGCTAAAAGCGCTACGTAATCGTAAAACTGATCGTTTGCCGGGGGCGGATAATTTTTTGGGAGCGGGGGAGTCTTACCATCGATAAAAATGGGGCGAATCGCAGTCGGAGCGCCGTCTGTGAAGACCACCATAGACTTTACCGCAATTGTGCTGTTTACTTTCTCAAGTTCCTTCCGGCCCATCGCAATCGCGTCCGAAAAACCAGTGTAACCATTCGCAGTCAAGCCATTGATTGCGCTGTCCAAAGTGGCAAAATTGATCGGCTGCATAGGGACTATAAGAAATGCCATGTCAGCGAAGGCGATAATGGCCATTTGGTCGAGTCCCTCTTCAAAGGAGCGTACAAAAGAAGAGGCTGCGAGTTTTAGCACCTCGATCTCCTCAGACATTGATCCTGAAATGTCTAAAACAAGACTAATGACGGCCGGATTCCGTCGGGCGGTCGCATCACTGCTCACAGTGACCGTTGCAAGAGCGGCATTCGGGATTAGGCGCATAAAAATCGTGTTCACCAAAACTTTTCCGCTTAAGTTAAGAGTGGCGACCTGATCGGCATCTACCGTAAACGTGCCGCTTAGTTCGGTGATTTCGCTATCTGAGAAACCCATTTCGTGCAGATTGTATTGAGCTATTTCTATGGCGGCATCCTTGATGGTTGTCGGAGTTATCCCGCTTTTATACCGGGAAATGCCGCCGATGCCGCCCGCATCGAGGGCGCGCTGGAGGCGCGTCTTATGGATAAAAAGGTTAGCAACATCGAGTGAAAAACCGCTTAAAAGGAGGAAGGAAATGGTCAGCATGGCCAAGGTAATGGCCGACTGGCCGCGCTTATTGGTAAGGCCTTGAAGCACTTTAAAAAATCGTAACTTCATAGATATTTGCCGGCAAACTGAGTAATTCTAAAAAGTTTTTAATTGCAGTTAAAGGCGTATAGTTAATCACAGCTTCCCCAACAACAATCGTTCCGTTATTTGCTACGATGCTTGAATTCACATTTCCCGTGTTGTAACGGCTGCTAAAGCTGCCGCTTCCTATCGTTACTCGGGAGATCAAAACGAGAGCTGATTGGCCAGCTTGCTGGGCGTAAATCGTAGTGATGAGTGTGCCGTGGTCATCGAAGTCTTTGATGAGGAGTTTTGCGCCGTCCATGACTTTTTGCGAAATATTTTGAAGACACGTATCGGCATTTGTACCAGTCAGAGCAGCGCAATCCCGGAAGCCGGCATTGGCAATTTCGCGGCTCAGGTTGGAAACTCTGAGTGCGGTCATTAGAATATTGCTGAATTCAGCAGCCGCAAGAAAGAAAACAATCAGAAGGGGAAAAATAATGGCCAGCTCCGTCATGGCCTGGCCGCGTGGACGATAGAACCAGCAGAGTTTTCTTTTTAGCTTGTTAAAAAGGTTCATTTCGGATGATGGTAATGGCTTCGATGTGATAAATTTTTCCATGATCGCCAGCGATATTCAGGAGCAAACCCGTCAGGCTGTTCACATTCAGGTTCCTGAAAGCGACTAAGGTGAAGAATTCGGATGATTGGCCGGATCCGGAATCCCCAAAATGCACATTGACATCCTCAACGCCCAAATCTTTTGCAGTGTCAGTTACCTTTTTTTGAATGGAACAGCCGCGTATGTCAGCATTTTGGTCGCACGCCGAATCCGTTCTTCCAAGGCTTCCGAACCGAGCTCCCTCGTTCACTGCAAACTGAAGCACCATCCAGTTGTATGTAATCCGAGTTAAATCGGCGAGGACAAAGAGCGCGACAAGGAAGAATAACATTGTGAACGCCATTTCAATCGTGGCCTGGCCTTTCTTGTTTCTCGTAGAGTGCTGTTTCATGATGCTTTCTCCAAAGCCAATCGGTCTCCGAGCGCATGCTCCGAATAAAACCCGGAGGAGAACTCCACGACGGAATGGGCCGCTCGAACAAACGGGGAGAGACGGTTTGGTTTTAAATTTTGGATCGCGGCAATGACTTCATTTTTTTTGTTCAGGAAAAGGACATCAATCGGATAGCGCATACCGAAGGTGTGTATCATTTTACATGGCACGAGCCAGCAGACTTCTCCGTCTTCCTTTGAGGTTGCTAAAAGCCCCCTCAAGCGGCTCCACGGACGGTTACAATAACGGACTTTGGAAGCCAACACGGCGTTTCGTGTCACGTTCACAAGCGAATTGTTCACAAGGGAACTCCTTTTCGCATGGTTTAGCGTCCACCGATTCCAGAACTTAACTCCAAAAATGCCGGCCCGAGCGTCATGGTAAAAAGCGTAATAAAAATTAGAACCATAGGAAACAGCAATTTCAAAGGGATTCGATACGCTTTTTCGCGCATTCTCTGGCGGAGTTTATCTCTCAGTTCAGCCGATTGGATGCGAAGCACTTGTGCCAGGCCGGAACCCATTTGGTCAGATTGAATGATTGAAGTTAAGATGATGGATAAGTCCAGCACTTCGCAGCGTTGAGCGAGCCGGTCGCAGGCTTGAGCGAGCGAAAGCCCTCCCATGAGTTCCCGGTGCATGTGGTCAAATTCTTTGATGACCGGTTCTTCAGGGTCCATATCCTGAATGACACGGGGCAGGGCGGCGCTGAAATTAAGCCCCGCTTCAACGCAGACGACAAGAAGATCAAAAAATTGGGGCAGAGCCCTTAGAATTTTCTTCTGCTGTCTCTGCTTCAGTGCGCGCAATACCAGCCAGACATAGCCGTAGAACGCTATACCTAGGCCTGCGAAAAGGATTAGGTTTTTTAAGGTTAGAGACCCCATCAAGGCATATAAGACGATGAGAACGATCGGAAGAATAAAGCTCAGCCTGACGACAAATCGATAGAAGCGAACGCTCTTTCGGTGGCGGACCCCGGCCACAAAGAGCTGGCGGGTGATTTTATCCTCGTAAGAGGTATCTAGCGTAATCTGGTCTGTATTCTTGGTATCTGATCGCAGTGAATCAGCTGAAGGAAGCCGGTATGGAAAGCTGAGATTCCCAGAAAGACTTGAGAGCCTTTGAGCCAGTGCGCTTCGGTCCTGGTACCGGTGGATGAAAAACCAAGTCAAACCAGCCGAAGCAATTCCAAAAAAAAGCGAAGAGATTAAAATCATTAACCCACCCCATTTCAATACTTAAGATTTTAGCGCGACAATATGCCGCATCCAGAAGAAAGCAATTATTTGTAGCGCAATCGACATTCCTATCGCAAAGCGGCCTCCTTCAGAACTGGCATAGTTTTGTAGAATAGAAGGATCTGTGGCGTACCAAATGGAGGACACAACAATCGGCATCGCAAAAAGAATCCACGAACTCATAACGCCCTGTGCGCTTAACGCTTTGATTTCCCGCTTCAGCGCAAAGCGCTCCCGCATCGTTTGTTCCAGATGATCCAAGATTTCACTGAGATTACCGCCAAGCTCCTGGTGGACGCAGACTCCTGTGACAAAAATCTGTAGTTCAGGGCTTTTGATTCTTTGGTAGAGATTCTGCATCGCGACCGAAAGCGGCTGTCCCAATTTCATTTCCGCCCGAAGCGATTTGAACTCCTTCGCCACCGGTTCCGGCGCCGTTTCAGCCACCGCTACAACGGCCGTTTCAAGGCCATGCCCTACCTTGATGGAGTTTGAAATAATTGAAAGAGCGTTCGGCAAATATTCCTCAAATTTTGAAATGTACCGTTGGTTGCGAAAACGCAGATAAAAATAGGGCAAGTAGGCGATACCGGCTGCGGCCAGAAGAGCTAAAAATTTGTTGAAGAAAAATTGAAGATAGGCAAACGAAAC
The DNA here is from genome assembly GCA_001804205.1 of Omnitrophica bacterium RIFCSPLOWO2_01_FULL_45_10b. Lineage (GTDB taxonomy): Bacteria > Omnitrophota > Omnitrophia > Omnitrophales > Danuiimicrobiaceae > 01-FULL-45-10b. Next base: position 22,719 of record MHFM01000029.1, read on the forward strand.
AATGCCGAGGGCGAGCGAAGAAAGGATGAAGAGTGAAACCGAGATATTTAAATTAGCTCGTTTTAAGAAACGCACAAGATCATCAGAAATGCTGTGTTGGCTTAGGATGTCGCGGAACGTTTTTACGTCACTGAGGTGGCGTATTTTTTCAAGGCTGGGCGTATGGAAGCGCGTAAAAATGTCAGAAGTAAAAATGCGCTGCTTAAGTTGCCGGTCTTTGTTTAAAAGTCCTCCGGGGCCTAGCAGTTTCCAGCACGAAAAAACGAGAAGGGATACAGAAATCCCTGCCAAAAGCGCCACTACGCTCATGCTTGCTGTACCTGCTCCGTCGCATCGTTGGCGGGTGCGAGCGCCGAGTTGGTTAGTAAATCCTCAGGGGAAATTCCAAGCTCTTTAGCCCGATCGAAGAATTTAGGCCTGACCGAATGAACTTTGAAAAAGCCCACCGATTTTCCATCTTTCGACATTCCTTTTTGAACGTAACAAGCAATTTCCTGGACTGTGATCGTCTCTTGTTCCATGCCTGTTATTTCCGTGATCGATTCAATGCGTCTGATGCCATCAGCGT
>MHFM01000029.1:23303-41016 GCA_001804205.1 Omnitrophica bacterium RIFCSPLOWO2_01_FULL_45_10b
ACGCTGTTCCATGTTCGTGTTTGACATGAGTACCATCGTTTCGATTCGCGAGAAGGCATCTCGGGGCGTATTCGCATGGACGCTCGTCAAAGACCCGTCGTGGCCCGTATTCATGGCCTGAAGCATTTCCAAAGCTTCCACGCCACGCACCTCACCCACAATAATTCGATTGGGTCTCATACGAAGCGAATTGATAAAGAGATCTCTTTGTGTCACAAGCCCTTTTCCTTCCATATTGGCCGGGCGTGTTTCAAGCCGAACGACGTGAGGCTGTTGGAGTTGAAGCTCAGCGGCATCTTCAATTGTGACAATTCGCTCATCGTCAGGAATGTGGGCCGACATTGCATTTAAGAGCGTTGTTTTACCGGCTCCGGTTCCACCGGAGATAATGATGTTCATTCTCGCGCGGACAGCCATTTTTAAGAGGAGTAACATTTCCTGCGAAACCGTCCCAATGTTGATCAGTTCTTCTGACGATAACGGGATTCGTTTGAAACGGCGAATGGAGAGGGCAGGGCCATCAATAGACAAGGGAGAAATGATTGCATTGACACGGGATCCGTCCGCGAGCCGTGCATCCACCATCGGAGACGCATCGTCGATTCGCCGGCCCACGCGGGCGACAATCCGATTAATAATGTGCCGCAGATGCATGTTGTCTTTGAACCGCACATCGACGCGTTCCAGCTTTCCATTCCGCTCCACAAATACCTTTTGGTAGTTGTTGACTAAAATATCGTCAATCGTCTGGTCTTCGAAGAGAGGCTCAAGGGGCCCCAAGCCAAAAGTTTCATTCACGACTTCCCGGACGATTTGTTCCTTTTCCGCCGCGCTGAGCGGAAAATTATTTTCGTTGACCAAATTTGTTATCAACTTAGCTACCTCAGCTCGCGCCGCATCGTTTTCAAACTTCACCAACAACTCTGTGTCGATTCGGCTAATGAGCTGCTGATGCACCTTTGACTTGTATTCAAGCAGATTCTGCCGGCGGTCCACAGGGCTGTCACCACGGATGTTCAGCTGTGGTGTTTTTCCGTTTTGACTCTTGGGCGGAAGATTTACAATCCCCATTTTGCGAACCTCTTTACTTTTTGTTCTTGGGCGGGATTGGCTAGTTTATCCGAAGTTTGTTCACGGCCATTTTGCGGAGTGCCGCCGGCAACGGAATTTTGAATCATTTTAGCCAGTTCAAAAATGCTTTTTGCAAGACCCGAATTTTTTTGAAGTTCGTGAATGGTGACACCGTTGTTGATGGCTTCGGTGCAGAGCGCATATTGGTTTGGAAGCCGGCCGGCGATCGGATGCTTCGTTCTCTTTTCGAATTCTCTTGTGTCCAACTGGTTTTTTGCATTGTATCGGTTAATAACCACTTTGATTTTCATGGGGTCGTATTGGAGTTTCGTAAGCCAGCCAAGCGTATGGACAAGTCCTTTTAAAGACGGCATGTCCGGATTTCCGACTAAAATAATAAGATCAGATTGCATCAAAGCAAACTGGAGAAGCGCATGATCCGTGTGCCCGGCATCGACCAGAAGGAAATCGCAGGTTTGTTTAAATAGGGAAAAGATCGTTTGAATTTCTGTGAGGCATCTAGCGTTAAGCGGCTCTTGGTCTCCGCGAGGGGAGGCCAGGACTTTAGCGCCTGAGGCGTGCCGAAGCAGGACGCCCTCTAAAAAAGATTCGTCTAGTCTTGGAGAATTGTCGATCAGATCGCGGAGCGTATATTCGGGCGTCAAGGCCAAGTAGGTGGCGGCATCGCCCAACTGAGGCGCTAGGTCGCAAATGGCTACCTGCTGGCCGTTATTCTGGGCCAGGCTTGCAGCCAGGTTTGTGGTCAAAAGCGTTACTCCAGTCCCTCCCTTGGGACTGAAGATGGTGACGATACGCCCCGATTTTACTGGGGCACTCTGAGCGGGCAAGTTTTTTAGCTGGCTTAAGAACGTTTGAACTTCCCTGGCTTCCAGCGGAAATCTCAAGAAGTCTTTAACCCCCAGTTTAATCAGCTGGATGAGAGCGTCCGCATCCTTAAAATTGCCGACGCCGACAAGTTTCGAATGATAAAAATGGGCACAAATCTTTTCAAGCGCAGGAAGCTCTTCGGCTTCGTAGTTCGTGAGGTCAATCAGGACGGCTAAAGGTTGGTCGAGTTCGGAATATTCAAAAGCTTCGCTGAGGGGGCCGGTAATGAAGCGATGGCTCCCGGAAGCAAATTCATTAAAGCGGAGGGTGACCGCCATTTGAAAGGTTTCTTCATCGGATAAAATTACAAAGGCTTTTGTATGAGAGCCTTGAGCCATTAAGTTTGTTCCTTTGCTCGCTTTTTGATTTGCATGACCCTACCTGGCAATGCATCAATACTACAAGCTTAACCACATTCACCCAAACCTATGATTAATAAAATGAAGCCACCGTGAAACAGTTGTTGAAGAACAACTGTTTCAGGACTTCGCAATTCAACAACTATTAAGTTGTAACTGTGTCTACTTTGTCCGAAACTTTCTGAAAAGAGTTTTCAATAGCTGTCTTTAACGGGTTGTTCGTATTGGCAAGAATTAATGCGAGAACTGCGATAACAACGATTGTAGCCATCGCATACTCGATAGTTCCTTGGCCTTTACGACACCTCAGTTTTGAAACAAACATTTTCATGTTTTCAGTCCTCCGTTTTCGTGATTTTCTTGCACAGCAATGTTTAAATAATTCAACATACTCTGCCAAGAAGGGAACTTAATATACACGAGATGGCGTTTTCAATTCAAGAACTAATCAAGGGCCAAAGCGTAATTATAATATTAAATCAGCATAACCTATTGTAAAATAAGCACTTACGAATAATATTTTTTTCTAAAGTTTTTTAATCATTGGCCGCAGAAAAGCCGTTATAGGACATAAATGAGGCTATTTTGAGTGAATTAGGGTAGTGAATTGTGAACAGTGAAAATGAAACGAAATTGATCGGTAAATCTTGAAAAGAATTTTTTGAATCATTTTGAGGAACAGAAAAAATATTAAATCCACGCCTCGTTTTTTTCACGCCATTAGGAATGTTCCTAAGAGTACCCCGTCGAGCCGTGATTACTCGTCCCGCTAATTTTCTGGATAAGTTCACTTAAATTTGGTTAAATACTGAAGCGGTTTCATAAGTCTCTCTAAGTCCTTTATTCGTCATTGCGAGCGACTGAAGGGAGCGAAGCAATCTCAGTTTCTAGAGCGAGATTGCCGCGTCGCCCTGAGGGGCTCCTCGCAATGACGATATTGATTAGACTTACGATGACTTATGAAACCGCTTCTGGAAATTTGAAAAGGAGTAAATCCGTGAACATGCGAACAAACTGGTTTTTATACGCCCTGATTGTTTTCATTCCTTTTTATGCCTGCGGCTGCGGCCAAGCGGCCGGTACAAATAAGGTCATTAAAATTGGGTGCGCCGCGCCTCTTACCGGAGATCAGGCTCAAATCGGCATTGACACTTGCCGGGGAGTTCAACTTGCTGTCGATCAAGCCAATGAAAAGGGGATAGGCATTGCAGGCTATCAACTTGAGCTTGTGTCTTTGGATGATCAGCACAATCCGGCTCAAGCGGTGAGCGTGGCTAATAAATATGTGTCGGACCATGACGTGATGGGCGTTATAGGCCATTTTAATTCAAGCTGCACAAAACCTGCCTCAGCCGTTTATCATGAAGCAGGCCTTGTTCAAATTACAGCCGCTTCTACAAATCCGGAACTCTCGAAGCAAGGTTTTGAGACCTTCTTTCGTGTGGCGGCGACTGATGATGTTCAAGGCCCAAAAGGCGCCAATTATGCTGTTCGAGATCTAAACGCACAGAAAGTCTTCGTGATTGATGATAAAACTACTTATGGCAAAGGTTTGGCTGACGCATTCGAAGAAGAGATTCAAAAATTAGGCGTTACTGCTTTAGGCCACGAAGGAATTACCCAAGGGGATAAAGATTTCACGCCTCTCTTGACTAAAATTAAGCCTTTCAATCCGGACTTGATTTATTTTGGCGGCATTTATCCGGAAGGCGCTCTTTTGTTAAGGCAAGCGAGAGCGTTGAATGTCACCGCAAGGCTCATGGGCGGAGATGGTTTGGCTACCCCTGTTTTTATTGAGCTCGCAACCCCTCAAATTGCGGAGGGCGCTTATGCCACAATGATTGGTGGTGATATGAGGCAAATTCCAACGGCGGCCCAATTTATTAAAGATTATGAAGGGCGTTATGGAACATTGGGGCAATGGTCGGCCTATGGCTATGATGCCGCCAATATTATCATCTTAGCGATTCAAAAATCCGGAGTTAAAGGCCGCCAGGCGGTTTTAAAAGCCATGAGAGAAATCCCTATTTTTAAGGGTGTGACCGGCGATGTAGCGTTTGATGAAAAAGGAGACAATAAAAACCAATTTATCGGAATCTTCAAAGTCCAAGATGGTAAACTTGTTTATGTAGGCCCTGCTCAATAATTCAAGCCTTCCATATATAATATGAGCATATGAGCACCTATACCGTTTTTTTACAGCAGTTAATCAACGGCCTCACCATCGGAATGATTTATGCCCTGATTGCTTTGGGATATACGATGGTTTATGGCGTTGCACAGTTGATTAACTTTGCTCACGGTGAAGTGTTCATGGTAGGGGCTTATTTTGGGCTCCTTGCCTACGCGTTATTAAAAGTATTGGGCGCGCAAACCAATGCCTTCTTTCTATTTCTTCCCGGGATTTTCTTGTTTGCGATGGCGCTGACAGCATTGCTCGGCGTTTTGATTGAGCGATTCACTTATCGGCCATTACGGGACGCGCCCCGGCTTGCTCCGCTGATTACCGCCATCGGTGTATCATTTGTTTTACAAAATGCCGTGATGTTAATTGCGGGACCTGCGGATAAAAGCTTTCCTGCGATTGTTGACGTGAAACAAATTTTTTTCAGTCATGTTGCCTTCACAAACCTTCAATTTGTAATCATGCTTGTTTCTTTATTCTTGATGGTGGCCCTGCATTTTTTTATTAAGCGTACAAAAATGGGAAAAGCGATGCGCGCCGTTGCCGACGATCGGGAAGCGGCCAGCTTAATGGGGATTAATGTCAATCATGTGATTGCGGTTGCCTTCTTCATTGGTTCTGCTTTGGCCGGAGCCGGCGGAATCATGTTTGGAATGTATTACAACACGATTAATTTTCATGACGGATATTTAGCGGGGCTTAAGGCGTTTACAGCCGCTGTTCTCGGTGGGATTGGAAACATTCCCGGGGCCATGCTGGGCGGCGTTCTTTTGGGGGTTTTAGAAACGTTGGGCGCCGGTTATTTATCTTCCGCTTGGAAAAATGTTTTTGCCTTTTTTATTTTGATTTTAATTCTTCTGTTTCGGCCGAACGGTTTGTTGGGGTCTCGAAACGTTAAAAAAGTATGAAACCAAAATTAAAATTCTCCCCTCGTTTGAAATTTATATTTCTTCTCCTGGCAGCGCTTCTTTTTCCTCTCGTGAATCATAATCCGTATCACATTGACGTTCTTGTCACAACGGGGATCTTTATGATGCTCGCCCTGGGCTTAAATGTGATTGTGGGTTATGCGGGTATTTTAAATCTGGGTTACGCCGCTCTTTATGCGATGGGGGCTTATTCGTACGCTATTTTTAATTTAAATTTTCATGTTCCTTTCTGGCTTGGCCTCGTTTTAAGCGGATTTGTGGCTGCTTTATTCGGAATGCTGCTTGCTTTTCCGGCCCTTCGCCTCGCGGGTGATTATTTGGCCATCGTCACTTTAGGAGCAGGAGAGATCGTTCGAATCTCATTGAATAATTTGGATCAACTCACGGGAGGCCCAAACGGTTTGTATGGTATTTCAAGGCCCAGTTTGTGGTTTTTTAAGTATCACTTTGGCGTGAAGCCGGAGCCTTACTATTACTTGGTTCTCGTTCTTCTTTGTATTCTTGTGTTTTTTCTTGGGAGGTTGGAATCCTCAAGGCTTGGCCGGGCATGGCTTGCTTTGCGGGAAGATGAATTGGCCGCTTCGTGCATGGGAATTAATGTTGTATGGGCCAAGCTTACCGCTTTTGCGATCGGAGGTTTTATCGCAGGCCTTGCCGGATGTGTTTTTGCAAGCAAACAAGGCTCCATTTCACCCGACAGCTTTGACTTCGTTGTTTCGGTGATGGTCCTTGCCATGGTTGTGCTGGGCGGCCTTGGCAATATCTGGGGCGTTTTACTCGGCGCATTTGTGTTAAGTCTTTTGCCGGAATTCCTGCGTGGTTTTGAAATTTACAGAATGCTTTTGTTTGGAATCGCGATGATTTTAGTGATGCTGTTTCGGCCGCAGGGGATTTTGGGAGAAGCGCATCATCGGGAAGAATTTAAAACTCGAAATGAACAAACAGAACAATGAAACCACAAGAGAAAACCGCAATCAAAATTCTTAAACTTGAGGGCCTGTCCAAACGATTCGGCGGAGTATCTGCGCTTGAGGGCGTTAGTTTTTTTGTGGAAGAAGGAAAAATCATAGGTTTGATTGGTCCGAATGGGGCCGGCAAAACGACCTTATTTAATTGCATTACAGGAATTAGCGCTCCGGATCAAGGAACAGTTCATTTTGGCGAAACCCCTCTGCTTTTAAATCGAAGAACGCCGTACAATATTGCCGTTTGCGGCATTTCCAGAACGTTTCAGACCATTAGGCTTTTTAAATATATGACGGCCATTGAAAACGTGATGGCAGGGGCTCATTCAAAGACCAAAGCCGGACTTTTAAGTTGCCTTTTTCGCCCCAATTGGGTCAGAACCGAAGAGCATGAACTCGCAGCTCGATCGCATCGCCTCTTGGATTTTTTTCATTTGGATTCAAAAGCAAATGAATTAGCAAAAAATCTTTCTTATGGCCATCAGAGGAAACTTGAAATTGCAAGGGCGTTGGCTTCAGAACCAAAATTACTCTTATTGGATGAGCCGGCTGCAGGAATGAATCCCACGGAAAAAGAAGAACTGTTGGGTTTTATACGCGCGATTCGCGATCGCGGCGTCACGATTATTTTGATTGAACACGATATGAAAGTTGTCATGCCAATTTCTGATCATATTGTGGTGCTCGACTATGGGAAAAAAATAGCCGAGGGCATTCCTAAAGAAATCCAAAACAATCCGAAAGTGATCGAAGCGTATCTTGGCAAGGAGATCAAAAATTGATTCTTGAAGTTTCAAATCTCCACTCCGGCTACGGAAAAATCGAAATCCTAAAAGGAATTAATATTCAGGTTCCTTCCGGAAAGATTGTTTCATTAATCGGTTCCAATGGCGCCGGCAAGACCACGTTTTTAATGACATTATCCGGCATCGTTCGCGCAAGAGGAGGCGCCATCCGGTTTGAAGGAAAAGGAATCGAAAAATTAGCTCCGGATGCGATTGTGCGGCTTGGAATTGTTCAAGCTCCCGAGGGCCGCCGGATTTTCCAGCGCTTAACAGTTGGAGAGAACTTGGATTTAGGAGCTTATACACACGTTTGGAATGAAGAATTAAAAAAAGACCGGGAAGAGCTCTTCGCCTTGTTCCCGCTTTTAAAAGATCGCCTCAAAATGCTTGCCGGAAATTTAAGCGGAGGCGAACAGCAAATGTTAGCGATGGCGCGTGCTTTAATGGCGCGCCCTAAACTGCTGCTTTTGGATGAACCCAGCCTTGGGCTGGCGCCGAAAATGGTGGATATCGTTTTTTCTTTAATTCGCCGCATCAATGATCGAGGCATTACCATTCTTCTGATCGAACAAAACGCCTGGAAAGCGCTTGAAATTGCCGATTATGGCTATGTGATTGAGAGCGGTAAAAATCAATTGGAAGGAATCGCCAAAGATCTACTCACCAACCCTTTTGTGAAACGCGCCTATCTCGGCGAATAATTAAAGAAAAGTACCTTTAAAATTCCTGCGGTTCCACCTACTCCTAAGAGAAACCCATCGTAGAAGTAAAGCGGCCAAGCGCCGAGTGATACAAATAGTGGAGCAACTCGGAACAAATAAAATCGAAAACGGTATTCTAACAAAAAAGAAAGAATGAATAGGCTTATTAAAATGACGAGCAGAGAGAAACTCTTCGTCGGTACGAGGAACATCAAATCAACCAGTAAAAGAAAGCAAAGCGCAGGCCTCAAAAGCCATGCTTTTTTATAAAAAGGTTGTTTGCCGGCGTTGAATTCCTGCATGAAATTTTTATTTCTTAGAACGAATTGTTGCCATACCAAATCTTTTGCCGCTCGAATTTGATAGTTTGAATAAGAAAAAAAATCATACCGTTTTTTATGCCCTACCGTTAAAGATGGATCGGCATAAATCCGGCAACCATGTTCACTGCATCTTAAGCCAAATTCAATATCCTCACGCCTCTTTAAATCTTCGTTGAACCGCAATTTTTTGAAAACCGATTTTCGCATGGCGGCGCATGCCGTATGAACATAGTTGATATAAACTCCTCCGGGAAGAGACCCTCGAAATGAAAATACAAAGTGCTTATATTGGCTGAGTAAATTTTGGTAGTAAGGTTTGTGATTGTAACAGCCTTGGAGAATCGATACGTCCGGGTGATGATTGAAAAAATCTAAGACTCGATCAAGAAGATCCGGTGGAATCAGTACATCGGAGTCAATGAAAAGGATCAAATCTGCGCTTGCCGCTTCTATTCCTAGATTGCGTGAATGGGCAGCGCCGTAGTTAATTTCATTTTTCAAGATTAGGCAAGGGTAGCGAGCTGCTTTTGCTACGGTGTCGTCCGTTGAATGGTCGTCCACTAGGATGACTTGAAATTCTTTAAATTTCGACGCGAACACATGATCCAAGCACTCTTCAATGTGCGCCGAAGCATTGAACGCAGGGATCACAACGCTCATCTTAGGTGATGAGACTTGCGGTTGATTCACCGATTTCCGGCAGGGGCAAGCAGGGCTTTGGCCGCCACTTTGACCAGTTGCTTTTTGCTGAACGTAATGCTTGCAGACGTAAAACATTCATGGGCGCAAAAGCAATGTTCCTTAACGATTTTCTCGCGGATCGATTTTGCGCGCTCGCTTTGAAGGATTTTGTTTATGTCGTACTCGTAATCGCGAATATTCCCAATTTCATAGCCTAAGGTTTCGCACGGATGAATTTCGCCTTCCGCGTACATGACGGCGATTTTATTGCCCGCCACACAGGGAATTTGGAATTCATTTGTTTCCATAACTTTTTCCCGGATATGGTGCGCTTCGAGCGTTTTCGCCTGCCGCATTTTTTCAAAAAAGTCGGGGCGCTTTCTTAAGTTTCGATGATTATAATCATCGCACATGTCGGAAAACCGGCGGCTGATTTCGCGATCGATTTCTTTTTCCTCTTTGACTAAGGTATCGTCGCGAATCATATTGCAGGCAATCGAGTCGGGTTCTAAATTTTTGAGATAATTGAAAAGTTCAAACAGCCTGGATTGATTGCTTTTCATTGCCGTAGCGATAAAACCAATTTTGAGATTTGGCGCTTTCAGTTTTTTTAATTCATGAAACGTATGGATAGCGGTATCAAAGAGATTTTTAAAACCGCGTATTTTGTCATGGCCTTCACCTAAATCATCGATTGAGATTCCAATTTCCACCCTTGTTTTCAGGGAGCTTACTTTTTCAGCGAAGGAGATAGTTCTTTCGGTGAAATAACCATTGGTCGGAATTCCGATATAAGAAGGCCGGCATTTTTTAGCAAATAGGCTTACGATTTCAAATAAGTCCTTCCGAACAAAAGGTTCGCCTCCCGAAAGGCGAAGGTACAAAAGCTTTCCTAGGTGAGTTGTGATTTTGTCGAGCTCTTCGAGGGTTAATTCCTTGGGCCTTGGCTTGTTGAGGCTTTCCCAATAAAAGCAATGGGCACAGGAGCAGTTACAGCTTTTAGTAACGAAGTAAATCAGGGCGAGAGGTTCGCCATTTACGAAATATTTGCGCCCAAGTTTGGTAAGATCTGTAACGCTGGTCATATCTGAGTGCTTTTTGGTCAAATTTGTATTATAGTGCCGGAAGGCACTTTCAACAATAGAAACTCCGGTTGAGGCTCATCGTGTAACATTTTTCTTGAGCTCCGCCGGATGAAAACATAGAATAAACCCTTTATTAAACACAATGTTTACAGAGACAAAAATCAGGAAATCATGAGAGAAAAACACAGTAAAACAAAAGGCCTTGAATGCAAGTAAAGGCCGCAAATACCGAAGCACCTTGGTTTTTAGGTTCAAGTTGGCGGCTGTTTGGAACGCTCTTTCTTACAGTGACGCTGCCAATGATGGTACTTATTTTTGCATTGGTCGTTCAAATTCGCGTTGCCCTTCAGGATCAAGCCATCCGTCAAAATGCTGTGGCAGCCCAACTTGCCGCCAAAGCCGTTCAAGAGTATGTTGAAAATTTAGCCAGTTCTGTGGAAAACTTGGCCCTCCGCTCACTTTTGGTAGGTGCAATCGAAAGAAAAGACAGCGTTCGAGTGCGCGCCCGCCTCAAAGAACTTTTATCACTCAGCAGTGATTTTAATCGAGCCATTGTTACCGATATAAAGGGGATTGAGCTTTATGATTATCCATTTGTTGCAGGAGCAGTTGGGCAAGATCTTTCGAGTAGTGATTGGTACCAGGGCGTTTCTAAAACGAATCGGACTTATATTTCAGAAATTCATCAGCGGTTTGCCAAACCTCAGATTTATATTGTTTCGATAGCAACGCCTATCCGGAACGACCAAAAAGAAATAATTGGTTATCTGGTAGGCCAGAATCCAATTGAGATTTTGTCAAAAGCGCTTGCTCAATTGCGGCCTTCTTTTGCCGGCTCTTTTGTATTGGTCGACCAACATGGTTTTGTAGCAACAAAGCCCCGTTCGCCCAGTGAGTTTTCGGTTGAACTAAGATCTTATCCCCTCTCCAAGAAAATGTTTTCGTCTCAAAAGGGTTTCATCAAAGAAAAAGATCCCATTACAGGTGAAGAAAGTTTCATCAGTTATCATCAAATTCCTCGGTCGGGATGGGTCATTGTTGCGTCCCAGCCAATCTCTAATGTTTTTGGTCTTTTGAATACGGTCAATCGGATTATTTTATTATTTTCTCTTTTATCATTCGCTGTGATCCTTGGTTTTGGTTATCTATGGTTCGAAACGATACGCCGCTACCATAAACAACGCAAAGTAGCAGAAGAAGCACTGAAGGCAAGCGAAAAGCACGCGCGCTCCATTATTGAAACCGCCTATGATGCTTTCATTTCGATCGATGCAAATGGAATTATTACCAACTGGAATCACCAGGCTGAAACCACTTTTGGTTGGCGTCGCGAGGAAATTATTGGACATTTATTAGCGGAGACGATCATTCCTCTGCAATATCGGGAGGCACACAAGCGCGGCCTTCACCATTTTTTGGCGACGGGTAAAGGCCCGGTATTGAACAGGCGAATTGAGATTTCCGCATTGCATAAGGATGGCCATGAATTCCATATTGAGTTAACCATTTGGCCGGTTCAAACGGGTGAAATTTATAGTTTTAACGCTTTTGTTCATGATATTACCGAACGCGAACAAGCCGAGGCGGCATTGAGGCAGGCCGCTACAGAGCTCGTGCGTTCGAAAGCGGAGCTGGAGCAATTGGAACTTTTTGCGTTTGCCGCCACGCATGACATACAGGAACCCCTGCATAAAATTCTTACTTTTTCAGATCTGTTGAAGACTGAAAGCGTCACTGCGCTTGATCCAAAAGGCCGTCGTTATTTAGATCTGGTGCAAAATACCGCCAAAAGGATGAGCCAGATGATGGAAGAGCTTCGCGAGCTTTCGAAGATTGCTCAAGAGGGAAGCCCTTTTGAAGAAGTTGATTTGGAAAGCGTGGTTCGGGAGGTCCTTCACGATTTGGAGCTTCGCGTCCAGGAAACAAAAGGACAAGTAGAGGTGCGAAAACTTCCTACGATTCGGGCTGATCGCATGCAAATGCGAGCCCTTTTTCAGAATTTAATTGCCAATGCGCTTAAGTTCCATCGGAAAGATGAGCCACCGCATATTATGATTGATAGCCGAAACGTCAAGGAAGGGGTAGCGGAAATTACCATTCAAGACAACGGTATTGGTTTTGACGAGAAATATCTGGATCGGATCTTCAAACCTTTTCAGCGGCTTCACGGATCAGGGGAATACGAAGGAAGCGGGATGGGATTGGCCATTTGTCAAAAGATCATGTTGCGGCATAAGGGAAAAATTACTGCCAAGAGCGTTCTGGGACAAGGTTCCACGTTTATTATCACTTTGCCAGAACATCAGGTATAATTTAGGCGGAGGGTTAAACAATGGCATCAGAAAGAAAACCAGTGCTCATTCTAATGGCTGAGGATGATGAGGATTATTACCTTTTAACTAAAGAAGCCCTGCAGAAATTGCGTGTGATCAATAAATTTCACCGGGTTGAAGACGGTGAAGAACTCATGGATTACCTCCTCCGCCGGGGAAAGTATCAAAATGCAGCGGATTCACCCAGGCCCGGACTCATCTTTTTGGATTTAAATATGCCGAAGAAAAATGGCCTTGAAGCTTTAGCTGAGATTAAATCAAACCCTACTTTGCGTCAAATTCCCGTCATCATGCTTACCATTTCAAGGGATAAGAAAGACATATCTGCCAGTTACAGTCTTGGAGCAAATTCTTTTGTAACAAAACCTCTTGGTTTCAAGGAACTGATTGAAGCCTTGAGCGTTTTTGATGAATATTGGTTTGAAATCGTCCAATTGCCTCACGAGTAAAAGCTGAAACCGATTTGGAGGTTTCTATGAGCTCGAATGCGCAAGAGGGGAAGCGCTTTAGTGTTCATCATGCTCTTACCGTGGCCGGTCTTGCTCTTATTTATTATGTTGCGGCCCGGCTGGGATTATTGCTTGCCTTTGAAAATACAAACGCCTCGCCTGTATGGCCACCTTCCGGAATTGCGTTTGCGGCTATCTTAATTTTGGGTTATCGCGTGTGGCCAGGCATTGCCATCGGCGCTTTTCTTGCTAATGTCGTAACGTTTTCAGGAAATCAACCTTTTGGCTTCGGCCGCATATTTGCCGTTTCCTTCTTTATTGCCATTGGAAACACTTTGGAAGCCCTCATTGGCGCGCTGTTTCTACGCCGCTTGGTTAAATTTCGAAATCCTCTAGATCGGCTTAGAGATCTTACCAAGTATGTTTTGGTAGTACCACTTATGTGTGCGGTGAGTGCCACGATAGGGCCAACGGCATCATGTTTAATTGGCATTACTTCTTGGGCCCTCTATAAAACTGTTTGGCTTACCTGGTGGCTCGGAGACGTTACAGGAGTATTGGTCGTAACTTCCTTTTTTTTGATTTGGACTCGAAAAATTTCATTTCAGTGGGAGTCTAAAAGTTTCTTTCAGATATTGCTTTCTCTTGCCTTGCTTTTTGTTGTCGTTCAAATCAACTTTGGAAATTTTTTTACATCTCCGCGTGCGTATCTATTTTTTCCTTTTATTGCATGGGCCGCTTTGCGCTTCGGGCAAATCGGAGTGGTTACAACAACGTTTTTGGTATCCGGCATCGCAGTATGGGGAACCATTCATGGAACCGGCCCCTTTGTAAGCCGGACTTTAAATGAATCCCTTTTAGCGCTTCAAACGTTTGTTGGGACAATGAGTATCATGGGTTTGGCTTTAGGAGCTGTTCTTGAAGAGAGACGGCAAGCTCGCGAAGGATTGGCTCGGCTTGCTGCGATTGTCGAATCTTCAGAGGATGCGATTATTGGTAAGACGCTAAACAATATTATTACGAGCTGGAATCACAGCGCGGAGCGACTTTATGGATATGCAGCTGAAGAAGTTATTGGAAAATCTATTTCTATTATTGTTCCGCCGGACCGGCTTGATGAAATTTCGAAAATTTTCGAGAGTCTTGGACAGGGCGAGCATATTAAATCTTATGAAACCATCCGGGTACGAAAAGATGGTAAGAAGATTAACGTATCACTGACAATTTCTCCTATCTTTAAGCATGATTCGAACCGTATCTTGGGCGTTTCCACAATCACTCGCGACATCACAGAGCATAAACAGCTTGAGTCAAGGCAAAATGAATTGCTTCAAGAATTGGAAAATATTAATCAGGAATTGGACGATTTTGCCCGTATTGTTTCTCACGATTTGAAAGCGCCTCTTCGGGGGATAAACACTTTGGCCGAGTATCTATCCATTGAATACCGTGATCAATTCGATGACAAAGGCAAAGAGTTTCTTCGGTTGCTTGATCAAAGAGCGAGATTGATGAGTGCTCTGATCGACGGTATTTTGGAATATTCGCAGGTAGGATATTTGAAAGAAAAGTTGGAACTCACCGATCTGAATAATATCGTTAAAAAAACGGTGGATATTATTGCCCCTCCTAATAATATCAGGATCCATATTGAGGGTAAGTTACCCAGCATTCGTTGCACAAAGATTCGTGTCCAGCAGGTATTTCAAAATTTATTGGGCAATGCGGTAAAATATATGGACAAGGAAAAAGGCGAAGTGAAGGTGGCTTGTGTTCCGGACGGCGATTTTTGGAAATTTAGCGTTTCGGATAATGGGCCCGGCATCAAAGAAAAATATTTCAGAAAAATTTTTCAAATGTTTCAAACGCTACAGCCAAAAACCAAATCCCAAAGCAGCGGTATTGGACTGGCACTTGCCAAGAAAATTGTTGAAGTGTATGGAGGGAAAATTTGGGTTGAGTCAAAAGAGGGAAAAGGGAGCGCCTTTTTTTTCACGCTTCCAAAAAATCATGCATAGCCGTGGAAAAACTGTTTCACGACTTTTTTAAGGGCTAAAGTAAGTGGAAACTAAATTTTCTTCTCAGAGTGTAGTTTTTTTGGGTTGTTTAACTCTTTGAGGAGCGATATACTTTAACCAGAGAACAAGCGAGGACTTTATGCTCGAAAATGGACCCGTAAAGGTATTGCTTGTTGAAGATGACGATTTGGATGCCAAGCTTGTCAAATGCCGGCTTGCCGAAGATGCAGATCATGATTTTCTCCTGGAAACGGTCGATACACTGGCCGCTGCTTGTGAGCGCCTTTCCCAAGGCAATATTGACGTTATTTTAGCTGATTTGAGCCTTCCTGACAGCGAAGATAAATCTAAAACACTTGAAGTCCTTTATTCCAAAGCTCCCAGTATTCCCCTCGTTATTTTGACTGGTTATAACGATTATTCCTTTGAGTTGGAGATGGTTCGCAAGGGAATTCAAGATTATGTGATTAAAGATCAAGTAACCCGCCAGCTTCTTACCAGAGTCATCCTTCATGCGATTGAGCGCCAACGCCTAAAACGGGAAAACGAAGCGCTGATGGGCCAATTGGAACGTTTGGCACTGCTGGACCCTCTGACTGAGTTTTTGAACCGGCGAGGTTTGCAAAAGACGCTTTCCCGCGAGATCGAATGGGTTCGCAAAAGTAAATTTCCCCTATTGGCAGTTCTTTTGGACTTGGATGATTTTAAACGCGTTAATGATGCCTTTGGCCATGCCGTTGGAGACAGAGTTTTGAAAGAGGTAGCCCACGCATTTCTCAAAACATTGCGCACAACGGATTACGTCGCGCGTATTGGCGGTGACGAATTCGTTATTCTGCTTCCTCAGACCAGCATGTTAGCTGGATTAAAGTTGGCTGAAAGAATCCGCCTTGCGATAGCGGAGACTTCGATTGATGTTGGAGCTGATAAAATTCAAGTGACGGCCAGTCTTGGCCTGGCTGAAGTTTTTCAAGAGAATAACACCGTGGAAGCTTTGTTGAGCAAAATGCATGAGGCTCTTGCCCAAAGCAAACGAAAAGGAAAAAATCGGATTAGTTCCGATGGCGCAGGCGCTAAATCCGGTGTTGGGCAGGGGCGATTGCTCGAACAAGTGCTTGAAACCATGAAAGACGGTAAGTCGTATCGGGTAGTCAAGCAGCCCATCTTTCGACTCAAGGATTTAACGGTTTCTGGTTACGAATTTTTAAGCCGATCTTCCGTTGAGCCATTTGAAACACCTGAGGATTTTTTCAAAACGTGCCTCGAATTCAATTCATTAGGCTTTGTTGATCAGCTTTGTTTCCGCAATTGTGTTGCACAGGCAAATAAGTTGCCCCAAGGTATTAAAAAACATATCAATCTTTATCCCGCCACACTTCTGTCAGTTTCACCCGATCAATTGCTTAGCGCCTTTCCCAAAGGCGCTCAGCTTTCAGATTTTTGTGTTGAGATCGGTGAAGAATTGATTCCAGGTGATTCTTCAGCACTTCTACAAAATAGTGATAAGTTGAAACAGGCGGGGTTGACCATTGCGATTGATGATGTTGGTTTCGGAAAAAGTTCTTTGGAAAGCCTTGTCATTTTAGAGCCACACTTTGTAAAAATTGATAAGCGATTGGTGATTGGTATTGCAGACGATAGGAGCCATTTGCGGGTTTTAGAGCGTTTGTTAGAAGTGATTCATACCTTAGGCGCTCAAGTGATTGCTGAAGGGATTGAACGAGAAGAAGATTTAAAAGTATTGCAGTCCCTTGGCGTCGAATACGGCCAAGGTTTTTTGTGGGGCCAGCCTGAATAGTTCAATGAAGAATCAAATCAAAACTGTTTTACTCCTCGCCGTATTAAGTGCTTTTTTTCTCATGATCGGTTATTCACTCGGCGGCGAAACCGGCATTGCTTATGCTTTAATCATGTCGGTTGTCATGAACGTGGCCGCTTATTGGTTTTCGGATAAAATTGTTCTGGCCATGCACCGCGCCCAGCCAATTGAAGCGGGGCATTCATCCGGTGTTTATGCGATGGTTCAAGAAATTGCCGAGCGCGCCCGTCTTCCAATGCCAAAAGTATATCTCATTCCGGATTGGACGCCCAATGCGTTTGCGACAGGGAGAAATCCCAATCATGCGGTTGTTGCCGTTACGGAAGGGATCCTTAAAATTTTAGATCAAAGGGAACTTCGCGGTGTTTTGGCTCACGAAATATCGCACGTTCAAAACCGTGATATTTTGATTTCCACCATCGTCGCGGCAGTTGCCTCTGCCATTATGTATCTTTCGCATATGCTTCGATGGGTGGGGTTTATGGGGACGCGCCGTAATGAAGGACAAGGCCGAGGCGGAATTCATCCACTGGTGATGATTTTCACAATTGTATTAGCGCCGCTTGTGGCAACTTTAATTCAAACAGCAATTTCAAGGACGCGTGAATTTATGGCGGATGAATCCGGAGCGCATATTTCAGAAGATCCGGAAGCATTGGCTTCGGCGCTTGAGAAAATTTCAGACCCTGCTTTGATCAATAAGATCAAACGAGGGGACTTGCTTAATCATATGCAGCCTGCTTTTGCTCACCTTTATATTGTGAATCACTTTTCAGGCGAAGCCTTGATGAGCTTGTTTTCCACCCATCCTCCTGTCAAAGAACGCGTTCGCCGCCTTCGGGCCTTGAGCCGTCAAGAAGCTTAACAATTGTGATTCGGCGAACTCAGGATTTCGAGATTGCATTTTTTGAACGGCTCGTTAAAGACAATCCGGATTATGTGGATGCTTTAATCCCCCTCGCCGAGCTTTATACAAAGATGAAACTTTATGAAAAAGGCCTTCAAATCGACAAGCGTCTTTCTCGTCTTCGCAAAAATGACCCAACCGTTCATTATAATTTGGCTTGCAGTCTCGCCTTGATGAATCAAAGCGAAGAAGCAATTCAGGCCCTCGAAAAATCT
>MHFM01000029.1:41025-42841 GCA_001804205.1 Omnitrophica bacterium RIFCSPLOWO2_01_FULL_45_10b
GGTTACAACGATTTTAATCACCTGAAGCGAGACCCCGATCTTAAAAACCTTCTTGAAGATCCGCGCGTTCAACGCTTGATTTCAAACAAAGCCAACCCGTAATCGCTTTTCATGGAAATTCAATTTCGGCTTGCTTGGCTCAAATCCGGAAATTTTACGCATCAAGCGTTTAAAGCTAAGCCCGCTTATGAACTTTTTTATGAGTATATCGGGCGAATTTCAAAATTTGCCCCTTGCCGTACCTTAGGCAGCGTTTCTCCGGATGAAATCGAAAAACGGGGAGCTAAGGTATGGGTTTGCGATTCCGGTACCGGGTCAAAACTTTTATCTTCCGAAGGCGTGGCCGAATGCTTACAGAGATTATGCGATTCTGGTGCCCGGGAACTCCGTATTATGATTGGCGGGCCTGACGGTTTTTCCAAAAAGAAGCTTGAAGAATTGAAGCCTGACTTAAGGTGGAGTTTTGGGCCTCTTACTTTGCCGCATGAGCTGGCGGCTCTTGTGGCCAGTGAGCAAGTTTATCGGGCCTGGACGATTATCAAAGGCCTGCCTTATCATTTAGGGCATTGATATATGCTCTCTTTTTTTGTTTCTTGCCTTCGTTCTCCCAGTTATAATACACATCCTGTTTTAGCCAGGGGTAATTTCAGGCGCTGGTAAGGAATCATCCTTACCTGTTTTCGGGTTGAACAATCGTTTCACGAAGAGGAGAATTTTGATGAAGAAAAATTTACTTTTGGTTACCGTGCTTTTTTGTTTACTTGCTCTAAGTCTTAGCGCTTGTTGCCGTAAGAAGGTTTGCCCGTCTTGCCCGCCCGGCATTGGACAGACGCAGTTTGTGCCCCAGGCTCAAACATCTTCTTCGCCTACCTCGCGTCAATCGAGTATTAAATAAGTCAAATAAATTAGCGATAACGCTGCAAGTAAGTGACGGGATTAAAATCACTTGCTTGCAGCGTTTGAGCAGGTTTATTCTCTCCCCTATGAAAATTGCCGATTGTTACCGCACGAAGAAGCATACTTTTTCCTTTGAATTTTTCCCGCCAAAAACTGACGAAGGCGAAACCAAACTTTTTCAAACCATTACTCAACTGAAATCGCTTCACCCCTCTTTTGTGTCGGTTACTTATGGAGCGATGGGGACAACACGAGATAACACCATTCGAATTGTGGAGAAAATTAAAAATGAAATTGGCCTTGAAGCGGCTGCACATCTTACCTGTGTTGGGCATACGCAAGATGATATCGAAGCTGTTTTAGCAGAACTTCACGAGAGGGGAGTTGAAAACATCGTAGCGCTTCGCGGCGATCCTCCCAAAGGAGAAACTGAATTTAAACCTGTGCCCAACGGTTTTCGATATGGTTCCGAATTGGTGCGCTTTATCCGCAAGCATCCAAAATATGGTAAGGCATTTTCGCTTGCCGTTGCGGGGTATCCGGAAGGCCACATTGAATGCAAGGATAAAGGCAAAGATTTGCAACATTTAAAGCAAAAGGTTGACGGAGGAGCAGATGTTGTCATTACCCAGCTTTTTTTCAATAATCGCGATTTTTTCGATTTTGTCGACCGATGCCGCAAAATTGGTATTACAATTCCGATTGTTGCCGGGATCATGCCGGTGACACATGGGCCTCAAATTCAACGATTCGCTTCCATGTGTGGCGCCAGTATTCCAAAGGTCATGCAAGAAGCGATTCAGGAGTTTGGAGAAAATCAATCTTCGGTGGAAGCTTTTGGAATCGAGTATGCAACAAAACAATGCCGGGAACTTTTAGATTCCGGAATCCCAGGGATTCATTTTTATACGTTGAATAA
>MHFM01000029.1:42858-52096 GCA_001804205.1 Omnitrophica bacterium RIFCSPLOWO2_01_FULL_45_10b
GGATCTATACTAATTTAGGTTTGGCGCAATCAAATTAAAAAGGAGAAACAATGAAAAAATATATTTTGTCACTTCCGGTGTTGTTGATTGTGATCGCGCTTTCAGGCTGCGGCGTGGCCGTCGTTGAGGACGGGCAGGCGGGCGTTAAGGCCGATTTTGGGAAAATTCAAGATCAACCGCTTGAAACCGGTTGGCATTGGTATTTACCGCTTTTTACTTGGATTGAAATTTGGAACGTTAAAACACAAGAGATTAAAGAAACAGCGGCGGTTCCATCTTCTGAGGGTTTGATTTCTGCGCTTGATGTATCGGTTCTTTTTAATACACCGAAAGATAGAGTCGTCCATGTCAGAAAAACCATCGGAAGTACTTTTGCGGAAACAGTGCTTGAGCCTTATGTCCGCGAGTCGATTCGAAACGTAGTCAGTGGTTACCCCGTAAAAGCGCTTTACAGCAATGAGGGACGGCATGAAATTGGGAAAAAGATTCTCGATTTTCTTAAAAGCAAATTAGAAGATCGCGGAATTATGATTCAGGACGTGCTGTTAAGGGATGTCAGGCTTCCGGCTGCTTTTTCGCAGAGTATTGAAGCCAAACTCAAAACCGAACAAGAAGCGCTTCAGAAAGAGTTTGAACTCCAGAAAGCTAAAAAAGACGCTGAAATTGCCGTTGCCCGGGCGGAAGGCGCTGCAAAAAGCAATCTCATTATCGCCAGCAGCATCACGGAAAATTATCTGCGCTATCGTTGGGTTGAAACCCTTCAAAATGCTGAGAAGCAGGTTGTGTATGTTCCAACCGAGGCGAATTTACCCATTATGGAAGCCAGCCGCTGGAAGGCTTTTGACGAAAAGAAATAATCCTGGAAATGAACTATGCGGTGATTTCCGATATTCATTCCAATTTAGAAGCGCTTGAGTGCGCTGTTCAGGAAATCAAAAAGCGCGGGACCGATCAAATTATTTGTTTGGGGGATGTCGTGGGATACGGTGCGAATCCTTCGGAATGTTTGAAGCTCGTAGGGGACGCGGCGGATGAAATCATTCTTGGAAATCATGACCGCGCCATTGAAGATATCGAACTTCGCAATGAGTTCAATGACTGGGCGCGCGAAGCCGTTGAATGGACAGCCGGTGTGCTCAGCGAAAAAGAAAAGCGGCAAATTCGCGATTTTGCGCCCATTGTGATTGACCGGAAACGCAATGTGACCTGGACTCACGGAAGCGCGTATGAGCCGGATGAATTTCATTATCTGTTCACCTCATCCGATGCAAAATCTTCCTTTCAAATTCTGGAGACTGATTTCTGCTTTTTCGGGCACACGCATATCCCATCCCTTTTTTCAGCCAAATCTCAAGAAGCCAGGTATTTGACCGCTGGAATTTATCAATTGTCCAAAGGCGAGCGCTACCTAATTAACCCCGGCAGCGTCGGGCAGCCTCGCGATCGAAACCCACGGCTTAGTTTTGCCTTTTTTGACTCAAAAGAATTGACCCTTGAAATCCTACGCTTGGATTATGATAATCAGAAGGCAGCCCAGAAAATTAGGAAGGCTGGTTTGCCCGCTTATTTAGCGGACCGCTTGCTATGATCCCGTTAGAACTCTGAACCTAACGGAGTTATTTTGAAATACAAGCAGTTAAGGCTGGGCGATAACCGTTATCATTAAAACTATCGTGTCTGGAGTTCTAACGGGATGAATAAAGCAGAAGCGAAAAAGAAAATCGAGAGACTTTGCGCGGAAATCGAATCGCATAATCGCAAGTATTATCTTGAGGCAAAGCCCGTGATTAGCGATTCCGAATTCGATCAGCTGATGCGTGAGCTTATCGAATTGGAAGAATCCTTCCCTGAATTTAAAACGCCGGATTCCCCAAGCCAACGTGTCGGCGGCGCCCCGCTTAAAGAATTTAAAACCGTTCGGCATTCCATTCCCATGCTCAGCATGGACAATACTTATTCTTATAATGAGCTTAGGGAATTTGATGAACGGGTTAAAAAGGGCCTTGGCCGAAAACAGGTTGATTATTTTGTGGAAGAGAAAATTGACGGGGTTTCAATTTCACTGACCTATCGCGGCGGGCTTTTCAGTTTGGGCGCAACGCGAGGGGACGGAAAATTTGGAGATGATGTAACGGAGAATCTAAAGACGATTCGCGATATTCCGCTTAAGATTCCAACCGCGCCTGCTTCTTTCAAAGGGAAAATCCCGGAGCTTTTGGAAGTAAGAGGCGAAGTTTATATGCCCCACCGCAGTTTCGAAAAAATTAATAAGGAAAAAGAAAAGTCAGGCGAAGAGCTGTTCGCGAATCCCCGCAATGCCTGTGCCGGCACGCTTAAACTTTTAGACCCTAAATTGGTGGCCAAGCGCGAATTGAGCATCTTTTGCCACGGCCTTGGGTTGATCCGAGGCGCGAGCGTGAAAGCTCAGTCTGAACTTTTTGAATTGTTGAGCGGATTTGGGTTCAAGGTTATTCAGCACACAAAACGCGCAAACGATATTGAAGAAGTAATCGAATTTGCGGAAGCATTCAAGGCCAAGAAAGAGCGCTTAACGTATGATGTTGATGGGCTCGTGGTAAAGGTAAATTCTTTTGATGATCACGGACAATTAGGAGCGACAAGCAAAGCGCCCCGTTGGATGATTGCGTATAAATATCCGGCGGAGCGGTCTGAAACAACTTTGGAAGATATTGAAATCAGCGTGGGCCGTACCGGAGCGCTGACGCCGGTTGCTATTTTAAAACCCGTACGGCTTTCCGGCACTACGGTTTCCCGCGCCAGTCTCCACAATCAGGATGAAATTGAACGGCTGGATGCGCGAATTGGCGATTATGTTTTAGTGGAAAAAAGCGGTGAAATTATTCCAAAAGTGGTTGGCGTTTTATCAGACAAACGTAAAAAAGCACTGCGAAAATTTCAATTCCCAGATCGCTGCCCTGTATGCTGCGCAAAGGCAGTGCGAACAGGTGATGAAGTGGCGGTACGCTGCGTTAGCCTCGCGTGTCCCGCTCAGCTTAAAGGGCGAATCAAACATTATGCCATGCGTGATGCCATGGACATCGAAGGCTTAGGAGATGTTTTGATTGAACAATTAGTTGACCAGAAAATGGCGAAAGATTTGGCGGATATTTATTATTTGGATTTAAATGAGGTTGCAGATTTAGAGCGGATGGGGAAAAAATCTGCTGAGAATTTATTTAAGGGAATTGAAGCGAGCAAGTCGCGTGAACTTTATCGGCTTATTTTCGGGCTTGGGATTTTAAATGCGGGCGAACATGCGGCTCAGCTTTTGGCCGAGCGATTCAAGAATTTAGACCGATTAGCGGAGGTAAGCGAAGATGCGCTTTTGGAAATCAGGGAGATTGGCCCAACGACCGCAAAATCGGTTGTTGATTTTTTTAAGCAACCGGCAACCCATAAAATTATTGAAAAATTAAAAAACGCCGGCGTCCGCTTTAATATTGTAGAAGTGAAAAAAGAAGCCACAGCATTTAGTGGGAAAACGTTTGTGATTACGGGAACGCTTAAAAATTATTCACGCTCGGATGCGGAACAATTGATTCGCCGTTTGGGAGGTTATGCCACTTCAAGTGTAAGCAAAAAAACAGATTTTCTTGTTGCCGGCGAAGAGCCGGGCTCCAAATATGATAAGGCGAAAGAACTTGGCGTGAAGATTTTAAAAGACGATGAATTTAAAAGGATGATCGATCGCGCGAAATGAAAGCAACGCTTTCGGCACAGATTCATGATTTTATCAATTATCTTTCTGTCGAAAAAGGACTGGCTCAAAATAGTTTGCTGGCGTATGAAAGCGATTTAAAAAAATATGCCGATTTTTTGGACGATAAAAAAATCGGAAGTTTCAAACACGTCACGCGCAATCATGTCACTCAATTTTTATTCCATGAAAAACAGAGAAAGCAAGAAGCTTCTTCTATTGCGAGGGCGCTTGTTGCGGTGAAACTTCTTCATCGATTTTTGGTGAAAGAAGGGCAGTTAAGCGAAGATATTACGAGCGTTTTGGAAGCGCCTAAGCTTTGGAAACATTTGCCAAGTTTCTTGACTCGAAAAGAGATGGAAACAATTCTTGCAGCGCCTAATATCCGCACCGAAATGGGGCTTCGCGACCGGGCAATTCTGGAACTTCTTTACGCTACGGGTTTACGAGTTTCCGAGCTGGTCGGTTTAAAAACTCAAGATTTGAATTTGGAGTCTGGTTTTCTTAAATGTTCCGGTAAAGGCGATAAAGAGCGTATTGTTCCATTGGGCCGAATTGCCAAAGATTTTGTGCTGCGCTATTTGAATAAAGTGCGCGGTCAAAACGGAAAAACAGATCAACTTTTTTTGGGATCGAAGCGCGCCCAGCGTTTAAGCCGCCAGGCCGTTTGGCAAATGATTCGCCGCTACGCCAAGCAAGCGGGGATTAAAAAGAAAATTACGCCGCATACATTTCGTCATTCCTTTGCCACTCACTTGCTTGAAGGCGGGGCAGACCTGAGGGTGGTTCAGGAGCTTCTCGGACACGCGGATATTTCAACCACACAAATTTATACCCATGTTTCGCGGGATCATCTAAAATCAGTACATCAAAGGTTTCATCCACGGCCCTAGCCGTTAACGTGAAGGAGAAAAACATGAGAAAAGAGGGGATTATTCTTGCTGCTTTTTTGTGTTCAATGATTGGTTTCGGAACAATGGTTTTGGGCGAAGAAATTGAGAAATCCGGTCGAGCAAATGAAGAAGTGCTCCGGCTAAGAACTCGTGATGAACAAGCCCGCCGCTTGGATGAATTAGAGCGTTCTTTGACCAATTTGGAGCGTCAGATGGACCGTCTGGATGATCGCCTTGAAACACTGGACCGTGATTTAAAAGATCTAAAGCGGAAGGTGTAACCACAAGAGATTTCATTTTAATTGACGTAACCCACTATCGGTTGTATACTAATGCTTCTCGAATTCGCGTTACCCACCGAAACTATAGGTTGCATCATAACTTACATCAGAAAGGTTAGGTGGGGTCTGTTTGCTTAAGCGCTATATTGATCATTGTGGCGCTATCGTCTAGGTTGGTTAGGACGTCAGATTCTCATTCTGAAAACAGGGGTTCAAATCCCCTTAGCGCCAGAAAAAGAGGGTTATGATAGACCGTTATACACGCCCGGAAATGGGGCGCATTTGGACAGAAGAAGCAAAACTTAAAAAGTGGCTCGAAGTTGAGCTGGCTGCGCTCGAGGCGTTGGCTCATTTTGGTTATATCCCCAAGCATATTCCCCGCAAGGTTAGAGCGAAAGCCGGTTTTAACCTACAAAAAATTAAAAAAATCGAAGCTGCAGTTCAGCACGATGTCATTGCTTTTTTAACCAATTTAGCTGAACATGTCGGCCCGGATGGCCGCTTCGTTCATTTCGGCTTAACTTCCTCTGACATTCTTGATACCGCTTTAGCGCTGCAGCTTAAGGAAGTTTCCGGGCTTTTAATTCGCGATCTCAAAGAATTAATCAGTGTCCTCAAACAAAAAGCGCGCCAGCACAAATTGACTTTAATGGCAGGGCGCAGCCACGGAGTGCATGCTGAACCGATTACCTTTGGTTTAAAGGCTGCGCTCTTTTATGAAGAATTTAAACGCAATCTTGCTCGTCTTGAACGCGCCGCTGAAAATGTAGCGTATGGAAAAATTTCTGGAGCGGTCGGAACTTTTGCCAATATTTCCCCCAAAGTTGAACAATATGTTTGCAAAAAGCTCGGCTTGAAACCTGCGCCCATTTCGACTCAAATTCTTCAGCGTGACCGTCATGCAGAGTATTTGACAACGCTTGCGATTATCGGAGGATCGTTAGAAAAATTAGCGACAGAATTTCGGAATTTACAGAAAACAGAAACTTTGGAAGTGGAAGAACAATTTGGAGAAGGCCAAAAAGGTTCCTCTGCAATGCCGCATAAGCGCAATCCAATTACCAGTGAGCGCATTGCGGGCCTTTCCCGTATTCTCCGCGGCAATGCAGTTGCGGCGTTAGAAAACATTGCTCTTTGGCATGAGCGGGATATTACCCATTCGTCAGTAGAGCGCGTGATTTTTCCGGACAGCACGATTCTCTTGGACTATATGATCACAACAATGTCGAGCGTGCTCAAGAATTTAAAAGTGCATAAAGAACGCATGCTTCAAAATTTGGAAGGAAGCCGAGGCATGGTATTTTCACAGGGCCTTCTGCTTCGGCTCATTGAAAAAGGGCTTACCCGCGAGAAAGCTTATGCACTTGTCCAGCGCTGTGCCAAGCGAGTTTGGGAGGAAGGCTTTACGCTTCGCGAGGCTGTACTTGAAGACAAACAAATTCTGAAATATCTTAATCCGAAAGAAATTAAATCTGTTTTTGATTATGATTATCATACGAAACATATAGATCACATTTTCAAGCGCGTCGGAATTTAATCGTGTTTCAAAACGATATGAGCATTGTCATCCTGAGCGAAGCGAAGGATCTCGGGATTCTTCGGCCTTCGGCCTCAGAATGACAATGAAAGGGAAACAATGGTAAAAACACTTTGGGAGTCACATCTTCCGCTTCCACTTGTGGGCCGTGGGAAAGTACGCGATATATATGAGGTTGGTCCCGATAAACTTTTAATCGTAGCTTCCGACCGTTTAAGCGCTTTTGACGTTGTTCTCCCCAATCCAATTCCGTTTAAAGGAGAAGTGCTCACCCAGATTTCAGTTTTTTGGTTCGAATTTGTTAAAAATGTTACGCCGCACCATTTGATTACCGCGGATGTCAATCAAATGGATCTTCCTCAAAAATTAACGGATCAATTCAGCCAATATTTGAAAGGGCGTTCAATGTTGGTCAAAAGAACCGTTCCATTTATGGCAGAATGTGTGGTCCGAGGCTATTTGACAGGAAGCGGATGGAAGGATTATTTGAAAACCGGTTCTGTTTGCGGGCACAAATTGCCGCGCGGTTTGAGCCAATGTCAAAAATTGCCAACGCCGCTTTTTACTCCCGCGACAAAAGCGACAACAGGCCATGATGAAAATATTTCCTTTGAGCAGATGGCCAAGATTGTAGGAGAAAAAAATGCCGAGCAGCTTCGTTCTCACTCGATCGATCTTTATCAACGAGGGGCTGAATATGCTGCTTCAAAAGGAATTATCGTAGCGGATACCAAATTTGAATTTGGCGATCTGGACGGGAAAATCATTTTAATTGACGAGGTCCTTACGCCCGACAGTTCCCGTTTTTGGCCTACGGAAGGTTATGAGCCTGGCCATGATCAGCCGAGTTTTGATAAGCAGATTGTTCGGAATTATCTTTTGGGCATTAACTGGGATCAAAAGCCGCCGGGGCCGGAGTTGCCTGATTCAGTGATTCAGAAAACCAGCGCTGCTTATCGTGAAATCTATGAGCGGTTAAGCGGAAAGAAGGTGTCATCCTGAGCGAAGCGAAGGATCTTAAGATTCTTCGCTTCGCTCAGGATGACAGGAGAATATGTTTAAAGCCAAAGTTGATGTGACACTTAAAAAATCAGTTTTAGATCCACAAGGCCAAACCGTTCTTCAAGCGCTTCATTCGCTTGGATTTAAACACGTAGAAGGGCTAAGAGTAGGAAAGCATTTTGAGTTGATGCTTCATTCGAGTAACAGGGCCAAAGCCGAATCCGACATCAAAGTCATGTGTGACCGTCTTCTCATTAATCCGATTATCGAGGAATATTCTTTTCAATTAGAGGAAGTTAAGTGATCCCCCACCACTTTTATTATGAGGGGAAAAGATTCAGGACAGCAGAAATTATGAGTGAGGGTATTTCACAAGAAAGTGGTGGGGGATGAAAGCAGCCGTTGTTGTTTTCCCCGGTTCCAATTGCGATAGCGATTGCTGGCATGTGCTGAATGACGCAATGAAGACGAAGGTCCAATACGTCTGGCACAAAGAATTGAATTTGCCTGATATTGATTTGGTGGTTTTGCCGGGTGGTTTTAGCTACGGGGATTATCTTCGCACGGGTGCCGTCGCTCGATTTTCTCCCATTATGAATTCGGTGCGCGAGCATGCCAAAGCAGGAAAACCTGTGATCGGAATTTGTAATGGTTTCCAAATTCTTCTTGAAACAGGACTTTTGCCGGGCGCCATGCTCAGGAATCGAACGCTTCGTTTTGTTTGCAAATTTATTCATCTGAGAACAGAAAATAGCAAAACCGTTTTCACCAATCGCTTATCAAGCGGGGAAGTGCTTAGAATTCCAATCGCGCACGGTGAAGGAAATTATTTTTGCGATGAGAAAACACTCGAAGAACTCGAAGCAGAGAAGCGGATTGTATTTCGTTATTCTTCTGAGGCCGGGAAACTAGGCGATGAGTTTAATCCGAACGGAGCTCTCTCTCATATTGCAGGGATTATGAATAAAGAAGGTAATGTGCTGGGAATGATGCCGCACCCAGAACGGTCGAGTGAAGCCATTTTGAGCTCTGATGATGGACGAAAAATTTGGGAGTCAATTTTAAATAGCTTCAAATGAACACAACCATGCAAGAACCGGGAATGACAAAAGAATTGATTGCCTCACACGGTTTAACGGATGAGGAATATCGCCGAATTTGTGACATTCTCGGCCGCGATCCGAATTTTACGGAACTTGGGATTTTCTCCGTGATGTGGAGTGAGCACTGTTCTTATAAGAATTCGAAGCCTGTCCTTAAACTTTTTCCGCGCGAAGGGAAGAATTTACTGGTCAAGGCCGGCGAAGAAAACGCCGGTGTCGTGGACATTGGAGATGGGCTTGCTATTTGCTTCAAAATTGAAAGCCATAATCATCCTTCCGCCGTGGAACCTTTTCAAGGCGCCGCTACGGGCGTCGGCGGTATTATTCGCGATATTTTTACGATGGGTGCACGCCCGATTCTTTCGATGAATTCGCTTCGGTTTGGAAACCTTGATCGGCAGCAGAATCAAAACTATTTGCGTGGGGTTGTGGCCGGAATTGCGCATTATGGAAATTGTATTGGAATTCCTACCGTAGGCGGAGAAATCTATTTCGACGAATTTTATGAGGGCAATCCACTTGTGAATGCTTTTTGCCTTGGTTTGATGAGGCATGAAGATTTGGTTAAAGGTAAAGCCAAGGGAATCGGGAATCCTGTTTATTATGTTGGTTCCACAACAGGCCGGGATGGACTCGGCGGCGCTGCCTTTGCTTCGCGCGAACTGACGGAAGAATCTCGGGAAGACCGGCCCGCCGTTCAAGTG
>MHFM01000029.1:52159-55364 GCA_001804205.1 Omnitrophica bacterium RIFCSPLOWO2_01_FULL_45_10b
ATGGGCGCAGCCGGACTCACATGTTCCACCTGCGAAACCGCGGCGCGCGGTGATTCCGGAATCGAAATTGATTTGGCGCACGTTCCAAAGCGTGAGACCGGAATGGTTCCTTACGAAATTATGCTTTCCGAATCTCAAGAGCGTATGCTTGTGATTGTCCAAAAAGGAAAAGAAAAAATCGTAGAAGATATTTTTACGAAATGGGATCTTCATTCCGTAAAACTTGGAGAAGTAAAAAACGGCACCGATATGAAAGTTTTTGAAAATGGGAAATTAGCAGCAAATATTCCGGCAAAGGCTTTGACCGATGAGGCGCCGATCTACCAACGCGAAATGAAGGAACCTGATTATTTAAAGAAAACCCGCGGTTTTGATTTAAAAAGTGTCAGCGAACCCCAAGATTTCAATAAAACACTTCTTAAATTATTGGATATGCCTACGATCGCTTCAAAAGCTTGGATTTATGAACAGTATGACCATATGGTTCGAACCGATACTGTTTTTCTGCCCGGCCATGATGCCGCGCTGGTTCGGATTAAAGGAACCAAAAAAGGAATCGCCATTTCTACCGATTGCAATGCCCTTTATTGCTACCTTGATCCTTTCGAGGGCGGTAAAATTGCGGTTGCCGAAGCCGCCAGAAATGTTGTTTGTTCCGGCGCAAAACCGCTTGCGATTACCAATTGCCTCAATTTTGGGAATCCGATGAAACCCGAAATTTTTTGGCAATTCCGCAAAGCCGTTGAAGGAATTTCTGAAGCCTGCCGAGCGCTGGAGACACCTGTCACAGGCGGCAATGTCAGCTTTTATAATGAAAGTCCAAAAGGAGCCATCTATCCGACGCCTGCCATTGGAATGGTAGGAATTTTAGAAGACATCGACCTCAGAATCCCGTCGTTTTTTCAAAAAGGAGGGGACACTATTTATTTGCTTGGCGAAACCTTTGATGAATTGGGCGGTTCGCAATATCTTTTGACAGAACACAATCTCCGGATGGGTTTACCGCCTGCGCTTGATTTAAAAAAGGAGCGCGCTTTACAGAATTTTATTTTAGAGGGCTCCAAAGCCCGCTTTCTAAATTCTTGCCATGATATTTCAGATGGAGGTCTTGCCGTAGCGCTTTCTGAAAGCTTATTAGGGCGTTTGAATCATCCTTTAGGAGCCCAAGTAGAACTTAATTTCGGAAACCGCTTACGAAAAGATTCACTTTTGTTTGGAGAAAGCCAATCACGCGTGCTCGTTAGTGTTGATTCAAACAACGAACGCCCATTGGAGTTATTGGCAAAAAAATATGGAGTTCCTTACTTTAAGATTGGGCAGGTAACACCATCGCGATTAAAAATTGGGTCGTTTATCGATTTATCTTCTGATGAGATTGAAAAAACATATCGGAATGCTATTCCGAAAAGGATGATTTAATGGGCGGCGAGGGAATTAAAGATCATTGTGGTGTCTTTGGCGTTTTCGGCCACGACAAAGCGGCCGAGTTGACCTATTTGGGCCTTTTTGCGCTTCAGCACCGCGGTGAAGAAAGCGCCGGCATTGCCACAAGCGATGGAAAGAAACTTTTTCTTCATAAGGCGATGGGTCTTGTCGGAGATATTTTTACGCCAAGCGCGCTTCAGAAACTTCCCGGCCGGGCCGCCATCGGACATGTTCGCTATTCAACAACCGGTTCGTCCACACTGGCAAATGCCCAGCCTTATGCGGTGGATTATTCCCGCGGTGCTGTGGCCATTGCGCACAATGGCAATTTAACAAACGCGCAGTTCTTGCGCTCTGAACTTGAAGCCTACGGCTCTATTTTTGGCAGCACAACGGATTCCGAAATTTTTGTCCACTTGATGGCAAAGCCCTCCTATAAAAACACTCAGGAGAGCGTTCTTGGCGCGGTTCAAAAAGCCCAAGGCGCTTATTCGATGACTTTATTGACCGAGAAAGAATTGATTGGAATCCGCGATCCTCATGGTTTCCGTCCGCTTTGCCTTGGAAAATTAGATGGCGCTTATGTGATCGCCTCCGAAACCTGCGCTTTTGATTTAATTGAAGCCGAATATATTCGTGAAATTGAACCGGGCGAAGTTGTGATGATTAATGAAAAAGGACTTAAGAGCTTCCGCCCGTTTGAGGGAAAGCCGGCACGCATTGCCCAATGTATTTTTGAGCATGTTTATTTCGCGCGTCCCGATTCCCGGATTTTTGGAGAAAATGTAGGACTGGTCCGCGAACGGCTGGGACGAATTTTAGCCCAAGAGCAGCCGGCCGATGCTGATCTTGTCATTCCCGTTCCGGATTCCGGTAATTTCGCTGCTTTGGGTTATGCTCGGGAATCTGGAATCCCATTGGCGCATGGCTTCACGAGAAATCATTATGTGGGCCGAACGTTTATCAATCCGATGCAGGAGATGAGAACTTTTAAAGTTAAAATTAAATTAAATCCTATCGTGGAAGTTGTCGCCGGCAAGCGCGTTGTGGTTGTGGACGATTCAGTTGTACGCGGAAATACTTCCAAATCGCGCGTAAAGCTTTTACGCAAAGCCGGTGCCAAAGAAGTGCATTTGAGAGTCAGTTGTCCTCCGCATGTGTCGCCTTGCTTTTATGGAATTGATTTTCCATCGAAAGAAGAACTCATCGCTTATCAAAAAACGAATGACAAAATTAAGGAATTTCTTGATGTCGATAGCCTCGGTTATTTAAGCCACGAAGGGCTTCTCAAGGCCGTTTCTTTTCCCAAAGAAAATTATTGTACCGCCTGTTTCACCGGCTCTTATCCAACCAAGATTTTCGATGAGATGGATAAATTCAAATTGGAGCGGACATGGTAGCTTGTTCGTCATTGCGAGGAGGCTGTAAGCTGACGAAGCAATCTCAGGCTGAGAGATTGCTTCGCTCACTACGCCTGCCTTGCCGGCAGGCAGGTTCGCTCGCAATGACGTTGACAGAGCGCAGGTGGTAAGATGAAAACATTAGAATTTTATGCCGGTGTGCCTCATTTAAAAGGAGATCGTGCCTATAATCGCACGCTTGGGAAATTGGCGCGATCAACGCAAAATTCTACCCCCGTTCGCTTTGGCGGGTTTTCCTCACTTTTTGACATCCAAAAGTTCAAGTTTCGCCATCCGCTTTTGGTTTCGACGACTGATGGAGTTGGCACCAAACTGGAATTGGCCCGCCTTTTGAAGAAACATGACACCATCGGAATTGA
>MHFM01000029.1:55401-59744 GCA_001804205.1 Omnitrophica bacterium RIFCSPLOWO2_01_FULL_45_10b
GGCGCAAAACCACTTTTCTTTTTGGATTATTTCGCTACAGGGGCGTTTGAGCAGAAAAAGACCATTGAAGTGATTCGCGGAATCGCGCGCGGCTGCCGAGAGGCAGAATGCGCACTTGTGGGAGGCGAGACGGCGATTATGCCGGGTTTTTATGATGATTCTAAATATGATTTGGCAGGGTTTTGCGTTGGAGCGGTGGAACGCTCAAAAGCAATCGATGGGCGCACCGTACGGGCAGGCGATCTTCTTTTGGGCCTTGCCTCATCGGGATTTCACAGCAATGGGTATTCGCTCCTTAGAAAGGTATTTACGAAAAAGGAGCTTTCCGGAACGATCGGCCGTAGCCTTTTAACGCCAACCCGTATTTATGTAAAACCTGTTTTGGAATTGATCCGCCGAATTCCGGTGAAAGCAATTGCGCACATCACAGGCGGTGGTTTATATGACAATGTACCGCGCGTTTTACCAAAAGGCCTTAGCGCCAGAGTGCATAAGGGAAGCTGGCCCATTCGTAAATTATTTTTTGAAGTTCAAAAACGAGCCCATTATTCAGATCGACAAATGTTTCATACGTTTAATATGGGAATCGGCATGATTGTGATCATCCGACATTCGGATGTAAAATCAGCTCAAAATATTCTCAAGAAAAATCGCATCAGTTCTTGGGTGATCGGGACTGTTGAACGAGGCAACGGAGTGACGATTCAATGAAGGTATTGGTTGTCGGTTCGGGCGGGCGGGAACATGCACTCGTTTGGAAAATTGCGCAAAGCCCGCTGGTTAAAAAAATTTATGCAGCGCCGGGAAATCCAGGAATTGCAGAACTTGCGGAATGTATTGAGATCGGCGCCGATCAAATTGATCAATTGCGTCAATTTGCCTCAGACCAAAAAGTTGATCTTACAGTGGTGGGTCCTGAGCTTCCCCTTGTACACGGCATTGTCGATTCATTTCAAGCCGTTGGCCTTAAAATTTTCGGCCCAAGCCGCGAAGCAGCAAAACTAGAAGGCAGCAAAGCGTTTTCTAAGAATTTGATGGCTCAAGCAGGTGTTCCGACAGCTGCTTTTCAGGTTTTTGATAATGTTGCCGAAGCCAAACGCTTCATCGTTGACCGCGAGCCCCCATTTGTCATCAAGGCAGACGGTCTTGCCGGCGGAAAAGGTGTTTTAATCGCTCATTCTTGCGAAGAAGGAGTGAAGGTTGTGAATCAAATGATTCAGGACCGTTTGTTTGGTGATTCGGGAAAGCTTGTCGTGATCGAAGAATTTTTTACGGGCGATGAACTTTCCGTGCTTTTGTTTACAGACGGGGAACGCGTTTTGACGCTCGCCAGTTCGCAGGATCACAAACGCGTTTTTGATGACGATCAGGGCCCTAATACGGGCGGCATGGGCGCTTATTCACCATGTCCTTTTGTTTCCGATCAAGAATTGAATGAGATTGTGGACAAAGCTGCCCGCCCGGTTGTGCAGGAACTCGCTCGGCGCGGAACACCCTATCGCGGATTACTTTATGTCGGGATTATGATGACGCGTTCAGGCCCTCAAGTTTTGGAGTATAATGTGCGTTTTGGCGATCCGGAGGCAGAAGCGATTCTTCCTAGGCTTAAGACGGATATCGTTCCGATTATGATGGAAGTGGCAAGCGGCAAATTAAAAACTCAGAGTTTAGAATGGGATTTGCGGCCGTGCATTACCGTTGTCATTGCTTCGGATGGATATCCGGGAAGTTATAAAACTGGATTTGAAATTAAAGGACTTGATCAGGCGAAGTTGCAAGACGTATGCGTATTTCATGCCGGTACGGCACGAGGCCCATCAGGAGCGATTACCACAAACGGTGGGCGCGTATTTTCAGTTTCTGCGTTGGGCGAATCCTTTAAAGAAGCGCGTGATTTGGCGTATCGGACAGTTAAAAATATCTCGTTTGAAGGCGCTTTTTATCGGAACGACATCGGAAAAAAGGTGTTTGAAAAAACAGAGGTGAAATAGCATGGCCAATCCAGAAGTATCCATCGTGATGGGAAGTGACAGCGATTTAGAAATTATGAACGAAGCCGCTAAAGCACTTTCGGATTTCGGAATTCCGCATGAAATTCAGGTTCTTTCGGCGCACCGGAGCCCGGAGCTGGTGACACAATTTTGCAAGGAATTAAAAACGCGCGGGATTAAGATTGTCATTGCTGGTGCGGGAGGAGCAGCTCATTTGGCCGGGGTCATTGCGGCCCATACCACCGTGCCGGTCATCGGCGTTCCCATCGATTCATCTCCTTTGAGCGGACTGGATTCACTTTTGGCAACGGTTCAGATGCCGAGCGGTATTCCGGTTGCAACCGTGGCGATTGGAAAATCAGGGGCGACGAACGCAGGGATTTTGGCCGCTCAGATTTTAGGTCTTCATTCCACAGAAATTGCGGCGAAGCTCATGAAACATAAAGAAAAACTTACGCAGTCTGTGATTGATAAAAATAACCGCTTGAAAAAAAGCTAATTCAGTTCAGCAACGAGGACAATGAAAACAACCATTTTAAAATTAGATCCAAAACATCCTAACATGGATCGTCTGCGCGAGGCCGCTGACTATCTCACGCAAGGTAAAATCGTTGCTTTTCCAACAGAAACCGTTTATGGTTTGGCGGTTTGCGCGAATCAACCAACGGCTTTGACACGCCTTCATGAATTAAAACAAAGGGCGGAAGATAAACCCTTTACCTATCACATCGGAAGTTTAGGCGCATTGGAGCGGCTTGATGTGATTCAAAGCCATGTCCTTCGATTTTTAATCGGTCAGTTTTGGCCGGGGCCCGTTACGTTGATTGCCCTTAACCGTAAGGATGAAAAAGTCGGCCTTAGGTTTCCGAAAAATGAGATTGCCGCAAAAATGTTGAATCAATGCAAAGAACTTGTGGTAGCGACGAGTGCCAATATTTCAGGGGAAAAGTCGCCACGTACCTCGTCGGAAGTTTTGAAGATTTTCCCAAATGAAATTGATATGGTGATTGACGGCGGCCGCTCAGAGTGGGGAGAAGATTCAACGGTTGTGGATACCGTGACCTTGCCCCCTCAGATTCTTCGCCGCGGCGTTCGTGCCGATCAAGTTGAAAAGGCCATTGAAAAAATCAAGCTCGGTAGATTTCCCAGGAAAAAAATTCTGGTTGTCTGCACCGGCAATACATGTCGTTCCCCGATGGCGGAAGGTTGGTTGCGCGCTGAGCTGACTCGAAAGGGATTGGGGGAACAGATTGAAGTGAGTTCTTGCGGCATTTGCGCACGTGACGGCGGAAGCGCTGCCATGGAAGGAGTTCTTACCCTCAGAAACGATGAGGTCAAGCTTGAGAATTTCAAGACGCGTCTTTGTCGCCGTGAAGATGTGTTAAGTGCCGATTTGATTTTAGCTATGTCTGAAGAACATCGGAAATTTATCGGAGGATTATGTGAAACGGTAAAAGACCGAATTGTTGTTTTGGATATCCCGGATCCTGTGGGAATGTCCATCGAGTTTTATGAGAAAAGCTATCGCCTCATTAAAGAAAGAATTTCAAAAATGTGGTCGCAGGTAGTGGAGTAACCAAGTGGCCACTTCATTTGTAATCGCATCTGATCATCGTGGAGTTGCGTTAAAAAGTGAAATTGTCGGTTTGTTAAAATCAAAAGGACTTCAAGTGAAAGATTTAGGCACGAATTCAGAGGCTTCAGTTGATTATCCCGATTATGCGCTGAAGGCTGCTCAAGCAGTTGCAAAAGGAGAGGCGTCTCAAGGGATTGTGATTTGCCATTCCGGAATTGGGGTTTCGATTAGCGCCAATAAGGTAAAAGGAATTCGTGCTGCTTTGTGCCAAACAGTCGAACAAGCGGAACTCGCCCGGAAACACACCAATGCCAATATTTTGGCGCTTCCGGCCGGCTTTGTGAATTCTGAATTAGCGAAGAAGATTGTAACCAAATGGCTTGCTTCCGAATTTGAAGGCGGCCGCCACGAAGGACGAATCGGAAAAATTAAAACATTTGAGGAGCATCAAAAGTGATCCCCCACCAACTTCCGGTGTGTTATATTTATACCAAACATTTCCGTTATTCTATTGGAGTGCTAATGAAAGTTGGTGGGGGATGAGTGTACGAGTTGAAAAAAATCAATTAAAAGAAACCGACCCGGAAATTTATCAAGCCATTCAAGCGGAACTTCGCCGCCAAAATGACAATATCGAATTAATTGCGAGTGAAAATTTTACTTCTATAGCGGTTTTGGAAGCAGCCGGCACCGTATTAACCAATAAATACGCTGAAGGCTATCCGGGAAAAAGATGGTATGGCGGTTGCGAGCATGTGGACGTGGTGGAGCAGCTG
>MHFM01000029.1:59755-60396 GCA_001804205.1 Omnitrophica bacterium RIFCSPLOWO2_01_FULL_45_10b
CATTCCGGAACCAGCGCCAATATTGCGGTGTTTATGGCGCTTCTGAATATGGGAGATAAAATTCTTGCGATGAATCTGTCCCATGGCGGACATTTATCTCATGGGCACAAAATGAATTTTTCTGGAAAGTATTTTGAAATCATCCCATACGGCGTAAGTCCTAAAAATGAGCAGATTGATTATGAGGAACTCGAGCGCTTAGCGCTTGACCACAAACCAAAAATGATCCTGCTTGGAGCTTCTGCTTACCCGCGTGTGATTGATTTTAAGCGCGGGCGTCAAATTGCAGACAAGGTAGGTGCGTTGCTCATGGTGGATATGGCGCATTTTGCCGGGCTTGTTGCCGCCGGCGTACACTCCTCGCCAGTCCCTTATGCGGATATCGTAACAACAACAACGCATAAAACCCTTCGAGGCCCGCGTGCCGGAATTATTATGGGGCGGGAGAAATACGGAAAGGCAATTGATTCCGCTGTTTTCCCGGGTCTGCAAGGCGGCCCGTTGATGCACATTGTTGCCGCGAAAGCAGTTGCTTTGAAAGAAGCGATGACGGAGGAATTTAAAACTTATTCGCGTCAAATCGTTGCCAATGCCAAAAAATTAGCGCAGGCAATGGCGGGTTTTGGCTTTCGAATTATCTC
>MHFM01000029.1:60405-63307 GCA_001804205.1 Omnitrophica bacterium RIFCSPLOWO2_01_FULL_45_10b
GGACAATCATCTGATGCTTGTGGATGTCAAGGTGAAAGGTTTTACCGGAAAGGCCGTGCAAAATTATTTGGATCATGTCAAAATTACCGTGAATAAAAATATGATTCCTTTCGATCAAGAATCGGCTTTTAGCGCTTCCGGCATTAGGCTTGGAACGCCTGCCGTAACGACCCGTGGAATGAAAGAAAATGAGATGGCGGAAATTGCCAGATGTATCAATCAAACATTGAAAGCTCCTGAAGATCAAAAGAATTTAGAATCAGTCCGCAGAGAAGTGAGCGCATTAACGAAACGTTTTCCGCTTTATCCAGAACTTTTGGAGTCAAACACATGAAGTGTCCTTACTGTCGCGCCGAAGATGATAAAGTAGTGGATTCCCGCGCTTCAAATGACGGCTCTGTGATCCGCCGCCGCCGTGAATGCACCAAGTGCAACCGGCGCTACACAACGTATGAGCGCGTTGAAGAAGTGCCGCTTTTTGTCATTAAAAAGGACCAGCGCCGCGAAATTTATGATCGGAAGAAGGTGCTCGCAGGCATTCACCGAGCTTGTGAAAAACGGCCCGTTCCGGCCGAAGCGCAGGATTCCATTGTCGTGGAGCTTGAAAAGATGCTAGAAGAAAAATATGAGAAAGAAGTTCCCAGCACTGTTATCGGCGAATTTGTAATGGAGCGGCTTGCTAAAATTGACCAGGTTGCTTATGTACGTTTTGCTTCGGTTTATCGTCAATTTAAGGATATTTCCCATTTTATGAAGGAGCTTAAAACGCTTCTTGCCAAGAATTAGCCCTCTTAGCGGTTGCTTACCCCACATTCGATCTTTAAAGATTCCAGTCCTTTAGCCGATGTTATCTATTGTGAAGTAAAACAGTGTTGAAGCCGGGGAGGAAACATGGGCAAAAGAATAGCGCAGGGAATTAGTTTTGGAGTTGTGATTGCATTTCTCATTATCGTAAGCCAGCCGTTTCATCCCACAAAAGGTTTAATTCCCGAATTGGTGAGTTATTTAACCACCGTTCCTCTGTGGATCGCCGCTATGATTGCGCCCGCCGGGCCAACCCCATTGGTACAGGGGGCAACGGTTCTGATTTACTTTGTGGCCCTCGGAATTATTGTTGGAGCAGCATTTGAACGAAATAGAGTCTGGGGATGGCTTTTAATGATCGTGCTCGTCTGTAATCATTATGTGGTTTATATACGATCAAGCCGCCAGATGGGAGAGGTGCTGCAGACGATTTTGAATCATTTCCGCTAGATCGCTTTTCTTTCTCTAAAGTATTACCATACCTGCAAACCAAAATTTTTTCAGATTCCAAGACAAGCCGGTTGATTCTAAGGTAAAAATCAGCTAGCATACCTTCCCATGACCCATATTCTTGGAATTTCGTGTTTTTATCACGATTCAGCCGCTTGCCTTATTCGAGATGGCGAGATTATTGCCGCCGCTCAGGAAGAGCGGTTTACCCGAAAAAAACACGATTTTGAATTTCCGCATCATGCCATCAATTTTTGCCTTAAAGAAGCCGGCATTTCCGTACGGGAAATTGATTTGGTCGCGTTTTATGAAAAACCATTTTTAAAATTCGAGCGAATTCTTGAAACATATTTATCTTATGCGCCGCATGGTTTTAATTCTTTCATCAAGGCGATGCCGCTTTGGATCAAACATCGGCTTTGGATTCCGGACATCATCCAAAAAGAATTAGATTATGACGGAAAGCTTATTTTCCCCGAACATCATGAATCACATGCCGCTTCGGCCTTTTTCCCATCCCCTTTTGAACACGCCGCTATTTTAACGGCGGATGGCGTCGGCGAATGGGCTACCGCAAGTTTTGGTCGGGGGAGTGGCAACCGTTTTGAACTTGATTCAGAAATTCATTTCCCGCATTCGCTCGGCCTTCTTTATTCCGCCTTTACGTATTACACGGGTTTTCGTGTCAATTCCGCCGAGTACAAAGTGATGGGCCTTGCTCCTTATGGAGAGCCAAAATATGTCGATTTGATTTTGAAGGAATTAATTGATTTAAAAGAGGACGGTTCTTTCAAGTTGAATATGGCTTACTTTAACTATTGCGCCGGCTTAACGATGACCAATAGCAAGTTTCACGAATTATTCGGAGGTCCTCCAAGAGAACCGGAGACCGAAATTTCTAAGCGCGACATGGATTTGGCAAAATCCGTTCAAGTGGTTACCGAAGAAGTGATGCTGCGCATGGCACGGCACGTCCATAAAGTAACCGGTGAAGAAAACTTATGTTTAAGCGGTGGCGTGGCGCTTAATTGTGTGGCCAATGGGCGAATTTTGCGCGAAGGGCCTTTTAAAC
Organism: Omnitrophica bacterium RIFCSPLOWO2_01_FULL_45_10b; assembly: GCA_001804205.1. Taxonomy (GTDB): domain Bacteria; phylum Omnitrophota; class Omnitrophia; order Omnitrophales; family Danuiimicrobiaceae; genus 01-FULL-45-10b. The sequence goes on from MHFM01000029.1 coordinate 62,732, forward strand.
ATATCTGGATTCAACCAGCGGCAGGCGATGCCGGTGGGGCGCTCGGGGCTGCGCTGGTGGCCTGGCATCATTATTTAGATCAACCCAGAAAAGTGAAACCAGGCGATTCGCAATCGGGTACTTTATTGGGTCCTAGTTTTTCTGATTCGGAAATCGAGTCTGCTTTCAATCGCGTAGGAGCTGTCTACGAATACCATGAACCACAGGACTTAATTAAAAAAACAGCCGAACTTATTGCAAACGGCAATGTGATCGGCTGGTTTCAAGGGCGTATGGAGTTTGGCCCGCGCGCTTTGGGCGCAAGAAGCATTATCGGCGATGCGCGAAATTCTGAAATGCAGTCACGGATGAATTTAAAAATTAAGTTTCGCGAATCGTTTCGGCCCTTTGCGCCATCTGTTTTAGAAGAAGAAGCGCCCAATTGGTTTGAAATTCAAGAACCAAGCCCTTATATGCTGCTCGTGGCGGATGTCTCAAACAAGCATCGTTTGAATTCAATCAACGGCAATGTGCAAGGCTTGGATCAATTAAAAGTTTCCCGGTCCAAAATTCCAGCGGTAACGCATGTAGATTATT
>MHFM01000029.1:63353-65280 GCA_001804205.1 Omnitrophica bacterium RIFCSPLOWO2_01_FULL_45_10b
TATGCACGCCAGAAGATGCATTCCGCTGTTTCATGAACACGGAAATGGATTACTTGGTGGTCGGGAATTTCATTGTGGATAAAAAAAAGCAAAAGGCGATTCCGTCTCAGAAAAAAGGGTCTTACTTTGAACTCGATTAAAAAAGTTTGGAGTGGCATCAAAACCAATCCAAAAACAGTCCGTGAATTTGGGTTTATCCTCGCAGGAGTCCTTTGCTTTCTTCCGTTGGTTGCTAATTTGCTTGGGATGCTGTTTGCGAAGAAGTCCTTTCATTATTGGATGGGTTGGCCGTTGCTTGGCATTTGCGCATTTACGGTTAATTTATTTTTACCCTCCCTAATGGCCATTATTTATCAGGTGGCCATGTTTATTTCTTATGGTATTTCTTTTGTGGTGATGCGCGTGATACTCGGCATTCTTTTTTACCTTGTTTTTTCACCACTTAGTATTATCATGCGTCTTGCGGGCAAGGACTTGTTGGATCAAAAAATAGATCCGTTAGCGTCAAGTTATTGGAAGAAAAAACCGCCGAAACCTCTGCGCGAGCAATATGAAAGGTTATTTTAAAGATCATGGCGAAAATAAATATTTTTAAAGAATTGTGGGATTTTTTAAGGGCGCGCAAGAAATGGTGGCTTGCGCCAATGGTCATTGTTTTGGTTTTGTTGGGCGCTCTTATTGTTTTAACAGAGAGCACAGCCGTCGCGCCATTCATCTATACGCTTTTTTGATGCTTCTATATAATGCTCACCTCCTATAAAGCTCATTTCCGAAAAGCAGCGGAAGCAGTCGCTCGAATTTTCCTTCATTTGGGTTTCAGCCCCAATGGCCTTACACTCTTGGGTTTGGCTTTGGGATTATTGACCTGCCTCCTCTTTGTATGGACACGCAATCCCGCTCTTTTTGGATTTTTGATGATTGCCTGGGGCCTTTTTGATGCTTTGGACGGCGCGTTGGCTCGCCTGACGGATCGTGTTACAAAATTCGGCTCTTATTTGGATGCGATGTGCGACCGAGTTTTTGAAGTGGCTGCGGCTTTGGCCGTTGCTTATGTGAGCGGCTATTGGGCGCTTTCTTTTTTATTGGCGGTAGGAATCATGCTGATTAGTTATGCTAAATCGCGGGCGGCGATGGAAATTCAAATTTCAAACGACGAGTGGCCGGATTTTATGGAGCGCACAGAACGGGGTTTGATTTTTGCAGTTGGAGTGATTTTGTGGGGGATTTTCCCGAATTTCTCTTTAGCCGGGAAAGATATTTTCTTTTGGGTTCTGCTTGGGCTTGATCTCGCCGTTTATGGAACCGTTCTTCAACGCCTCTTGCGCGCCAAGCGTTTCATAGAATCTCGCGCATAACCTCGTTAGAAAAAAATCCAAATGAGCTTGGTCTCTATTTAATAAATCTGAGGCCATTATTTCCTTTCTTTATTCAGTTAGACGCTTTCTTTTTTCTAACGGGGTAACTTCCGATTAGTAAAAACAAACCTATCCCCGCAGAAGCCAGCGGAACTACGGGCCCTAGGTTTGTAAAAATGGTCCGGCCGGAAAGCGCATAGATCTCGCCTTTTACTACCGTTTCCTCATGTAGTTTGCTTTGGATCATGATTTTTCCGTTCGGATCAATCAAAGCCGAAAAACCGTTGGGAGAAACGCGGGCAAGGTAGCGGCCCGTTTCAATGGCCCGAATTCGATCCTGGAGCAAGTGATAACGCGGTAGCGGAGTTCCTAGAAAGTGTCCTGGGTTTGAAAGCGCTGCAAGCAATTCCGCCCCATTACGAACCCACAATCTTCCTTCTTCTGAACGGCTATCTTCATAACAAAGCATGATTCCAATTTTTGTTCCGTCACTTAACGTAAGTGGCATTCGATCACTTCCTTTTACCTGCTTGATGTTCCGGAATGGAGGGGGTGTTACGGCTTGATACTCT
>MHFM01000029.1:65334-70017 GCA_001804205.1 Omnitrophica bacterium RIFCSPLOWO2_01_FULL_45_10b
CCGTCGTTTTCGCTGAAAATAGGAGTGCCGAGTCTGTCCGTGCACCTTCCGTTAAGCTCCCCCCAGCAATTTTAGGAATATAAGTACCGAGCAAGATAGAAGTATTTTTTCGTTTCGCAAGTTGATCGAATCGTTCCGGTTTTCTCAGCGGATCAAAGGGAAGACCGTATTGCGGAAATAGGATCAGGTCATGATCGGAGCCAAATTCAAGAACCGCTTTTTCGTATTTCCACGTGATTTTCTTTTGATGAGAAAGCCGCCACTCATTGGAGGCCATCGGAAGGTTGTGCTGAATGAGAGCTACTTTGATTGGTTTTACTTTTGGCGGATCCAATAAGACGAAATGGCCAGCGCATAATAAGATGACCATCATCCCATTTCCGACGAGAAATTTATTTTTTTTGGTTTTTAGCCAATGTGCGAGCAAAGAATTATTAAGCAGAATCAGAAAAGTAATTCCTGAAATTCCTGAACAGCGTACAATTGCGGGAAAGAACGGAGCTTGGAAAAAGGCAATTTGATCGCCGATGATGCTTACCGGCGTCAACCAATAAAGCACACCCACCGCGGCCCAAGCAATTGAAGGTGCCAAGATTTGAACAAAATCGTTTTTGAAATGGTTCCAAAGCCGTTGGGTCAGCCATGCAAACATTCCGAAGAATGGGGCGGTAAAAATAATGACCAGCACAAAAATTCTAAGTTCGTATTGGACAATCCAATAAAGCAAACCTGAAAAAAAGAAAGCGCCTGTCAGCAATCCAATGAGAAAGCTTTTGGCCGAGGTTTCGCCGTGGATGGCCAGTAAAAGGGGGATAAAAGCAAACCAAATTAAAAAGCTCAGAAAAGGAACCCATACGGCTAAAAGAAAAAGGCCTAGAGAGAGCAGAACAAGTTTCTTTTTAGCCATTCGAGTTTTTGAGGCCATATTTCATTTAATTGAGCCATCGGGGTAGATTAAAAAACTCCCCGACCCCTCATTTAATTAACGGTTCCGAAACCCTTTTATATTAGGTAATTTCAGCCGTTTATTCAGTATCAATTTTCTGTAAGTTTTGACAATTAAAGCATTTATTGATAGAATCAAACTTTTTAGGAGGGGTTATGCCAGAAGATGTACAGTTTGACCCGATTAATGAGGTTATTTCAGAGGTCGCCAAGGGCAATTTCGTCATCATGGTTGATGATGAATCGCGCGAAAACGAGGGCGACCTTATTTTTGCCGCTCAATTTGTGACTCCCGAAAAGGTTAACTTCATGATGAAGGAAGCGCGGGGTTTAATCTGTGTCCCGCTTTCGGATGAGCGTCTTTTTCGCCTTGGTTTAAAAGACATGGTGACTCGTGCCGAGGACCATATGGCCACTGCTTTTACGGTTTCAGTCGATGCTCGTCTTGGGGTTACGACCGGAATTTCTGCTTTTGATCGCGCCCGAACGGTTGAACTTCTTGTTCATGCAGGTACAAAACCCAACGATTTGATAACGCCCGGCCATATTTTCCCGCTCCGTGCGAAATGCGGCGGTGTTTTGGTCAGGGCCGGACATACGGAAGCATCGGTTGATTTAGCGCGCCTTGCAGGATTAACCCCTGCTGGCGTTATTTGTGAAATTGTCAATGACGATGGCACCATGGCCCGCACCCCCGAACTTTTTAAATTTGCGAAGCGTCACAATATTAAAATTGGGACCATTCGTGCGCTCATCGAGTACCGGAGGCAATTTGATAAGCTGATTGAAAAGATTACCGAAGCGGATATTCCTACGGAAACAGGTGTCTGGCATATGAAGCTTTACCGGTCGCTTGTGGATGGGCTTGAACATATTGCGTTGACGAAAGGTGAGATTTCTGAGGCGCCCACAATGGTTCGCGTTCATTCGGAATGTTTCACAGGCGAAGTGTTTGGATCTTTGCGTTGTGATTGCCGCGAACAACTGGCCAGCGCGATGGCCATGATTGAAAAGGAAAAAAGAGGAGTGCTTCTATATATCCGCCAAGAAGGGCGCGGCATTGGGCTTGCGAATAAATTGAAAGCTTATCAGCTTCAGGATCAGGGATTTGATACCGTTGAAGCGAATGAAGAGCTGGGCTTTAAACCGGACCTTCGTGAATACGGCACGGGCGCTCAAATTTTAAAAGACCTTGGACTTTCTCAAATTCGTTTGCTGACCAATAATCCTCGGAAAATTGTTGGCTTGGAAGGCCACGGCCTTAAAGTCGTTGAACGAATTCCTTTGGAAATGCTTCCGCAGGTGCATAACGAAAAATATTTGAAGGCCAAACGCGAAAAAATGGGGCATCTGTTCGGCCAATTCGGGGTTCATTAATATGGCAAAAGTGATTGAAGGAACGTATGAAGGCAAAGGCTTGAAATTTGGAATCGTAGTCTCACGCTTTAATGAATTTGTGACCAAATCCATGCTGGAAGGCGCCTTGAATGAATTAAGGCGCTCGGGTGTTTTGGAGTCGGCGATGACGGTAAGCTGGGTTCCGGGCGCTTATGAAATTCCTGTTGCTTGCCAAACAATGGCTGAAACTAAAACGTTTGATGCCTTGATTACACTCGGTTGTATTATTCGCGGGGAAACAACCCATTATGAACACATTGCGCAAAGCGTCTGCAATGGGATTCAAAAAGTGGCCTTAGATCATTGTCTTCCCGTAGGTTTGGGAGTTCTCACTGTGGAAGATATGGAACAAGCGATGGATCGAGCCGGCGGAAAACAAGGCAATAAGGGACGAGATGCGGCTCGCTCGGCACTTGAAATGGTTCACGTGATTCGAGAATTGAAGAGCGCAACCGATCACGAGGTGAAAATCAAACAATTGATGGCACGAGAATTCGAACATCAATAATCTCCTGTTGTTTTTTGCTCTTTTTCAGTAATTCTATATGCGTAAGCGAACTCAAGCACGCGAAACAGCTTTAAAAATTTTATACCAAATGGACATGGCGGAGTATGCGCTCGATCAAATTTTTCCTTCCTTTTGGGAATCCCACCCTGCGCCTCCGGATGTGCAAGAATTTACAGAACAGTTGGTCCGAGGCACCCACGAGCATCTAAAAGAAATCGATCAAAAAATAATTCAATACACGGAAAATTGGCAGTTGAACCGAATGGCGGTTGTGGATCGCAACATCCTTCGATTTGCCGTCTACGAGTTGTTATTTTTGGATGAAATCCCTCCAAAGGTAACGATTAATGAAGCTGTAAACGTCGCTAAAAAATATTCTCAGGATGAAGCCGGTAAATTTGTCAACGGAATCCTCGACAAAATTAATCACACCGAAGTTCATAAGCCAGATTCAGCCGCCCAAGCAAAAGATTTAGACTCATGAGCATTTCTAACGATGAACATTGGATGAAACGCGCGATCGGCTTAGCTGAGAAGGGCCGTGGTTTTGTAAGCCCCAATCCCGTTGTTGGCGCTTGCCTTGTTAAAAGCGGCCGCCTGATTTCTGAAGGGTTTCACCGCCATTTTGGAGGGCCGCACGCTGAAGTGGAGGCCATTCGCAAAGCAGGAAAGCGAGGTAACGGCACTACTTTGTATGTCACGCTTGAGCCATGCTCTACCTATGGAAAAACACCACCATGTATTGATGCCATTCGTGAAACTAAAATTAGCCGAGTAGCGATCGGCACAGTTGATCCTAACCCTAAACACAAAAAGCGTGGCATTGCTTACCTGCGTAAAGCGGGAATTCGCGTTACGGCAGGTATTTTGCAAGAGCAAGCGCAAGAACAAATCGAAGCTTTTTCAAAATGGATTCGTACGGGCCTGCCGTTTGTCATTCTCAAGATGGCGCAAAGTCTAGACGGAAAAATTGCTTCACGGACCGGCTCAAGCCGATGGATTTCTGGCCCCAAAGCCCGGCTTTGGGTTCACAAAGTACGCGCCTCTTGCGATGCTGTCTTGGTAGGTAAAAATACAGTATTAATGGATAATCCCCGCCTTACGGTACGCAATGGTGCGCCAGTCCGGGAGCCGTGGCGGATCGTTCTGGACGAAAAAGGGGCTATTTCTCAGAACGCCAGGATTTTTCGCGCCGGAGGGCCTGTCATTTTGGCCTGCTCCGAGAAATTTTTCAGCCTTGTCACAAAAAAATTTCGGAATACAAAAGCAACGATTTTGTCTTTAAAATCAAGTCATGGGAATTTAGATTTGAAACAATTGCTCGGCAACTTGGGTGTACTTGGAATCACATCGCTTCTTGTGGAAGGGGGCGGAGAAATTGCTTGGAGTTTTTTTGAAAAAGGTTTTGTGGATAAAGTTGAATGGGTCATCGCGTCAAAAATTATCGGAGGGCGTGATGCCAAAACGTCTGTAGAAGGATTGGGCATAGGAATGCTGGATAAAGCCATTTTGTTAAAACCTACGCGTTTGATTCCTTTGGGTGAAGATTTTTTATTTGAAGCGTACGTTCATTCCTAATGTTTGCCGGAATCGTTCAACAACAAGGTAAATTAATTCACAAAAAACGCCAGGGCAAGCAAATTGCCTTGACGTTTGAAGCGCAAAAGGTTTGGGACAAACCGTTAAAGCGGGGCGAAAGCATTTCAGTCAGCGGTGTTTGTTTGACCGTCACTAAAATTCCAAAGAAAAATCAATTCACGGTTCAAGCGATTCCCGAAACTTTGGCTCGCACGGCCATCAATCATTTATCACCAAAAGAATCGGTGAATTTG
>MHFM01000029.1:70086-73306 GCA_001804205.1 Omnitrophica bacterium RIFCSPLOWO2_01_FULL_45_10b
GGCGAGCGCATTGGCGGACATTTTGTGTTGGGCCATGTCGATGGCGTTGGCCGTATTCTTCGGAAGACGGTTCGCGGGCAAAATTTTACTTTGGATATTGAAGTGCCCGCTCCTTTGATTCCGTACCTTGTTCCGCAAGGCTCGATTGCCGTTGACGGAATCAGTTTTACGCTTCAAAAAATTTCATCTAGTTCCATTACCATTGCAGTGATTCCGCATACAGCGAAAACGACTACGATGGGCCGCAAGAGAAAAGGCAATTGGGTTAACTTGGAGTCAGATGTGATTGCAAAACATCTGGCTCAAATGGTTCATTCGGAAGAACGATGATCCCACCACCTGCTTTACAAGAACGCACCAAAAGCTGCCTGCTTAAAAAGTGCGTTCTTGTAATCCTTAAGAGATTCCGCCGCATAAATGCGGCGGGAAAGCAGGTGGTGGGATGATTCCCGTTAGAACTCTGAACTTAACGGAGTTATTTCAAATGCAAGCAGTTGAGACTGGGCAACAACCGTTATCATTAAAACCATCGTTATCTGGAGTTCTAACGGGATGAAGCTTATCCTAGTTCGGCATGGGGAAACGGAATGGGTGCGTGAGCATCGCTATCAAGGTTCTACAGACGTTCCGCTGAATCAGTGCGGATATCGTCAAGCTCAAGCCTTAGCGCGTTTTATTCGCAAAGAACGCCCGGCAGCTATTTATTCATCGAAATTGATGCGCGCCCAAGAAACTGCTAAGTTCATTGCCCGGGCCTGCCGAAAAAAAGTGATGAGTGACGTGCGTTTGAATGAAGTATCCTTTGGGGATTGGGAAGGAGAATCCCACGACGGAATTCGAATTCGTTTCCCTGAAGCTGCAAAACGGTGGTATCGTGCCTATTGGTCAAGCAAGCCTCCGGGCGGAGAATCGTTGCGGTCGCTCAATCACCGCATTTCCAAATTTTTGAAACATCTTGTGAGGAGGTTTTCGAAGCGCGATGAAACCTGTGTGGTTGTCACGCACGGAGGTCCGATTCGGATGTTTTTAATTCAGCTTTTAGAGATGCATCCGAAAATATTTTGGTCCTTGCGAATCGATACTGCTTCGATCAGTGTCGTTACGGTGGTGGGCGGAGGAAAACAATTGGTACTCTTAAATAGTCAAGAGCATTTAAATGGGTTAAGACGAGGAGGAAAAGCGAAATGATTGTACGATACAGACAGATGGGTTGTTGGCTCAGTTTGATTATAACAATAGTGTGCAGTTTATTTTTAATGATGGGAAATGCCAGTTCTTCTGAGCAAAACTCTGCTGAAACGCCGGATTTATCCGAGCCTCACCAAAGCTCTTCCGTGTCAATGCTCACTCGGCTCAATAGCGGTTTCATCAATATCGCTACCGGGCCTTTAGAGTTGGTGAATCAACCCAGACAGGAAATAAAACGCACAAATTTTTTGTTTGGTGTGGTACCGGGCGTTGTTAAAGGTGTCGCCTGGTTTGGGATACGTGAAGGAGTCGGAATTTCTGAAATAGCGACCTTCCCGTCGCATCAAAAGCCCCTTTTAGAACCGATAGATACCGACTGGCTTTCTCTTTAAGTTTCTATGGTATCCCCTCAAAAAAAACCGCAGTACACTGCTGATCAAAAAGCTAAGAAAAAAGGTTTAATTATCATCCATACGGGTGATGGAAAAGGCAAAACAACCGCTGCCTTAGGCGTGGCTTTTCGCGCCGCCGGTAACAACATGCGTGTTGCGATCATCCAATTCATCAAGGGAAAATGGAAATATGGTGAGCTTGAATCAGCCAAGCAATTGAAAACACCCATTGAAGTTTATCAAATGGGGGAGGGCTTCACCTGGGACACGCAGAATCCGGCGCGTGATATCGAAATGACAAAAAGGGCATGGGCCTTATGCAAAGAAAAAATGTTAAGCGGTAGGTACGACGTTGTAATTTTTGATGAAATTAATTATGTAATTCATTACGATTATTTAAACGCTCAAGATGTTGTTGCCGCGCTAAAAGAAAAACCCAAAATGGTTCACGTGATTCTGACCGGCCGAAATGCAAAGCCAGAGTTGATTGAAATAGCTGATCTGGTTACTGAAATGAAGGAAATTAAACATCCTTTTAAAGACCAAGGCATCCTCGCCCAGCGTGGTGTTGAGTTTTAGGCGCAGTCTCAATTTCAATATTGATTCATATAAATTAAAGCCAATCGCTCCTTTGGCCCCTCATAATTTTAGGTGGAGTGCGGAGCTAGGAAGTAGAAGTTTTATGCTGGTTTTTTTGGAACCAGGGCAGTATAATACCTATTCTTATTAACTTGCGACAACCAAGCCAAAAACTGAGGTAATAAAAGCTTTCATTCTTTTGAGAGGAGTTTTTTTATGAATCGGCGCAAAGAGAACGTGATCGTCCGAATTGCAGGAGCCGCGGGTGACGGCATTGCTTCATCGGGTGAAATTTTTGGTAAGGTATGCTCAAGGCTTGGCTTGCATGTGATGGCTTATAATGCGTATCAATCCGCAATCCGAGGCGGCCATGTCTGGCTTCAGCTCAATATCGGATCAAAAAAGACGCTCAGTCATGGTGAAGAACCCGAAGTGGTTGTGATCCTCAACCGGACCAGTCCTCCTGTCCATATCCCCCAAGTTAAAAAAGGCGGCATTGTATTTTATAACTCGAGCAATATTACCGAAGATCTTGCGAAAATGCGAGACGACATTACATTCTACGGCTTGCCTTTCAGAGACCTCATTAATGAAAAGGGTGCTGATATGGTGATGGCCAACATCATGTTGCTCGGCGCCATGATTCAAATTTTAGGCCTTCACCTTCAAGTCGGGCTCGATTTTATCCGCGACCGCTTTATCAAGAAAGGTGAAGAAGTCATTAGATTAAATCAACGCGTTTTTCAACTCGGCGCTGATTGGGTCAAGCAGAATGCAAAACCACTGGACCTTGATTTGCGCGGCGACGGGAAAAAGCGGATGTTTATGACTGGAAATCATGCTTTCGGCATGGGACTTTTGGCGCATGGAGTCAAACTTTACGCCGCCTATCCCATGTCCCCTTCGACAGGAATTCTTCATTATCTGGCAACCAAAGCAAAATCTCACAAAATTGTGGTGAAACAAACCGAGGATGAAATTGCATCCGTCAATTTCATTATTGGGGCTGCCCATGCGGGTGTGCGAGCGGCCACGGCAACTTCAGGCGGTGGTTTTTCTCT
>MHFM01000029.1:73325-75000 GCA_001804205.1 Omnitrophica bacterium RIFCSPLOWO2_01_FULL_45_10b
AAAGGGGTGCGCCGTCAACCGGAATTCCCACGAAACAGGAACAGGGTGATTTGAATCTCGTTCTCGGTGCTGGGCAAGGGGATTTCCCACGGATTATTTTAGCGCCCAAAGATACGGAAGATGCGTTTTATGCGGCGGGGCGCGCTTTAAATCTAGCCGAAAAGTATCAGACGCCGGTCATCATTTTATCCGACTTGTTTCTGTCCGAGCATTTTCAAACCGTTGATCCGTTTAAATTTGGTTCAGTACCGATCGAGCGTGGAAAGGTCCAGACCGCGGTGAATGGCAGTTATAAGCGTTTTCTCATTACCGAGGACGGTATCTCGCCCCGTATGTTTCCCGGCGTTCCGAAAGGGATGTATTGTTCGCCGAGCGATGAACACGATGAGGCGGGAATAGTTATCAGTGATGTGCTGGCAGGGCTTCCTTCCTCTTTGGACATTCGAAACAAGATTCATGCAAAGCGCATGAGAAAGTTGGAAGGAGCGCGCAAGGACGATATACGCCTTCCGACACTCACAGGCCCACAGAATACGGATTTGACTCTTTTGGGTTGGGGTTCGACCTACGATGCGATTGAAGAGGCCTGCCAGCTTTTACAGCAGGCAGGCGTGAGCGTCAACCATGTGCACTTTACCGATCTTTATCCGCTTCCGATCGAAGGTGTCTTGGAGCTCTTAAACTCCTGCCGGGAAATTATTGCCATTGAGACCAACTACTCCTCTCAGTTTGTCAGGCTTTTGCGGGCTGAAACAGGGTTCAATAATGTTAAGCGCACCATTAACCGCTATGACGGAGAGCCGTTTACCGGAGAGGATATCTTCAACCGATTACAGGAGGTGCTGGCCCATGTCTGAGCTAAAGGATTTTAATAGCGAGGTACATCCTGATTGGTGTCCCGGCTGCGGTGACTTTGGTTTGCTTGCGGCCTTGAAGAAAACTTATCCGATGCTCAATCTCGAGGCGCATCAAATTATGACAGTTTCGGGTATCGGTTGTTCCTCCAACTTGCCGGGATTTATTAATACCTATGGAATGCATACGCTTCACGGGCGCTCGCTCCCGATTGCGCAGGGTTTTAAACTTGCGAACCATGTGATGACCGTGGTGGCGGTCGGAGGCGACGGGGACGGCTACGGGATCGGCGTCGGCCATTTAGTTCATGCCATGCGCCGCAATATCGATATGACTTATGTCGTGATGAATAATTCGATCTATGGTTTGACGACGGGGCAAACTTCTCCCACAAGCGGACTGAAGATGAAAACGAAATCGACGCCGTTTGGAAATCCCGAACTTCCCCTCAATCCCTTAACGCTCGCGCTTGGTTCGGGATGCAGTTTTGTTGCCCGCGCGTATACAGGCCACGTGGCTCAGCTGATTGACGTTCTTAAGAAAGCAATTGAACACCCCGGGTTCGCTCTTGTAGATACTTTTAGCCCGTGTGTCACCTTTAATCAAATCAACACGCACGAGTTCTACAAGCAGCACGTGCAAGACATCAATAAAAAGGGCCACGACACCTCAGACGTTTTGGCCGCCTTTCGAGAAGCGACTACCGAGGAATATGTTGCGACAGGCATTTTCTATCAAAAGGAAAGGCCTTGCTATGAGTCCATGGAAGAGGAAACCCTTGCACAACCTCTCTTTCAGCATTCCATCAGCCTTGGACAAG
>MHFM01000029.1:75020-78249 GCA_001804205.1 Omnitrophica bacterium RIFCSPLOWO2_01_FULL_45_10b
TTTTTGTAAAGTTTTCCACCGGATCCAAAATCGGATTGGAAGGAAAGAAATCAATTGTTCCCGCCGCGCTCAAATGGGAATTGAATTTTAGTCCCTGAGTTCTGACCTCAGTAAGAGTGCTGTTATTTTTACAAACCCACTAAAAGAAAGGTTCAAATTATGCCAAAGGCAAAAGCGCGTCACATTTTGGTAAAAGATGAAAAAATTTGTTTGAATTTGAAGCAACAAATTGATGGCGGCGCCAGCTTTACCGATCTTGCAAAAAAGCATTCGCTTTGCCCCTCCGGAAAAGAGGGTGGAGATTTGGGTGAATTTTCACGCGGCCAGATGGTGAGGGAATTTGATGAGGTTGTGTTTTCGAAAGAAATTGGAAAAACTCATGGGCCCGTCAAAACGCAATTTGGCTATCATTTAATTCTCATTGAAAAACGCGATTAAAAAGTTTTCAAATAGAAAACCCCACCTGCAGGTCAATTTTCATAACTCTGGAATTTATTTCCTTGACCTCCCAAGTCAAATGGTTACAATGTGTTTAACAGGTGCTCAATAAATCATTGAGCTAAAAAGGGAAGGCCGTTAAAATCGGCCGCGGTCCCGCCGCTGTAACTGTGCTGATCTTCCAATGAAATTTTATAGGATGATCAGTACGGCCATGACTTCCTGATAGATAAACGATTGGTTGTTTAATAGAAAGTCATGGCTGGGGACAAATCTTGCAAACCACTGAGGAATCGGTAACGAGGACTTGGGAAGGGCAAGAGGAGAATGATCCAGAAGCCAGAAGACCTACCTGTATGAGTTCGTTTTAATTTTTCTCCGCGGAAAGAGAAAAAAATAAAACTCTCTCAAATTTTAATTAAGGACAAAAATTGGGTAAATCCTTAGTGACTTTTCACTAAGGATTTTTGCTTTTAGGGGTCTTCATGTCCGCAAAAACGATTATGGTTCAAGGTACCGGCTCTCATGTCGGAAAAAGCGTCATCACTGCCGCTTTATGCCGCCTCCTTCGCCAAAAAGGCTTCCGCGTCGCTCCTTTTAAGGCCCAAAATATGTCCAACAATTCCTATGTGACTGCCGATGGGGGAGAAATCGGGAGAGCCCAGGCGGTTCAAGCCGAAGCTTGCGGCATTCAGCCTACGGTTCATATGAATCCTATTCTTTTGAAGCCCAATTCCGATTTGGGCGCTCAAGTCATCGTGTGGGGAAAGCCGGTGAAAACGATGCAAGCGCGCGAATACCAATTTCACGCATCTTCCTTTTTGAGGCAAGTGAAACAATCGCTTCATTTATTAACGGAGCAATATGAGGTAGTCGTCATTGAAGGAGCGGGCAGCCCGGCGGAAATTAATTTGCAAGAGCACGATATCGTCAACATGAAAATTGCGGAGCTTGCAGACGCACCCGTGATTCTGGTGGGAGATATCGACCGCGGCGGCGTTTTTGCTTCTTTTGTTGGGACTTTGGAATTAATTCCAGAAAAGGACCGAGGGCGCATCAAGGCTTTTCTGATTAATAAATTTAGAGGGGATGCTTCATTGCTGCAGCCGGGCATCGATTACCTTTTCGACCGCACCGGAATTCCAACGCTCGGAATTATTCCTTACGAATCGAAACTGGGAATTCTTGAAGAAGACGGTCTTTCTGACGAACGGATTCAAACAAATTGGAAGCCTCAAAGCCCGGATCAAATTTCAATCGATGTGATTTGGCTTCCGAGAATTTCCAATTTCACTGATTTTGCACCGCTCGACCAAGAAGAAAGCGTCGCATTAACTTATTTAAGGGAAGTTCCCGATCATTTTCCCGATGTTTGCATCATCCCCGGCACGAAAAGCACCGTTGCCGATTTGCAGTTCTTAAAAGCTACAGGTTTTGACTGCTGGATTCAAGAATGTGTGAAGCATGGCACAACCGTCATCGGAATTTGCGGAGGCTATCAAATGCTCGGCCAGCGCATTCTGGACCCGCTTGGTGTTGAAAGTAACGATGTAGAAACTCAAGTCCTTGGGTTGATTCCGGCGGTGACGACATTCAGGTCTGAGAAGATGACGAAACAAATTCGAGCCATGCATTTTGAAAGCAAAATAGAAGTGAAAGGTTATGAAATCCACATGGGTGAAACCCAATTATTAGAAACGCTTCGCCCCATGTTTCAGGTGACAAAGCGCGGGGGCGATCAAGTAGCCTTGGATGATGGGGTATCCGTTCAAAACGGTCAGATTTGGGGAACCTATCTTCACGGCATTTTTGATTCGTCAAAATTTCGTACCTATTTCTTAAACGAATTGCGTAAGTGGAAAAAACTTCCGCCTCTTCAACCATCTAACGATGCCCCTACACGTGAACAGCTTTACGACCGTTTAGCAGATCTTGTGCGCTCCAATATTCGTCTTGATTTATTTTATCGAATTCTGGATCGCCAGTTATCGATCGGAGTTTAATAGCAGCTCTTTAACAAACCAGTGCTTTGGGAACGAGGGAAGACGGTTAAAATCCGTCGCTGCCCCGCAGCTGTATGTGGAACGAAAGCGAAAAGTGCCATTAGAGAAAGGTTACGTAACCTTTCTCTGAGAAGGTTCGCAAGTAGGAAGTCTTGAGGAAGCCCTTCGCTTCGCTCAGGACGTAAATCATTTAGCATTGTGAATGTTCAATGATTTACGCCACAAGCCAGAAGATCTCGCCCTTAAAGCTTAACCGACACTTTGCTTAAACAAAGCATGTCATTCTGAGCCCTTCGCCTGTCATCCTGAACGTCCGCCCAGCAGAACGGCGGATCCGCCGTCTCGGGTGGCGGAAAGTGAAGGATCTAGTAGGCTCCGCGAAGAATCTAAAGAGTTGGACTTGAATTTAGATCCTTCGCCCGCCAAAGATCGTTGGCGGGCTCAGGATGACACTTTTGCGAAGCAAAAGTGTCACTTTACGCGGGTAAAGCCTGCCTGCCGGCAGGCAGGGAGAAAAACATGAGTCAGGTTGCTTTGTGGTTTTGGTATTTAGTTTTGATGTGGATAGCCAGTTGTTGTGCTGCGAACCGTTTGGTGTATGCGGCAGAGACGGATTCTCCAGGTCCACAAGTGACGGTGGATGAGCCTCAAAAGAAAACTGATTCAGAAAATAAAGGACGTAAGGAAACCCCTCCCGTTGCAGCTTTTGTTTCTGCTACGAAACGGGAAATTCCAATCGAAGAAGTCACGCGTTTTGTAACTGTGATTATACGCAAGGAAATTGAAGC
>MHFM01000029.1:78305-80563 GCA_001804205.1 Omnitrophica bacterium RIFCSPLOWO2_01_FULL_45_10b
CCCAATCAGGACCGCCCGGGCGGACATCGAGTGTATTTCTACGCGGCACAAATGCAAATCACGTTCTTGTCCTTCTTGATGGTGTTCAAATTAATGGCCCTACAACGGGCCAAGCTTTGTTCGAACATTTGACGACCGAGAATATCGAAAGAATCGAGATTTTACGCGGGCCACAGAGCGTACTTTATGGAGCGGATGCGGTTGGCGGCGTCATTCACATCATTACAAAGCCCGGGCAAAAACCAGGTCTTCACGGCGGCGGACATTTCGAGTACGGGACTCACGAAACATTTTATGAAGGCGGAGATCTTTCTGGCGCATGGGACAGGGTTTCTTTCTCAGGAAGCGGTATACGGCTTGATTCCAAAGGCCCCGGAAATAATGATGGTTATGAAAACACAACGGCCCGCGGACATGGGAAGGTACAGGTGACGGAAAATTCGGATTTAGATGTTTCCTTTCATTATGATAATGCCATCGCTGGAATTGACGACGGCTCTTTTCTCCAAGATCCTAATCGCTCAAGTCGGTCGCGCATGCAGGTTTTGGGTACAAAATATACGACTTCACTAAAGGAATGGTGGGAACAATCGATTCAATATTCATTTTTCCATGATGCCCTCCGTGACTTTGATCCGCGCAATCCGGGAGTAGGGGGAGCGGATCCGGAGTCGCGTTTTAAATTGGACACAGACCGCCATACGGCTGAATATCAAACGAGTTTTTTTGTGCGCGATTTCGATGTGGTAACAATGGGATATGAATTTGAACATACAGAAACCAGAGTGAAACGTTCGCAGGCGAGTGGGGGTTTTGCCTCTCTTAACCGGGATCACGGTTGGTTTGCTCAAAATGAGATTACCTTATGGAAGATTTGGACCATCGTGGCCGGGACAAGGATTGATCACTTCACGTCTTTTGGAACGGAAGTGAACCCACTTTTCTCAAGCGGTTTTTGGATTGCCAAAACGATGACTAAACTCAAAGGAAGTTTTGGCCGCGCGTTCAAAGCGCCAACTTTTAATGAACTCTTTTTTCCGGGGTTTGGTAACCCCGAGTTACAGCCAGAAAAAAGCTGGGGATGGGATGCAGGGGTGGAGCAATTTTACTGGCAGAAGAAAGGTAGTATTTCTGTCGCTTATTTTCACAATTCGATTGAGAATTTAATTCAGTTTGTCGGTTCGCCCAGTAAGGCGCAAAATGTGGCCCAAGCCACAACCCAAGGTGTGGAAGTCGAGCATAAAATTACGCCGTTTAAATATTTGACTTTTTCTGCCAATTATACTTATCTTGACGCCGTAGATAGCAGCAACGGAAAACGTCTGACGAGACGCCCAAAGCATGAAGGGAAACTTGGTCTTCTTTGTGAAATTTGGAAGTTGCACTTTTCGGCAAGCTGGCTTTTCATCGGAAATCGAGAAGAGATCGTCGGTGTCAGGCAAGTCAAATTAGGCGGTTACACGCGCCTCGACATGCTCCTTGCTTATGATGTGACTCAATTTTTTCAAGTGTACGGCCGGGCCGAGAATGCAAACAATGATCATTACGATGAAGTGCGCGGATTCAACAATCCTTCAGCCCGCTTTTTTGTCGGGAGCAAAGTTCGGTTTTAATTGAACGTACAGGAGATATGTTATTTATGGGAACATTAACACTTATTACCGGCGGAGTGCGAAGCGGTAAGAGCCGTTGCGCATTGGAACTCGCCGGCCAGCGTGCCCAAACCAAATGCTTTTTAGCTACCGCTGAAGCTTTGGATGAGGAAATGAAAGCCCGCATTGTGCAACATCGCAAGGAGCGAGGCTCCGATTTTTTTACACTCGAGGAACCGATCAAACTTGCGTCTGCCATTCAGCAAGTTCAAACTCAACATGATTTAATCCTGGTGGATTGTCTTACGCTGTGGGTGAGCAACTTGCTTGGGCGGTTTCCGGACACACCAAAACAAATCGAAGCGGAAATTAAATCTTTTCTCGAGATCGTTAGCTTGAGAAAAACAGATTTTGTTTTTGTGACCAATGAGGTTGGGTTGGGCCTTGTTCCGGATAATTCCATGGGGCGGCAGTTTATCGACACGCTTGGGAATTTGAATCAGGAGCTGGGACGGCTTTCTGATGAAGTGATTTTTATGGTTTCCGGAATTCCAAATTCAATCAAAGGAGGAATCGGTGCGAGATTGGGCAGCTGAAGCGCAAAAAGTCTCGAGTTTAGATCCCGCGTGGATTCAAAAGGCGCGGCAGAGGCTTAAAGAACAGACG
>MHFM01000030.1:0-3350 GCA_001804205.1 Omnitrophica bacterium RIFCSPLOWO2_01_FULL_45_10b
GCTAATGGCCCCGAACATGCCGGCGGTAATTAAAAAAGTTGAGGCAATGGACGCTCCGGTATAAACCAGGAAAATACTTGAGAAGAAAACCCCGTTGAGCGTGGCATAAATGCTGAACCCAATTGTGGCTGTCGTAAGGCTTAAGCGCATCACTTGACTTGAAAGCCAAAAGACAAGCCCAATCTGTGCAATGGCTACAATGAGGAACAGCATGGGATTGCGGGCAAATCCGAGTACTAATTTCGGATTCGTTACCATCCAGCCAGCCACAATGGCCGTAAGTCCCAGGCCCATGGCCATCCAAAAATAAACCTGGGGGAAAAAACTACGCTCAACAGCTTGTTCTTTTCCCAATCCTAATTCTATCACTCGATCCTTTTCCATATGAATACCTCCTAAGACGAGCTTCTATTGTTCACTATTTTAGATAATTTTTCTACCCCTATTCGATGACAAAAATTGCCAAATTCTTCATCACCTTTGTGTTCCAACTTATAATACTTAAATATCGGGATGAGCTGATTGACGATATTGGCTTCGCGCACATTCTCAAAATAGACTTGATTCAACCTTGTACCGTCTAAATTTCCGCCGAGATAAATATTGTAAGTGCCTACGGCCCTTCCGACAAGCCCTATCTCTGAGGAATAAGGGCGCGCGCAGCCATTGGGGCAACCCGTCATCCTGAGCGTCATCTTCGTGCTCCCCAATCCTAACTTGTTTAAAGCGCTTTCCAGCTGATCAACTAAAGCCGGCATTGATCGCTCCGATTCCGTAATGGCGAGACCGCACGTGGGCAGTGCCGGGCAGGACATAGAATTTTTCTGAATCATTGAAAGCTGATTGGGTAAAGGAATTCCATAAGAGGCGAGCAAATTTTCCAATTCAGCTTTCTCTTGGTTCTTAACGTCAGAAATTAAAATATCCTGTGTGGCGGTTAAATAAACATTGGTTTTAAAGCGCTCGACCACGGCATGCAACCCTGATTTCAAGCGAAGCGATCCTTCATCTTTAATCCGGCCATTTTCAACGGAAATGCCAAAATACCACAAACCATTTCCTTCTTCATGCCATCCCAAATGATCTTCGAATCCTTTCCAAGAAATTACATGGGGGGGATTTATTTTTTTGCCAAAGCGCTTTTCAACCTCGGCTTGAAACCAAGGAAGTCCTCGGTCATGAATCAAATACTTCATACGCGCATGCTTGCGGCTTTTGCGGTCACCATAATCGCGTTGAACCAAAACAATGGCTTTCGTCATGTCCAGAATTTCATTAGGGCTCACGAAACATAAAGGATCAGCCAAACGCGGAAAGGTATCTTTTGCACCATGCGACATTCCCAGTCCGCCCCCAACCAAAATATTAAATCCGGTCAGTTCACCCTTTTTTATTTCCGGAACAATTCCGATGTCGTTGGTATACACATCGACGCAGTTGTCTTCCGGAAAAGCCATCGCAATTTTAAATTTGCGCGGCAAATAAGCTTTTCCATAAATGGGTTCGTTTTCTTCTTTTTTCGGATCCGCTAGTTTTTCACCGTTGATCCAAATTTCGTGATAAGCCCTTGTCTTTGCGAGAAATTGGTCTGAAATTGCTTTGGCATACTCATAGATGCGCAATTTCATCCGGTCACCTGAGGGAGCGGGACAGCCTAAAACATTCCGGACATTGTCGCCGCATGCGCCCAAGGTAGTTCCCAATTTTTCATTAATTCCGCGGATGACGGCCTTTAAATTCTTTTTGAAAACCGAGTGAAATTGGAAACCCTGCCGCGTCGTAATCCTTAAGGTGTGATCGCCGTATAAATCGGCTAATTCATCATGAATCAAATACTGTTCAGGCGTGAGGCGCCCCCCCGGGATTTTCGAACGTATCATCATTGTATAAAGAGGCTCTAGGCCTTCTTTTCTGCGCTTATTGCGGATGTCCCGATCGTCTTGCTGATACGTACCGTGGGCTTTAAGCAGATGGGTATTGTCTTTTAAAAAATGAGTCGTCCCTGCCGCAAGTTCTTCCTTGATGGTTCCGCGCAGATAGCGGCTATCTTCCTTAACGCGCTCCAGTTCAGGCCTTGAATCATTTGCCATAAGCGTATCTGCTAGCCTTTATCCGTTAATATTGATTAACCAAACCGAGTTTTTTAAAGCTTTAACTAAGTGAGGGGTCGGGGAGTTTTCCCCGACCCCCCACCCTCTGAATTCCTCTTTAGTCTACAAAATTATCCCCCTGCCGTCAAATAGGTATGTCCGATAAAGTTATTAAAGGAATCTCCTTATATGCCGAATCTTTTAAGAGCATTTGACTTTGGGTATTCTATATGGAATACTCTTTTTAGCATATTCTGAAACATTTTTGAAAAGCTGAATTTAAAAAAAGGAGGAAAAAATGAAAAAGTTGCTGAGCTTAGTGCTAGCTTTAGCAATCGGTGTCATTCCTGTTGCTGCTTATGCTGACGACGCGCCGGCGGTAGCAGTGGCATCGGCAAACCCGATTCAATTTTTAAAGAAAGGTTATATCGACAACACCAATTTCAGACAAGAACCGGCAACGGTTAATTGGGTTACCGGCAGAGGCCGTAAAGACGGCATTTTGGAATGGGCTGTTGACGACAACTATTTAAAGAAGACGCCGGGAATGTTTTTCCGCGGATTCAGCAACACAGCGTTCGGATGGGTGGATATATTGACTCATCCCTTCCGCTGGTCAAAAAACGCACCTCTTGGGGTTGGAACTTTGTTTGGCTTAGTCATGGGACCAACCGTAGCCACACTGAGGACGTCAAGCGGGGTGGTTGATCTTAGCACCTGCTGGGTTCCTTTCTGGCATGGTGTTCCGATGAAAAAACAAGTTCTAGGTTTGCATGATGTCCACAATTACGGGACAATTGAAGATGTTGATCAATACAATCATGAAACCAAGCGTTTTTTCTTCAATAAGCTCAGCGACGATTATTAATCTTTAGTTAAAAAGTTAGAAATGAAAACGGGCATCCAAAATTTGGATGCCCGTTTTGTTTTCTGATTGAACAATACCAATTAAGAAAACACTACCAGCTTTTTCACGAGCGCAAGCATATCCGGCATCGAACTCGACGGGCCGCCTTTTTCTACAAATACCGGTGTTCCCCATTTCCGTATCTCGAGAATGTCCTCCGCAGAAGTCGAATCGATAAAAATAATGGTCGGCACCCGATGGCCCGATCGAATCAAATCCCGATAAAACTGTACCCCTGTACGAACCGGCATTTTAATATCCAAAATCAAACAATGAGGCATGTCTTGTTCCGCTAATTTAAAAGCCTCTAAGCCGTTTAAAGCCGTCCGAATCTGAAACGGAGGATCGGTGCG
>MHFM01000030.1:3360-7554 GCA_001804205.1 Omnitrophica bacterium RIFCSPLOWO2_01_FULL_45_10b
TAATCCTGGAGAAGCTCGATAATTTCCACTTCATCATCCACAATCATTAATTTAATCCGCTCCGGAAATTCCATCTTACCCAATAGGGTCTTGCGGACTAACTTTTCATCGATTGGAAGATCCAAAACCCCATCCCAAGGAACGCCATCCATGGAAACGGGGCCTAACGCAAAAGATTTCAAGTCCCCAGATCCAGCCTTCAGTTGAGCGAGGCGGCTTGTCATTTTTTGATCCACCCAATCGCCCTGAAAAAAGAGAACGTCGGGACGACAAGAACTGAGCGCTGAAAGATCAGCTTTGGATCGGATAATGGTAGGGATGGATTGGGTATCGGCAAAGTACGATGACAAAAATTCAGCGGCTTGCTGATTGTCAGAGGCGATTAAAATTGATTTTCTAGACATGTCTAGCGGAACGTAATTTATATATGACCATTACATACCTAACAGCCGCTCAATTTCTTTTTTGAGGCAAACAAGGTCAAACGGTTTCTGTAAAAAAATATCGCGGCCTAACTCTTCTGCCTGATCAATAAGGGCTTGGTCAACATAACCGGTATTCACAATAACCTTGGTTAAAGGGCTGGATTCTTTGGCTACTTTTAAAACCAAAAGCCCGGACATGTCGGGCAATTTCATATCTAAGAGGAGGAGGTCGGGTTTTTCCCGCTTTAAAATTTGAATCCCCTCTTCCCCGGTATCGGCAACGAATACTTGAAAACCTTCTTCCTCGAAGTAAGACCGAACTTCTTCGAGGATTCCGTTTTCATCATCCACTACGAGCAATTTTGCCGGCATAGAAATGCCAAACTCTACTGAGAGCGCGAAAGACGTTTTCGGAGAGCGTCAAGCTCCGATCGAATCTCTTTCGGCAGGCGATCGCCGAATTGAACGTAAAATTCTTCCTGCGATTTCAAATCTTCAAGCCACTCCTGAGAATCAATGGAAAGGAGTTCCTGAACCTTATTTTGATCAAGTGAAAGGCCCTTTAAATCAATGGAATTAGACTTTGGTATATAACCGATGGGCGTCTCTTCCGCCTCCGCCGTCCCCTCAACGCGGCCGAGAATCCATTCCAAAACACGAAGATTATCCCCGAAACCCGGCCAAAGGAATTTGCCGTCGGAGCCGGTTCGGAACCAATTGACATGGAAAATCTTGGGCTGCTTTTTAATCCGCTGGCCCATCCGAAGCCAATGAGCAAAATAGTCCGCCATGTTATAACCGCAAAACGGCAACATGGCCATTGGATCGCGGCGGACTTCCCCTTGTTTTCCATACTGGGCCGCTGTGCGTTCAGAAGCCATTTGGCTTCCAACATAAACACCATGCTGCCAATTAAAACTTTCATAAACAAGAGGCGCCACGCGAGCGCGCCGGCCGCCAAAAATAATCGCAGAGATAGGCACGCCTTCCGGATCATTCATTTTTGGAGAAAACGTAGGACATTGCGAAATCGGCGCCGTAAAACGGCTGTTCGGATGGGCGCCTAAAACCGGTTTTCCTTCGGCATCTTTCGTGCCCGGCTTCCACGGATTCCCCTTCCAATCAATTCCTTCAGCCGGAGGTTCGCCGTCCCCGTCTTCCCACCATACCGTTTTATCCGGTGCAAGCACCACATTGGTATAAATGGTATTTTTCTTCATCGTCGCCATGGCCACAGCATTTGTCTTGGAATTGGTTCCCGGAAGAACACCGAAAAATCCGGCTTCGGGATTGACGGCGCGAAGCGCTCCATCTTTTCCAATCCTAAGCCAGGCAATATCATCGCCAACCGTCCAGATTTTGTAGCCTTTATGCCTGAGGCCTTCCGGAGGAACAATCATGGCCAGGTTTGTCTTTCCGCAAGCGCTTGGAAAAGCAGCCGTAATATATTTGATCTCTCCGTTCGGCTTTTCAATTCCGAGGATGAGCATATGCTCAGCCATCCAGCCCTCTTTTGCGCCAAGCCAGCTCCCGATACGCAGCGCAAGACACTTTTTCCCTAAAAGCACGTTCCCGCCATAACCAGAACCAATGCTCCAAATTGTATTGTCTTCAGGAAAGTGAAGAATCAAGCGGCGATTGATGTCAAGGTCTGCTTTAGAATGAAGCCCTTTTGTAAATTCACCGTCTGTGCCAAGCGCTTTCAATACGGCACTGCCCATGCGCGTCATAATGCGCATGTTAAGGACTACATAAATGCTGTCGGTAAGTTCAATGCCAATCTTACTGAAGGGAGAACCTACGGGACCCATGCAAAAAGGAATAACGTACATGTTCCGCCCTTTCATGGCGCCTTGAAACATGGCGCCTGCTTTGGCGTAAGCTTCTTTGGGTACCATCCAATTATTATTAGGGCCCGCGTCTTCCTTTTTTGAAGTGCAAATAAAAGTCAAATGCTCTGTTCTGGCAACGTCATTATGAGCCGTGCGGTGCAGAAAACAGCCAGGGAGTTTCTTCGGATTTAACTCGATTAATTCTCCGTTTGTGATGGATTCACGTTCAAGCCGTGTTTTTTCATCCTCAGAACCGTCACACCAGACCACCCGATCCGGCTGGCAAAGCGCCGCCATCTCATTCACCCATTGGATCAGCTTCTGATGTTTCGTAGGAATTTCTTGATCAGACACGGCTTTTTTATCCTCTTTTCCTTTTGCCATTTTGGTAACTTGCTGCATATCCGCCTTTGCGTTAGGACCCTAGTACAGCGTTCGACAAGTTCAGGTGATAATTCTGAGATTGCTTCGGTCGCTTCGCTCCCTCGCAATGACGTCATTGCGAGGACTGCCGCCGAAGGCGGCGGGACGAAGCAATCCCGAATTCTCACTCGAATTCATCGAATAGCTACTAGAATAAACTGTAAATCATTCTAAATCAAGGGCTTTCTAGCTTTTCAAGGCTTATTTTTTACCAATAATCAGGATTTTTGAATCTTGCGATTTTCTGAAATTCTGAACGGCCTCTTCCACCGCAGGCCAGGCATTCACAGGATTCATTCCACCGCGTACAAACCGCTCATAAATTAAACTCTGCCATTTTAAATCATCAAGGCCAACCATTTGCCGGCCCTTTTCGTCTTTGACAAATTCAAGTTCCCGCTCCGATATGGATTCAATCACTCGAAAACCATACTTTTTAATCAACGCGCCAACTTGCTTTCGATCTGGTTCTGTCCACGTAAACACCAATATAAAACCCTTATTGCTAGGGAGAGCTAAAAACTGCACTGCCTCCGGAACTTCTTTCTCCAGTTGTTGTTCTTGAGAAACATTTTCAATTTTGCCAACTGCAACCAAAATGACGCCGTGAAACGGAGCTTTTGTGCGACGATTTACAAATTGTAAATTTTCCAACCCTTTTTTTGTGCGAACCTGTTTGGCCACCTTCGCGGCAAGCGCTTTGGCATCTTCATTCCAACCCATGACCGAAAAGGATTCACTTGATACAATTGGTTTTGATGGATCATTCCATAACCGGCGATGAAGCGCTCGAATCTGGTTTCCTACCATTTCCTCATGAACTGGTGAAATACTCCCGGGGGCACGATCGGCTTGAAATTCATCTTCAGCCCGTAGAAGCGGGTTATCAAAAGCGGCAAAAATAATGAGAAACGATAAAACTCGAAGGGATGCGGAAATCATAGCAAAGCGATTTTAGAAGGGATAGTTTTAATTGTAAAGCAGAACTAAGAACTTCTTGTAAGTTCTTCGTCAATCACCTTTTGAAACGATTCAAAAGGCTGAGCGCCTGAGATTTTGATCCCATTAATAAAAAAAGCCGGAGTCCCTGAAACGCCCAACTTTGCAGCTTCCTTAAGATCGTCATCGATTTTTTCTGCGTATTTTTCCTTTGTCAGACAGGTTTCGAACTGTTCCATATTGAAGCCCAAACGCTTGGCATGGGCGAATAACATCGGACGGCTCAAATCCTTTTGATTCTGGAAAAGTTCCGATCGATATTCCCAGAATTTTCCTTGTTCTTCGGCGCAGAGCGCCGCTAGATGAGCGGGCCGCGCATCTTTATGAAAAGGCAGCGGATAATGTTTGAATACAAAACGAATTTGGTCTCCATAGGTCTTTTTGATTTTTTCAATGGCCGGTTGGACCCGGCTGCAAAATGGACATTGGAAATCTGAAAATTCCACCAAAGTAATAGGCGCTTCTGCCTTGCCCAGAACAGGGGCCTCCCCGATAGAAACTTTTTTCCGAGGTGT
>MHFM01000030.1:7567-7854 GCA_001804205.1 Omnitrophica bacterium RIFCSPLOWO2_01_FULL_45_10b
CGCACTTCATATTTTTTTGAAAGAAATGCCAGGAAAGAACGTTTTAACTCGCTGGCTTTGGATGGAGAAGAAACGTCTGTTTCGCCGGCGGTTTGTTTCTTCAACGCTTCAGGCGATACGCCTTTTTCCTTAGCCTCAAGAGACCAAAGCCGGTCTTCGACCATTTGCTGAAGACGGTTTCTCTTAATGGCGTAAATTTCTTCGTCTAATTGATGGAGTTCTTCTTCCGCTGCATGGTCCAATTCATCATTATAAATGGGCGCGCCACCCACGTAGGCTGCCACACT
>MHFM01000030.1:7863-8181 GCA_001804205.1 Omnitrophica bacterium RIFCSPLOWO2_01_FULL_45_10b
CTCTGAGTTGCTTTGAACATCCGGCATCTGTTGATTTAAATTTTGACTGGCTGGTATTGTAGCTTTGCACCCCGTACCTACCATTAATGTAGAGAGGAGCATTAAGCTATATAGGGGGCGAAAATTCATTGATTTATCCTTATTTGGGTAAGGGAGAATCTTACCTTATTTCTGAATAAGATTCCATATAAAGTAGTGGATTATCCTACCACCTGTTTGATAAGAGCGCATTTTTCAAATGAGCTCTTATATTTCTAAAGAGATTTTACCGCCGTAGGCGGTAAGCAAACAGGTGGTAGAATTAAGCGGCAACTTTAA
>MHFM01000031.1:0-1724 GCA_001804205.1 Omnitrophica bacterium RIFCSPLOWO2_01_FULL_45_10b
TGGCAATTTCCAAAACCTTTTTTCCCTTTTCGTCAGCCGGATTCACGATACCGTCAAGAATCAAAGCGATGCTTTCCTGAACAGAATTCAAAGGCGTTCGAACATCATGGCTTACGGAAGCGACGAAATCGGATTTCAACTGGTCCAGTTTTTTAAGCTCTCGATTCGCTTTTTCAAGCGCGACGTTTTTCTGGCGAATCTCAAACTCATAGCGCTCTTTTTCCTTATCCGACAAAGATTTGATAAAGGTTTCGTCAATAACATGCGGCAGTACGGTCAAGTAGACATCGTCTTTAACAATATAATTGTAGGCGCCGGTTTGCATGGCCTTCACCGCTATCTTTTCATCACCTGCTCCCGTCATCATAACAAAAGGAAGCTCTATTTTTTGCGCATTCAACCACTCCAGAAATTCCAAACCGTTTTTGCCGGGAAGATGATAATCGGAAACAATCATATGAATGGGCTCGGCGGGGCCGCTGCTTAGTTTTTCTATCGCTTCTTCAACGGAACCGGCAACTTCTACCACATAGTTTTGGTTTTTGGAATTTAAAATCGCATTTTTCGCAAGCAAAGCATGATCCGGATTATCTTCCACGAGCAACACTCGAAGCGCCGATCGAAGAGTCATGGCTCCCTCACGCTGGCGACAGGCATTGAATAAGGAGGCTCTACCGCAGAAAACCAATACTCCTTCACCTGCTTCAGTTTCGCGACAAGCTCCGCAAAATCCTCAGCCTTTACCACAAAGCCCGAGGCACCCAATTGATAAGCTTTATCGATTTCCTCTCTTCGGCGTGAAGTGGTAAGCATCACGACAGGAACTTGTTCAAATAGTTTTAATTTCTTTAGCCCTTGAAGCACCTCAAAACCATCCATGCCCGGCAGCTTTAAATCCAATAAAATAAGATCTGCTCGCTCATCCGGCGACTGGATCTTTTCACATGCTTTCAATGCCGTTGGGCCATCCGGATAGTGGGTAACCGCGCAGCCGTCGCTTTCTACCGCACGGCGAATAAGAAGCGCGTGATCTTCATTGTCCTCGATCATGAAAATTCTTTTCATCGTCAATTCCTTTTCATTATGCTGCAAGGCTGTGTTTCAGCTCTTGTGACGTACTTGGCACCACAGGCCAATCGACAAAAAATTCGCTTCCCTTGCCTTCTTCTGATTCAACCCATACACGGCCGCCGTTGAGCTCTGCAATTTTCTTTACAATGCTTAAACCAATCCCAGACCCTTCCACCTTCAATGCATTGGGTGCCCGCTGGAAAATTTGGAAAATCTTATCCTGAAATTCCTTTTTAATGCCGATGCCATTATCTTTAACGCGCAACGTGCACAAATTTTTCCCATTCACCCCATAGCATCCGATTTCAATTTTAGGATCTCGAGGTGAGCCCATATATTTGACCGCATTGCCAATCAGATTCGTAAACACCTGCATCAGGCGTTTGCGCGATCCCCATAAAATCGGGAGGTGATCTCCGAGCTGAACTCCAATATGGCGCTTGTCAATTTCGGGCTTGAGTTCTTCTAAAATTTCTTTAAGCAATTCCGTTGTGTCCACGGCTTTTTTCTCATCCTCCATGCGCCCGACACGGGAAAATTCAAGCAGATCCAAAATGAGGGAGCTCATTTGATGCGCATTGGCTTGAATACGGTTGAAATAATCCAAATTTACGCCTTGAAGCGCCGTCCCGAGTTCAGTCTTTAGGATGGAA
>MHFM01000031.1:1765-9572 GCA_001804205.1 Omnitrophica bacterium RIFCSPLOWO2_01_FULL_45_10b
CTCAACTTCTTCATTTTTCTTAACGAGTTCTTCATTCTTCACATTGAGTTCATGAGTGCGCTTCTCCACCTCTCCTTCCAGAAAGCTTCGTCTTGTTTCGAGGGACCAGCTGAACAGCCCAGCCGCAACCGAAAACAAACTTCCCATGATTAAAATAAGGGTGCTGGCAATGGTTTGATCGAGCGGACGGGAACCGTTTGAGTAGGCATCCCACAACGTGACGGTGAAGAGCATTCCAACGAAGAAAATAACGATATGAAAACGAAAAGGCCTCTCCCCTTGCTTGGCCGCACGTTCCTTTTTATTCATGTGCCCTCCAGCTTGTGTGAGGTTTTCGCCGTTAAGTAAATAAAAAGATAGAAAAATCAAATTCTCTATCCTTTTAAAAGATACCTGGCTAGCTGAAGTTTTTCAAATAAGGTGGGAAAATAAGTTCTGGCCTTCGTGTGCCGTTTTGACCCAATACGCAACCTCTTTAGTATGATAGGTTAAGATCACATTGGCCCCGGCGCGGCGAATTGAGGTAAGAATCTCGTAAACGGTTTTTTGCTCATCGATATAGCCCATGGCATGAGCAGCTTTAACCATGGTGTATTCCCCGCTCACGTTAAACGCGGCTAAGGGAATGTTAAATTTTTCTTTTGCTTTTGAAATAACGTCGAGATAAGGAAGGGCGGGTTTGATCATAATCAAATCGGCACCTTCCGCTAAATCAAGCTCAATTTCACGGAGCGCTTCCTTTATATTGGCAGGATCCATCTGATATGTTTTTCGGTCGCCAAATTCCGGTGTTGAATGAGCCGCATCGCGAAAAGGCGCGTAAAAACTAGAGGCATATTTTGCCGCATAACTTAAAATTGGAAGCTCAGAAAATCCTCGGCCATCAAGCGCTTTTCGAATGGTTCCGATACGCCCATCCATCATATCGCTCGGCGCCACCATATCAGCGCCTGCCTCAGCATGCGAAAGCGCAGTTTCGGCAAGAAGCGAAAGCGTTTTGTCATTTTCTATTTTTTGTCCTTCCACAACGCCGCAATGGCCGTGGCTCATGTATTCGCAAAGGCAGACGTCGGTGATCACGGTTAATTTTGGGAAACGCTTTTTGATTTCGCGGACAGCGCGCTGAATGACACCGTTTGAATCATAGGCGCCGCTTGCTTTTAAATCTTTTGAATTTGGAATTCCGAAAAGAAGAATATGCTGAACGCTTAATTCTTCGAGTTCTTCCAATTCACTCAAAAACCGGTCGATCGAAAATCGGAATTGTCCCGGCATGGATTGAATTTCTTCTTTGATTCCGGCCCCTTCGGTTAAGAAATAAGGCATGATCAATTGATCGAGCGAAAGTGTGGTTTCTCGTACCAATTTTCTTAAGCCTTCGGTTGAGCGCATGCGGCGCGGTCTGAAAATGGGAAACCGTGGCAAATTCATTATTTCAATTCCTCCTTTAAAATGGCATCAACCAAACCAGAAATGCTTGGGATTCGGGCCTGGCGATGAACCCTCGCTCCAAATCCTCGAATGGTTTTAGACGTAACAGGCCCAATCGAAATAATTTTAGCGGGCACGTGGCGGCCATTCCGAAGCGCTTCAAAAAAATGCTCCGCCGTCGATGAGCTCATAAAAGTAATGTAATCAATCGGATGATGCTGCATCAATTCGTGGAGCCGACGCGGCAATTCCTTTGGTTTTTCCGTCCGGTAAATCGGAATTTCCGTAACCAAAGCGCCCCAATGGGTAAGTGTTTTATTTAAGAGGTCGGGGGCGATATTGGTCCTCAAAAGCAAAAATTGCTTTGCTTTGACTTTTGTTTTTTGAAACGCCTTTAGGAGCCCTTCTGTGGTAAAAGTTTTTGGCATTAAATCGGGTTCGATCGAATAAGAGTTTAACTTTGCTTTTGTTCCCGGCCCGATGGCGGCGATTTTTGTATCGCTTAACATGCGCGCATCTTTTTTAAAATGCCTGAGCCGATTGAAAAATGCTTCGACTCCGTTTTCACTTGTAAAGACAAGCCAATCGTATTTTTTGATGTGGCTTGCAGCTTGATCCAATTTGTGAAAATCACGAATGGGCGTAATGTCAATCATAGGAAGCTCAAGAACACGCGCTCCCTCGGCCTCCAATGCTTCTCCAAGCTGAGAAGCTTGTTTCCTGGAACGTGTGATTAAAATCGTTTTCCCGAAAAGAGGTTTGCGCTCAAACCAGTTCAGCTGAGGGCGAAGCCGATTGACTTCACCTACAATGGTTAAAGCCGGCGCGGTTAAGCCGGCGCGTTCTACTTTTTGGGCCATGGTGGCGAGTGTTCCGCTCACCACCTTCTGTTCCCCGGTTGTTCCCCAACGAATCACCGAAACAGGCGTGCTCGGCTTTTTGCCGTAGCGGATCAACAATTGAACTGTTTGAGGAAGCATTTTAACTCCCATAAATAAAACAAGCGTACCTTTTAATTGAGCAAGTGCCTTCCAATTAATATCGGAGCGCTTCTTAGAAGGATCTTCATGAGCGGTGAGAAACGTAACCTCAGAAGCCAAACCTCGATGAGTCACCGGAATTCCCGCATAAGCAGGAGCCGCGATGCCGCTTGTAATGCCAGGGATCACTTCAAACGGAATTTTTCGACGGCTGAGCCAAAGCGCTTCTTCTCCGCCGCGCCCGAAAACAAAAGGGTCGCCCCCTTTTAACCGGACGATTCGTTTTCCCCGGCGCGCCAGCTTCACCAAAAGCAATTCGATTGACTTTTGAGAAGTAGAATCAGCTTCCCCGCCCTTTTTCCCGGCGTAAATATGCTCAGCCTGTGGCGCGTACTTCAAAACGGCGGGATGAACTAAAGCGTCATAGACAACCATATCCGCTCTCTCAAGCGCTTCTTTGGCTCGAAGGCTTAATAATTTCGGATCGCCCGGGCCTGCTCCTACCAGTGAAACAAAACCTCTTTTACGAATTGCCGTTTGCATTTCGAATCTCTTTTAAAATCTCGGCTCCGCCCGAGGCCAGGAGTTTATCCGCCAGGGCCAAGCCAATTTTTTCAGCCTCAGACACTGAGCCCGCAGCCGTATCGACAACGGCACGGTCTCCTGTTAAAGAAAAAATAGCGCCTTTTAATTTCAAACTATCTCCTTCAATTTTAGAACTAATTCCAGCCGGCACTCTGCAGCCGCCTTCAATTCGTCTTAGGAAACTTCTCTCCGCAGAAAGCTGTGTAAACGTGGTTAAATGATTGAGCGGCCGAATCAATTCTCGAATTTTTGAATCGCTGCTCCGGACTTGAACGGCAATAATGCCTTGGCCTGCTTGCGGTAACATGGTATCGGTATCAAAAATTTCGGTGACGAAATTAGTTTGCCCCAGTCGTTTCAAGCCGGCGTAGGCAATCACCATTCCATCATACTCCCCTTCCTGAATTTTCTTAAGCCGGGTATCCACATTGCCTCTCATCTCAACAATTTCAAGATCAGGCCTTAACTTTTTTAACTGTGCTTGCCGTCTAAGCGACCCTGTACCAATGCGCGCATGAGCGGCTAAGCCTCTCAAAGTCCTGCTTCCTCGAGCAACAAGGCAATCTCGCGGATCTTCCCGATCCAAAGCAGCTGTGATTTCTAAACCGTTTGGAAGTGCCGTGGCAAGGTCTTTAGCGCTATGCACGGCGATGTCGATTTTATTTTCTAAAAGCGCATTTTCAATTTCACGCGTAAAAACACCGACGCCCAGGGAACCAATCGCGGCGCGGCGAATCATATCTCCTTTGGTGCGAATTTTTACGAATTCAAACTCAAGAAGCGGAAAAAGCCCTTTGAGTTTTGCGCGCACTAACTCCGCTTGATAAAGAGCAAGTTTACTTCCGCGTGTTCCGATCTTAATGGACATCTTCTGCTCGAGAAGGCTGCTCCTGATCCTTGGGCTCGGATTGTGGCAGTTTTCGCTCTTCCAATCGAAAGAGAGAATGAAGCGTCTCTAAATAGCGCTCAATGCTTCCCATTCGTGCCGATTCTTTCAATTTTTCTACGGGGACATGAAGTAAGCCGGCTTTGATTTTTTGAATTAATATTTTCAACTCATCTTCATGCCCCTTAAATTTAGACCCTACCTTTGCGATTTCATTTTCAACCACGCTGTCGAAATAAGCGGTTAATTTCTGAATCACTGGCCCTGCTTCCAAAAATTCATACCATTGATCGAACGATTCGAGTTCGCGTTCGATGATCGCTTCGCATTTTGCGATTTCCTTTTTGCGCAACCGTAAATTTGCTTCCGATACGGTTTTTAAATCATCAATATCGTACAGATAAACGTCGTCCATTTCACCGATGCGCGGATCTACATCGCGCGGAACCGCAATATCGATAAAGAAAAGAGGTTTGTGGCGCCGCTCTTTCATCACGCTTTGAACGTCTTCGAATTTAACAATTGGATGCGGCGCCGAAGTGGAAGAAATGACAATATCACTTGTGCGCAAAACACGGAGCCAAGCATCAAATCCAATCGGTTTCGCCCCGAATTTTTGGGAAAGCTCAAGGGCGCGCTCATACGTTCGGCTCGCTACTGTAATTTCGCCGGCTCCGGCTTTCACCAAATGCTTCATCGTCAATTCGCTCATCTTGCCGGTTCCGAGGATGAGCACGCGCTCACCCGTCAGCCTGCCAAAAATTTTCTCGGCAAGTTCCACCGCAATGGAAGAAACGCTCACGGCTCCTTCGCTAATCTTCGTTTCGGATCGAGCGCGCTTTCCAAGCCTAAGGGAGCGCTCGATCAGCTGATAAAGGATGGAGTCTAACGTTTTCAATTCATTGGCCAATCGAAAGGCGTGTCGGATTTGACCGTAAATTTCGTTTTCACCAATCACAAGAGAATCCAATCCGCTTGAAACGCGGAACAAATGTTTCGCCGCGTCCCGGCCGCGGTAACGATAAAAGTAAGGCTGGCAGATATTATCTTCCAAGCCGTGGTACTCGACCAGGAAGCGGATTAACCTCTCTTCGATCCCGGGCAAACCGCGGCCATACAACTCCACTCGATTGCAGGTCGAAAGGATGAACCATTCCCTAAGATCTTCAATGGTGCGCATCTCAAGCAGCGCCTCATGAAGCGCCGATTCGGAGAAAGCGATTTTCTCGCGAATTTCGACAGGACACGTTTTATGATTTAAACCAATGCAGATGAGATCCATTTCACCGAATTCCTACATGAAGCCCTGTTTGAAAAATACTGGTTCCCAAAAAAGTGAACAGCACCAACACAAAAGCGCCCAACGACATCAAGACCATGCGCCTGCCTTTTCTCATCAAAATCCCATGGAGATAAATAATGACCAGATACACCGCCCAGGTTAGCAAACTTGCGAACGATTTAGGTTCGCGCAAGAGAAACGTTCCAAAAGCACTTTTGGACCAGAAAGCGCCGCTTAAAATCGCGATCCCCAATAAGAAAAATCCCAAAAAAATCGTGCGAAAAATAAAATGTTCCAAATCGTCCAAAGAAAGCAGTTTGTGGTAAAAGCTGGCGGATGTTTTCTGCTTTAAAGCCCGATCCAAAGCCAAATAAAGAAGTGCGGCAATAAAAGAAAGCGCAAAACTCGCATAACTGAAAAAGGCCGAAAGGATATGAAGTAAAAAGTAGGTGTCATGAAAATGGATGAGCGAAGCGGGGTTAACCTGAAATGGAAAAAAGGCCGGAATCAAAAAAAGCACGAGGGCGGGTGTCAAAATTAACCCGAATGTTTCCATTTTGAGCTGCCTTAATAAAATCAAATAGACAAACGCAAGCGACCAAGCGAAAAAACCGGAAGCCTCGCCCAGCGTCGTTACCGGAAGATGAAATTGGGACGAAAGCTTGTCCGAAAGAGTAAACGTTTGCGTAAAAATTAAAAGCGTGTGAATCAAAAATCCGAGTTCAATCAAGCGGCTGGCCCAAGAGGTACTTTTGGTCTCCGCACTTAAAAATTCACGCAGAAAAAAAACAAAAGCCGCCAAATAAACGGCCGTAACTCCGGAAAGCAAAAAAAATGCTAAACTCATCGAATTCTCCCCGTCATTGCGAGCGAACGTAGTGAGCGAAGCAATCTGATACAAAGTGTCATCCCCGAATGCTTTAATCGGGGATCCAGATTCCCGCTTTCGCGGGAATGACAATTTTGGGATTGCTTCGGTATCATTTGAAAACGTTGCCTCGCAATGACGTATTTCTTTTACGTTTGAAGCCCTTAAGGCCGGACGCAACGACTTGCCGGAAATGACTTCTTCTGTCCTTCTCAAGAAAAATTGTCTTTTTCGATTTGCTCCGGTCCTGTTCCAATTGCCGCACAAGCCTGCCGTATTCGGATCCAAATTCGACCGCCAATTTTTGCCGCAGCGTTTTAGCAAGAAGCGGGCTTGCACCGCCGGTTGAAATAGCGATTTGCAGGCGGCCCCGTTTTAGGACCGAAGGAACAATAAAACTGGAATGGCCCGGGTCGTCTACCACGTTAATGAGAATTCCTTTTTGTTTGCATCGTTCAAAAACGGTTTTGTTAAATGCCTTATCCGAAGTGGCCGCAATCGCTAGCGAAGCTCCGCGTAAACTATTTTGAATTTCGCTTCCGTGCCGCAATTTCAGCCGATGCCGTTTTGCAAACGCGAGAAATTCAGGTGAAAAATCACGGCTCACGGCAATCAGATCAGCTCCAGTTTCTGAAAGGGCTTTGGCCTTGCGAAGTGCCACTGGACCGCCGCCAAACAAAACCACTTTCTTATCGCTCAAATCAAGAAACGCAGGATAATATTGAACCATCAAAGGCGCAGGTGATTCCTTTCTAAAAATTCTTCAAACTCATTTTCAAGCACAAATTTAGGGAGCACATTTAAACCCGTCATCTCACGAATGGCGTCCATCGTGCCTCGGTCCACCGGATCGACCATCGCAAGCTCGAGTGAGTTGCCTTTCAGTGAAAGCGGCACCACACGATGCGTGCGGATAAATTCATCGGTTAAAATGCGGGCCAAGTCCTCAGAAAGAGCATGATTTTTTAAACTGGCAAAAGGAATGCTTAACTGTTCTTCAAGAAAACGGCCGATATCGGCGCTTGCAACCGCATTCATGCGAATCAAAACTTGGCCGATCCGCTCCCCCGTTTCCACGTGGCGGCGTACCGCTTGATTCAATTCTTCCTCCGTAATCAATCCAACTTCCAAAAGCATTTGGCCCAATGGCTTTGGAATTTTCTGTTTTTCTTGAAGCGTCGAAATGACCTCCAGAGACTCTTCCAAGGAACGCACAGGTTCCGCGCGACGATTTCTAAGGTAATGGCTGCCCGGCTGAGTTTTTAAATATGATTTCACTTCGGCCGCATCGCGTGCAATTTCACTCATATTGCGATAAGGGCGGTATTGATTGGTCACCGCCGCAATCGATAAACTCATTAATGGAAAGGAAACCGGTACGCCATTTCGATTTTTAACGAGGACTGCTTTTCGTTTGCGATCGATTTCCTCATAATAAGTGGGGATAATGCGGTCGAACTCCTGAAGACATTCCTGCGCAAACCGGGCTTCCGAATCCGAATCAAGTATCGCAATAAAATCATCCCCGCCAATGTGGCCCACAAAACTGTTCTTGTCCGCTTTGCTTGTTTCAAGGCATCGTGTAATCAATTGCGCGAGATGGCGGATGGCGTGGTCACCGCGGTCGAATCCGTAGCGGTCGTTAAATGATTTGAAATGATTAATATCGATATAACAAACCGAAAAAACCTCATGCCGGTCAATGCGCTTTTGTATGTTCTCTTCAATGGCCGTGCTGCCCGGAAAGCCGGTGAGTGGATTGGCTTGAAGCCGCT
>MHFM01000031.1:9582-20034 GCA_001804205.1 Omnitrophica bacterium RIFCSPLOWO2_01_FULL_45_10b
GCCATTAAAATAATGGGTACGCCCAGGCCGGCAAGGCTTTGTTTAATCTTTTTGGAAAGGTCCGATGCTTCAATCTGTTCCATGGAAGAGCCAAGCAAAACCAGATCAAACCGAACTTTTTGGACAAGCCGCATCGCTTCATCGCTGTGTGTGGCTACAAAAACGTCATAATTTCTTGCCCTGAGGCGGGTTTCCACCAAAGCAAGTGTCGTTGAATCTTTTTCGGCAATTAAAATTTTTTGAGGCATTTATCCTTTGAAACTTTCTTCGAGGCTTGGAAATTTTCGCCGTAAAACATCTTGACGGTACCGTGTGACCGCCTTTCGAATGACCGAATCTAAATCCGCATAACAGCGCACAAAACGCGGACGGACTTGTGAACGAAACCCAAGCAAGTCATGAAGCACAAGCACTTGTCCGTCGGTATCGGGGCCTGCGCCAATGCCAATCGTCGGAATGTTAAGCTTTTTTGTAATCCGTTTGGCTAAAGAATTTGGCACACATTCTAACACAATCGCAAAGGCCCCGGCGCGTTCCAATTCTAAGGCTTCGCCAAAAATTTGATTGGCCTCGTCTTTGGTTTTCCCTTGAACTTTATAACCGCCGATTTTACGAATGGACTGAGGCAACATCCCGAGATGGCCCATCACCGGAAATCCTGCCCGAACCAAACTTTTGACTTGATCCAAAATTCGTTCTCCGCCCTCAAGTTTTACCGCCTGCGCTCCCCCTTCTTTAATGAAGCGCTTGGCATTGTGAAGGGCTGAACCTACCGTTTGATAGGAGCCAAATGGCATATCCGCGACAACAAGCGCATGCTTCACCGCGCGGCTTACGGGTTTCACGTGATGAAGCATGTCCTCCATCGTAACCGGAAGTGTCGAGTCATAACCCAAGCAAACCATTCCGAGCGAATCGCCCACCAACACAATGTCAATTCCTGCTTCATCCACCAATTTCGCAAACGGAAAATCATAAGCGGTCAAAACGGCAATGTTCCGATGCTCTTTTTGCTTGCGCCTGAGAATGTCTTGAATCGTAATTTTACTCACCGACAAGTCTCTGCAAATTCAAGAAACTTCCGGTTTTCAAGGTGCCCAGAAACTTCAGGCTCAGCCTTCGCCACGGCCATTACTTTCTTCTGAAGCGGATCACAAATCACAAAGTCGATACCGCATTCCCGAGTTAATTTCAAAAATCGCGCGTTGAGCTCCTCGCGATTTTTTAATCCATAGGAAACATTGCTCAAAGCCAACAAGGTACGAACCCCAAGCTCTTCTTTGAGGCCCTTGAGGGTTTCCAGCGTATCCATGACTTTTTCTTTTGCTTGTTTTAAAGCCAAAACCATGGCATCGATCACAATGTTCTGACGAGAAATACCGAAATTTTCAAAGCGTTCCAAAAGAAGTTTGCTGATGGCAATATGCTCTTTTGGATTCCAAGAAATCCGATTTTGCTTCATCGGAAGCGTCAATAATTGAGCATTAAATTGTTTGGCCAATGACAATATCTTTTCATGATCGCCATCCAAATCGACGGGTGAATTAATCCAAGAATTTTCCCGCGCTGCTTTTAAACCGCTTTCAACAACCGCCGGATCGCGGTCATCCATCACGAGCGGAAGCTGGCTGACCGATCGGATAGTTTCTGCGGCCCACTTCATCGCCCGCGCGCGATCCAGATCGGGAAGATAAACATTAATATCTAAAGCTTGAGCGCCGGCTCGTTCTTGAGCTTGGGCTTCCTTTTGGATAAACTCTTTTTTCTCTTCGCGAATCGCGCGAACTAACTCCGGTTTTCCGGCGGGATTAATCCGCTCTCCGATAATGAACATAACTCACTCTCCGTCATTGCGAGCGAACATAGTGAGCGAAGCAATCCCGAAATTGTCATTCCCGCGAAAGCGGGAATCCATAGATCCCCGCTTAAAGCATGCGGGGATGACAAATGCTCTATCGCGCAATGACGGTATAAGAGTCAACTTATTCCGGCTTGAGCTTTTGCAACCGTAATCAAATTTTCCATCAGCGTCATGGTCGTCAACGGCCCTACACCGCCCGGGACTGGTGTGATAAAGCCCGCGCGCTTTTTTGCGCTTTCAAACTCGACATCGCCAACCGTTTTTCCGTTCACATGATTGATTCCCACATCAATCACAATCGCGCCTTGTTTAATCCATGCACCCGGAATCAGCGCGGGCTTTCCGGCTGAAACAATTAAAACGTCAGAGCGCCGAATATGCGATTCAAGCGCCCCGGATTTAAAGGTTCCCGTGTGACAAATCGTGCTGGTCACTTTTTTCCCGATGAGAAGTAAAAATGCGGGCAGGCCAACAACTTTGCTTGAGCCGATCACAACACCTTCTTTTCCATAAACGTTAACGCCGGTTTCTTCAATTAAACGGATACAGGCCCGTGCCGTGCAAGGCGCAAGCCCTTCCTTATTCATCAGAAGCCTTCCTAAATTTTTTGTCGTAACGGCTTCCACGTCCTTATCGGGATGAATCGTATCGAGCACACGATCGATGCGGAATGATTTGGGAAGCGGCATCTGAACGATAATGCCCTGCACTTTTGGGTCGCGATTCGCACGTTCAATTTCACCGATTAAATCCTGTTCGGTTGCGGAGGCAGCCAGTGAAGTAATTTCATGTTTTGCGCCGACGGATTCGGCTGCGCGCTTTTGTGATTTTAAATAAAGCTCGGATGCCGGATCCTCACCCAATTGAATTGCACGGAGCGTAGGAGCAGAACCTGTTTTTTTAGAATAGCGTTCTACTTCACGCGTGACTTCAACTTTAAGCTTCTCCGCGACTTTTTTGCCTTCAAGAAGTTGAGCTTCCATGGAATTTAACCTAAAATAATTGTCATTCTGAGGCTGAAGGCCGAAGAATCTCGAGATCCTTCGGCTCAGCGAAGCAGCACTTTAGTGTCGCCTCAGGATGACATTGTTATCCAAATTTAATTTTCCGGTACTTTTGTTCGACGTTTGCAAGCGCACGTTCAAAATGACGCTTCTGAGCGCCCTTGTTCATATAAACCACATTAATCCGTGCCGTGGCAATAGCGCCCCGGAATGCGCCGTCTAAAAGCCCAATTGAAACGAAAAGATCGTTTCGGATAGAACCTTTCGCGAAAGAATCTACGGAACTTAGAAGTTCTTTCGCCATCAAAATTAAAAGCGCCAAATCGGCTTGAAGCCGGAATGAATTGGCAAGCGCCCGTTCCACATTTGTTTTGCCCTTGGATGAATGGCCCGATGCTTTAAGCTGTTTGTAACTTTTCATAACATCCGCATAAACTTCTGGATCCAAATCAACCGTTTCTTCGGCTTCGCGGCGTAGGCGTTCCAAAAGTTTAATGGTTTGGCTCAGTTTCTTTTGGGCACGCTTGTCAAGGCGCCTTAAAGAAATCCGAGCCACCATCAGCGCGAGCGCAATGCCGAAAGCAGCGACAAGCGCGGAAGTACCTCCCCCACCCGGAATCGGCTTATCACTTGAAAGTTCATTGAGATAGTTTTTGATGGAACTATTGATATACATTATATTTACGCGCAGTATCCTTAGGAGGTTAGTTGCGAAGAGAATAGTTTAGTAGAGAGAACCTTGAGTGTCAAGGAGGGTAGAGGGGTCGTTTTGAATACCGTTAAACTATATATTGATTTTTATTCATATTTATTATATAATTTTAGTCATGTTCGGTTTCACGCAAAGACAACGAGAAAACACCGGGAAAGTTCTTCTGAGCTTGATTACCGTGGACGCGGCTACTTTAATTGCCGGGAATCTATTTAGCCAAAAAGGATTCCTCTTCCCTATTTTTCTGCTGGGATGTATACTTTTTATCACGTTATATATTCTTATTTTGTTAATCGACCGATAAGGAAGGAGCGATTCCAAATGACGGGAGTATTGATGGCTTATTTGGCCTTAACGTTTTTTACTCTGGTAATTGCGTTTGTCGCCTTCCTTGATTGGTTCCAGCGCAAACACCACCAGAAACATCGGCCTCGCTAACTTGTCATTGCACCTATGAAAGATAATTTTACCGCTCGCGAAGTTGCGGTCTTAGTCGAAGACCTTAAAAGCGAATTCCGCACGGTTGTCGAAGTGGTTGCCCCGCTTCCCGAACGGCTGTCGGCAGTCGAAGAACGGCTGGGTGTCGTTGAAACCCGGCTTACTTCTGTTGAAGATGTTCTACGAATCGCTCTCCCCGATCTTTCCAAACGGGTTTCCCGCATTGAATCTAAACTAGGTTTTTGAATTTCGAAAGTAAAAAAGGGACAGGCTTTAACTTCATGCCTGTCCCTTTTTTTAAACTGGTTGTCATCCCCGCTTTTGCAGGGATAACAATGTAATTATGAACACCCGATCGAGTTGCCCCTCGCTTCCTGCGAGCAGGCAGGCGCTCGGGACTATGAGCATCCGATTGAATTGCCGCAATTAAGGCATTTGTAGCAGGCTCCGCTGCGAACGGTTAAATGCCCGCACAAATTGCACATCGGCGCATCACCCATCATCTGGGAAAGATGCTCGGATAAAACTGCTGCTGTGCTTATCTTTACAAATTCTAAAGTATTTCCCGCTGTTGCGCGTACAAATGTCGCGTCGGTTTGAGGCTGGGAAACTGATTCTTGATGCTTTACTTCGTTGGGAATTGCCTCGGTGATCGGTGGAAGTTCCTGTTTTTGGATTTTTGCCGGTACTTTTTGCGAAACAGAAAGAGGCTCGCTGTCCACAGGTTTCTTGTGCACGAAATCGGTCATGCCCAAATATTCCATTCCAAGTACGCGGAAAAGATAATCAACTACTGATGTCGCGAATTTGATATTGGGATGCTCTACCGCTCCCTGCGGCTCAAAGCGCGTGAAGGTAAATACATCCACAAATTCTTTGAGCGGAACGCCGTACTGAAGGCCGAGTGAAACCGCGATCGCGAAACAGTTCATCATGCTTCGGAAGGCGGCGCCTTCTTTGTGCATATCGATGAAAATTTCACCTAAATTGCCGTCTTCATATTCACCTGATCTCAAATATACTTTGTGGCCGCCTACGGTTGCTTCCTGCGTAAATCCGGCGCGCTTTTTGGGAAGTCGGCGGCGGCGCAAAATCGGCTGGTCAACAGGTTTTTCAGCTGCTTTTTCTTTGGTCTCAGACTTTGTATCCGAAGATGAAGTATTGAGCGGCTGAGAAGCTTTACAGCCATCCCGGTAAAGCGCGATGGCCTTTACGCCAAGTTTCCATCCTTCCACATAGATATCCCGGATCTCCTCAACGGTCGCTTCTTTCGGAAGATTCACCGTCTTGGAAATGGCGCCGGAAATAAAAGGTTGAACAGCTGCCATCATTCGAACATGCGCCATCGGCGCAATGAAGCGCTCGCTGTATTTACCGCATTTGTTGGCGCAATCAAAAACAGGAAGATGCTCTTTTTTCAGATGAGGCGCGCCTTCAATTGTCATCGTCCCGCAAATCACACGGTTTGCTTCCTCAATTTCAGCCGGTGAAAATCCGAGGGATTGCAGAAGATTAAAATTTGGTGCTCGATATTCGCTTTCTTTGAATCCTAAGCGTTTGAGCGTTTCCTCACCCAAAGCCCATGGAGCGAAGGCATGTGCCAATTCAAAAGTAGACGGAAGTTTGGATTCGACTTTGGCAATGTCGGCATCCGTAAAACCTTTCGAGCGAAGCGCATTCTCATTAATCCACGGGGTATTCTTAAGCGAGGCGGTTCCGGTTACATATTCGATCATGTCTTTAATGTCGATTTCCGAATACCCAAGTTTCCTGAGCGCCGCGGGAACGGATTGATTCACAATTTTAAAATATCCGCCGCCGGCCAGCTTCTTAAATTTCACAAGCGCGAAATCGGGTTCAACGCCGGTTGTATCGCAATCCATTAAAAGCCCGATGGTTCCTGTCGGCGCGATCACCGTGGCCTGCGCGTTGCGGTATCCATATTGTTTGCCAAAAGCAAGCGACTCATCCCAATCTTCCTGCGCCGCTTTCAAAAGATAAGAGGGGCATTTTTCTTTATCGATTTTATACGCCGCATCGCGGTGCTTTCCAATGACGCGCAACATCGGCTGTTTATTCTTGAGATATCCGGGAAAAGGCCCCTTGGACCGCGCAATTTCCGCGGAAACCCGATACGCATGTCCGGTCATAATCGCCGTCAATGCGCCGCCAATCGCCAAAGCTTCTTCGCTGTCATAAGGAATGCCGTTGACCATGAGAAGCGTTCCTAAATTGGCATAGCCTAAACCTAGTGGCCGGTAGTCGTGGCTATTTTGGCCGATGGTCTTTGTTGGATAAGAAGCGAAATCTACAAGAATTTCCTGGGCGATGATGAAAATCCGGCAGGCATGCCGATAGCCTTCCACATCAAAAACGCCGTCCGGATTCAAAAATTTCATCAGGTTAATGGAAGCAAGATTGCAAGCGGTGTCATTTAAGAACATATACTCCGAACAAGGATTGGACGCGTAGATTCGGTCTGTATTGGCAGAGGTATGCCAATCATTAATCGTGGTATCAAACTGCACTCCCGGATCGGCGCAAGCCCAAGCAGCTTCACAAACCTGTTCCATCAGGTCTTTTGCCTGAAATGTTTCGCCGGTCTCGCCTGTGGTGCGGAAACGGGTCTGCCATTTACCTCCATTGAGATAAGCTTGCATAAATTCGTCGGTAACGCGCACCGAATTGTTCGAATTTTGGCCGGAAACCGTCCGGTAAGCTTCTCCATTAAAATCAGCGGGAAAGCCCGAGGCAATTAGAGCGCGAGCTTTCCGTTCTTCACGCATTTTCCAATTAATGAAATCCACAATCTCAGGGTGGTCCATGTCGAGCACCACCATTTTGGCCGCGCGCCGGGTGGTTCCGCCTGATTTGGTAGCCCCCGCGCCCCGATCTAAAACTTCAAGAAAAGACATTAAGCCCGACGAAGTGCCGCCGCCTGAAAGTTTTTCTTGCCGGCCGCGAAGTGAAGAAAAATTAGTGCCCGTTCCCGAACCATATTTAAAAAGCCGAGCTTCCGATTTAACGAGTTCGAAAATCGACATCAAATCGTCATTGACCGATTGAATGAAACAAGCGGAGCATTGCGGATGCGAATAAGCATCTGCCGTTGGCTCAACCGTTCCGGTCTCCGGATTCCAAAACCAATTGCCGCTGCTTCCCGTAATTCCATATTCGTGATAAAGGCCGCAATTAAACCAAACGGGGGAATTGAACGCTACTTTTTGATTGACCAAAAGATGAGTGAGTTCTGCTTCGAATGCTTCCGCATCTTCCGGGGTTGCAAAATAACCGCCTAATTTTTCACCGCCGGTTCGAATGGAATGAGCCAGGCGTTTCACCACTTGGCGTACGCTGGTTTCTGAACCTGCGCGAGGAACGCCCGCTTTTCTAAAATATTTGGAAACGACAATATCGGTAGCGAGCTGGGACCAGGAAGAAGGAATTTCGGCATCTTCCATTTTAAACACAACAGAGCCGTCCGGATTGGTGATCATGGAGGTTCGGCGTGTCCACTCAAGCTCATTAAATGGATGGACTCCAAGGCGCGTAAAACGCCGTGAAACATGCAAACCGCGTTGGGCGTGAGCGGTTATTCCGCTTTCATCAGAAACTGTCTTTGCCTGCATCTTTGCTTTCTGAGTTCTTGCTCGCATCGCGGCTCCTCTGGTTTGGAACTGTTTTCTTTAACCCAGATTTCTTATCTTCTTGCCCAACCTAACCTTAGGCCTG
This sequence comes from Omnitrophica bacterium RIFCSPLOWO2_01_FULL_45_10b, assembly GCA_001804205.1. Classification (GTDB taxonomy): domain Bacteria; phylum Omnitrophota; class Omnitrophia; order Omnitrophales; family Danuiimicrobiaceae; genus 01-FULL-45-10b. The sequence goes on from MHFM01000031.1 coordinate 17,330, forward strand.
AGCGGATCTTAGATGCGTGCTCTCTTCTATATCTTGTATTTAATACTACCCTATGGCACAACATCTAGTGCTGTCAAGCATAAAATCGGCACGCTTTGGGTAATACTTTAACCCAAGATTAAATCGACCCAAAAATTATCTCATGATTTAGAATGCACGGGAACTTCTCTGAAAAATCCCTCGAGGAAATGAAACTGAACGTTGGAACGCATCGCTTGCTCGGCATCAACGCTAAAGGCGCCCTTAAAATTTACATCGTCGAAGGGCGGCCTGCGAAAAAACATTTTTGCCGTTGCTCCTGTTTGCGTGATTAAGTCCGGTAAAAATTTTGACACGGGAATTTTGAAGACAAAAAAAGAGCGGCGTTTTACGCCACTCTATTTTATTTATCTTCTTTTTTCCATTTTGCGCATAAAATTAAAAAAACCAAATTGCTTTCCGTTTTTCCCGCCGACTTATTTTCTCATTTCCCGTTGAGATTCGATCTTCAAAAGAACTTCTGGTGCTTGGTCGAACAAATGAATTCTATCAAGAAGAATTTTGATGTCAACGAAAAAAATAAAAATCTTTGGAACGGAAAAAGAAACGTGCCAAGATGATAACTTCTTTTAAAATTTTGTGCTTGCTTTCTCCGGAATCATCACTTCCCAATGCAGAATTCACTGAAAATGGCGTCCAATAGGTCCTCGCTGTAGATCTCACCCACAAATTCTTTCAGGGCATCAAGGGACTGTTTCAAATCTAATGCCACAAATTCGAGAGACTCTTTCTTTAAAAGCGTTTCAAAACTTTTTTCGAGCGCTTCTAACGACGCGCTAAGCGCTCTCTGGTGTCGAAGGCGAGTAATCATTACAGATTCTTTCTCCAAACCGCCTTCCAAAATCGAATTTACAATTTCTTTTTCGAGAGTTTCGATTCCCTCGCGCGTCTTGGCTGACAAAAAGCAAGCTTTTTGCTTCTCTGTGTACTTTGCTAACTGATTCGCAATGCCATTTTGGGCTTTGATGTCAATTTTGTTAATAACCGGGATCACCTTCTTACCTTTCAAATGCTCAAAAATGATTCGATCCCCTTCTGTGAAGCCAGTTGTAGCGTCTAAGACCCAGAGGAATAGGTCTGCATCTTGAAAAGAACGCTTGGTCCGCTCTATGGCAGCTTGATCTAAGGGATGATCGCTCTCCCATAGGCCGGCTGTATCAACAAGCCGAATCAAAAGGCCGGCCAGCTCAATAGATTCTTCTAAAATATCGCGCGTTGTGCCTGGAATTTCGGACACAAGCGCCCGATCCCGATCAAGAAGCGCGTTGAGAAGCGAGGATTTCCCCACATTGGGCCGCCCCGCAATGGTCACGCAAGCGCCTTCCCTAAAAATTTGGCCTTTTGAAAATGATTTGATCAAACGACTAAGGCGTTCCATCGCTTTCTTAAAGCCCGATTTAAAATCTTCATCCGAATAAATTTCAAGGTGCTCATCCGGAAAATCAAGATAGGCTTCCACATGCGCATAAAGTTTCATGAGATCATTTTTAATGGCATTGACCTCCTGCGAAAGTTTGCCGGTAAGCTGGCGAAGAGCGACTTCAAGCGAACCGTCCGTTTTGGAGCGAATCAAATCAAGGACTGCTTCCGCTTGAGTTAAATCAAGACGGCCATTTAAAAAAGCGCGGCGCGTAAATTCACCGGGTTCCGCTTGGCGGGCGCCAAAGGAAAGAGCGAGATCTAAAATCTTTCGAAGAACGCGAAACCCTCCGTGGGCGCTGATTTCGACCACGTCTTCCGCCGTATAGGAACGAGGCTTATGAAAAACGGTGATAAGCACTTCATCGACTAATTGATCGTTTCCATCATAAATATACCCAAGCTGTGCCAAATGAGATTGAGCTTCTTCGAGTTTTTCGTCATTGCGAGGGGCAGAGTGACGCCGGTTGTTCAAGCGGCGGACGGCCGCTCGGTCTTCCGGTGCCGGACGGTCGGTCCGGTGAAGCAATCCCATAGTGTCATTCTGAGCGGAGCGAAGAATCTTAAGATCCTTCGCCCGCCAAAGATCGTTGGCGGGCTCAGGATGACGTCTTATGTTAGATTGCTTTCCGCCACCCGGGACGGCGGATCCGCCGTTCTGCTGGGCGGACACTTCGTTCGCAATGACGGTGGCAACACTATCCTTTGTTTTCCGAAACATTTTTCCAGCAATTTCAATCGCTTTTTCACCGCTTAAACGCACAATTCCAATGCCGCCTTCTCCGGGGGGTGTAGAAATCGCCGCAATGGTATCGTCTAAATTAATTTCCGGCATCCTAGAGCCTCTCTAGCCTCTGCAACCAAAAACAAAGAACCGGTAATCAAACAAACCGCCTTGTGTAGATTTATTCTACGTACCAGTTGAAGGGCCTTATCTATATCTTGCGCCCAGAGGGCAGGCTTTTTCCAGTCTAATTTAGTGAGCGCTTCTAATATAGTCTTTGGTTCCCGGGCTCTCGGGTTGTTACTTTTTGTCACAATCAAATAATCCAATTCTTCCTTCCTATTATAATGAAGCAGAGGCTTTAAAATAGCCTCCAGATTTTTCTCACGGGAAGTCCCTAAAATAACAACTTTCCTTTGGCCGGAAAAAAGCGTTTCCATTGCCTTGCAAACCTCAGTCATCGAAGCTCCATTGTGGGCACCATCCAAAACAAATGTTTTGGGCCCCCGCTTTACAATTTCAA
>MHFM01000032.1:0-154 GCA_001804205.1 Omnitrophica bacterium RIFCSPLOWO2_01_FULL_45_10b
TTTCTTTTAAGTGCTGCCAACTTTCGGGATCTGACGAAATCCAAATTCGATCACGCGTATGGCGGTTGATAGCGCGAATTGTCTGAAACCAAAAGTCGGTACCCAGCACAGACCTTAATAAAGCATCCTTTGCCTGGCTTACTGTCGTAATCAT
>MHFM01000032.1:172-13513 GCA_001804205.1 Omnitrophica bacterium RIFCSPLOWO2_01_FULL_45_10b
GGAATTAAATGAGGAGTCAAGAATATCAATTTTAGGATTTTGAAATGAAATTTCATTAATTAATGTTTGAAGTTTTTCTTTGAAGTCTGCGCCATAAAGAGAATGATGGGTCCACGCTGTTATCGGAAACGCAAACGAAACAATATCGGCGGAAATACCCAGAATCCCGGCAATCCTTGTGGCGATCGCTTTGGTCTCTGTAAAATTCGACGTATTAACCGCAAGGTACGCTTTCCGGTCATCCCCATAACTCATGACCTCAATCTCATTCGGCTGTACAAGAGCCTCGATTGGCTCAGGGTCACTGAACGGAACAACGACGCGGCCATAAAGCTTTTCAAGCATCAATGGAAAAAGCTCAAACCGTCTTTTGAGATAATAAACAAAACGCTCAAAATCTAATGCTTCCGAAATCACCATCGCGATTCCAAGCCCGAGACTGTCACCAGTAATCGCATGAAACAAAAATCCATTCTTTGCGTACTGCTTTAAAACTTGATGCTGTGAAAAAGCAAAAAGAAAATGCGCAAAGTAGCGGATGATAATATTCTTCGCTCTTGACGGATCAGCCACAGGAGATTGAAGCATCAATTGGTCAACTGAAAACAGCCCCTCCAATGCCGCGGCCGCACGTTGATAAAGGGGCTCGGCAATTTCCTTGTACTCATTAAAAAACATTTGGATTGCCTGCGGCGTTTCGGAGGTAATTGTTAATGGTGTCAGTATTCCGAGAATACTTTTTTGGGCCAGAAACCTCGGCCGCACACGCCCTGCGGAATCCGGCCGCAGATCATTCTCGGTTTGAGTGAGGTCGGACGTTTTCATACCAAGGATTTGCATCAGCCGGCGCATTGCTCTCTCATCAGGAACATGATTCTTTCTCATGTCAGCCAGCTTACCCATCTGAATTCGGTCAACGATGCTTGTTGCAAGCATGGCGATTGTGCGGTCAAGCTCCTCGCCGGTCATTTTCATGATTGCGGAAAAATCAGGATCTTCGTAATTGTTACCTTTAAATCCTAATTTTTCTCTCTCGTGATAAAATTCATTATTCCATCCCGGCTGAGAATAATCGCCTTGAAGGAGGAAAAGATTTCGATTTAGAATTTCAACCAGCTGGCTCAAATAAAACGCGCGTTTTAACAAAGCCGTATCAGGCTTTGCGTCCAATGCTCCGTTTTCCCATAAAAATTCCGCGGTTTTTTCTGCAATAAGAAAATTGCCTTCCGCATTAGCGTGAACCGGATCGGCCCGCAAAGTTTCATCCAGTAAAAGTTTTGTTATAAATTCCCCAAGATAGGCAATGCTCACTCCTTGCGCCTCAGCTTCCGCTGCAACTTTTTTATAAAGAGCTGCATCTTCCGCGCCGCCCAGACGGGCCGCTCCCAAAAGCAATACTTGCGTGCCGCGCGCATGCACGTCGCGTATCATTTTCTCAAGCGATACTTGAATCAGTTTTTCGTCTTTGCCACCGATTAAATCATTCCTTCCGTGAAAAAGAATCAATAACGCAGGTTTTTCTTGGTCTAAAACTCCCGGTAACCGGGAAATGCCCGTGGTCGAAAGTTCGCCCCCGACACCGCTGTTAATTACTTTGCGGCCGATCATTCTCGCCAGCAAAGCCGGAAAAGATAGTTCGGGATCCACCACGCCCTTAATCGTGCTCGACCCAAAGGCCACAATTTTTTTATCCTGAGGAATAAAATCAAGTCTCATTTCTGAGCGGTTTTCTTTCAAAGACTTTTCAAATTCTTCAATGGTGATCCGGTCGCGAGTCCTATATCCACCCAGTTCCTTGCTGATGCGGACACGCCGATATTTCTTTTCAACTTGCTTTCGCCATTCCGGAATTTGCTGACGCCAATCTTTATGAACATCAACGGTAGCGACAAAATCAAAAATGGCTCCTTGTGATTGCGACCCCGGAAAAGGAATTGCCTCCGCAAAGGCGCGCGCCCATTGTTTGGGATCTTTTTGTGCGCCATTTGCTTCGTGTTCAAATTTATTCCGTAAACGGCGCGCTTGCATGCGAATGGTCAAACGGTTCAAAAACTGCATTTGATCCATTAATCCTTCGATCAAAATCGGCCCTGAAATGACTTTCGGCTGTATTTCTTCGGGTAATTCAGGACGGAACTTTTCTAAAATTTCTAAGAAATCATCACGGAACGCTTCCGGAATTTGCGGCTCAACCTCTCGGAGATTTTTCCGGATTTCTTCCGCCGAAATTCGCTGAGTGGAGCGGAGCCCCTTCAGCAGGCGCCCGACAACAGCTTCGCGGCCATGGAAAAACATAGGTGAAAAAGAATCCGGCGAAGGATTGTCATAGGCGTATCCCATTTGTCCCATTTTATAAATCAGGCGCAGCCATTCGCGCATGAAGCGATAGGCTTTGCTTTTCAAGCGATTGGCCTGAAGCATTTTTTGGGATTGTTTTGCTGCTTGATAAGCTTTATCCAATTCTTGAAGCCGGATACCGAGTGGTGTTGTGTTCTGACGTACCAAAACAAGTTTCCCGCCCAATCGGATTTTCTTAATGTTTCCATCGGATTGCCAGACTTGAATTGCTTCCAAATTTTTTGGCAATCGGGCAAGCATCATCGGCACCATCAGCCCGCCAAGACTGAATTTGGCTTGATCAAAAATCTTTTCTAATTTTGAATCCCGGTTTTCCGGCGAATTTGGAAGCGTGCCTTGCATCGTAAAATAAGGGGTGCTCAATTCAAAAATGCCATTTTTTTCAGACCATTCGGGCAGGCGGTCAGATGCGGTTTGGGTTGTTCGTAACTCCTTAACAACTGCCGCTTGTTCAATTTCTTGTAATCGGACACGAATTTTTTCAAGTATGGTTCGCGTGCCGTCTTGAAGAAAAAATTCGCGGCGGTCCTCATGGGTCAGGAGCGAATCAAATTCTTCTTCCGCCAGCACGGGTTTAAGATCGTAATAATAAACTCGCCAAAAAGCTTCTGCCAGGCTGTGGCTGGTGACCTTGAACTCAGCTTTATTTCGGGTTGCATGAATCAAAATTTCTTCCGTTATCTGGCGTTTGATGCGCGTAAAAGCATACTGATCCCAGGATTCCGACCGCCCTTTTTCATCCAGCGTTCTTTCCAACATGCGCACGAGCCGCGCCCAGAAAGTACTGTCAACAAAAAACACAAGATCAACCGTCCGGGGATTTATTTCTAAAGCCCGCGCGCGCGCTAAATGATTTTTGTCAAGAGGCCAATCCTGCCAGTAAGCGATTTGTTTGTTGTTCAACAAACTGAAAAGCGCCAAAATCCCCTCCATATAAATGACTCGGGGCTCGAGTTCGCCGTTCCGGCGGTTTTTCACCGGAGAAATATCGTACAAAAATTCTAAAACCTGCGGCGGCGCACCAGCAGGAACCGCAATGCTTCCGAGTTTTTTATTATTCTGGACATAAGCCACAGATGGGGCCTTGCCGGGGCTCGTTTCTAAAATCATCGGCGCCGTGTGGCGGAATTGAATGACAAGCTCGCCGTGAGCCGACGGGATTATTTTTAAATCCGGGATAAAGTCGGCCAGCTCAAGCGCATGGTTACGGTCAAGACGGTGCCACACCGCTCCGGCTGCAGCAGTTTCCTCGGCCCAGTATTGAATAGTCCATCGCTTTTCCGTTTTGACAAACTTTAATGCCACCCGCTTTCCTGCCGGCCCGGAAAGAATTTGATAGCGGCCATCTACAAAACGAATGCGCAGTTGGCCGCGGGCGCGCTGATCATAGGCCGGAAACAAATATTCTTTAAAATTTTCAGCCGTAATCCGGCGGCGTGAATTAAACGCTTTGATTAGCTGCGCAATACGTTCCACCGCGAATTTTTGGACCATGACATCCAAAGTTTTGAGTTCCTTGCCCCAAAAATCAAACGGACGGTAACCGCGTCGGCGTAAGTCGTCGTTAAAATTCTGGACAACCGGATCGGATTCTTTATCCGGTAAGCCGTGGATTGCGGAAAAAAGCGCCTGGGCCCTTTGCCATTCCTCAGGCGGCGGCATATCCAACAGCACCTCATCCGTGCTGATAGGCAGAATTTGTCCGGGCGCAAGTTGAAGATCGCCTTCGAGCTTGTCAATTAATTCCCGTTGAACATGCGATTTGCCGCTTCCCGGAGGGCCTGATTCCAGAATTAATATGGGCTTGGCAAGTTCTAGCGCGATGGTGTCTTTTTGCGATCGGCGTTTTAGCAGCGATAAAATTCTTCGCTTTAATATTTCATAAAATTGATCATAGGTCTGCTCGTGGTGATGATCCCCATAAATGGTCAAATCCTTCACAACTCCTGCGGACCAATGCAGCATTTCATGGATAATAGCTGCTGTTCCGGCAGACACAACCGCTTGAGAGCTTGCAGGCACCGTGCGCAGCTCGGATCGGGTGGGTGGGGTCAGAGGAATCCGGTCGGGATACCGCTGATGAAAAGCTTCCCATACGCGATTTTTTATACGCTCTGCTTGCCGCATTTCACTTCGAACAACTTGCGGGTCGGGAAGTTGCCATGGATCAAGATTTCCCTTTTCTATCACATTTTGCATTGCTTGTTTGTAACGTGATGTTGCTTCCTTTTGGTTTGCGTCATCTATAAAAGGATCAGGTGACCTTTGCCCTAAAATATTTTCGTGAAGTGGTTTTCCTTCCAACACTGCGTGAATCTTTCCTCCAGCATTGAAACCCAAAAGTCTCAACTCTCCCATAAAAGCTTCGCCCACTGAGGGTAATAAATCTTCAGAACGAGGTTCCCCTGCCCCGACAGGATTTTCATCATAGAGAAGTAGGGCTTCCAGCCGCGCCCAGTTGGGAAATTGATCCCTAGAACTTTGGTCAAGCATGGCAGGCGACATAAACCATTCTTTGCTGGGATATAACATTTCATCTAAATGGTTTTCTGATAATGCGGTGATGCGTGTTTGGTGTTCTTCGTCATTGCCCCATTTTTTTACATTCCCCGTATTTTGATAACGATCGTACTTTCGAAGTAAAGCCACCATGTCTTTTTCAAATTGACGATAAATAGCGGCTGCCTGTTTTGTGTCTGACCCAATGAAAACATGGACATATCCAGGGAAAACACGCTGATAAGAATCTTCAATACTAGCAGCCCATAAACCAACATGAAGCGCCCAAAACATCTCCAAAAAATATTTTATACCTTTCACAGCCTCCGCCAGCTGATCCCCTCGAAGTTGTTGAGTGGGTGAAAAGTTATAAAAAATTGTATCACTTAATCGATCTACCACTGGGTACCTGAACCATGATTTATCACTTAAAAAGTTCCGGAGATTTTTTACGGTAGTCAGACGATAACTCAACAAATAAAAATATAACGCTAGAAATCGAATACGCTGCAACTGATCTGGAAAATCGCCTGTAGTAAAATGCAGAGACATTGCTTGGCGGTCTTTCGCACTCAAAAGCTTCCGGGCAAGTTCCTCAAAGGCCCCATCCGGCGGTAACGCAATCCCGCTTAAATCAAGTTTCATGTGCCAAGAAACCGTTCTTACTCTTGGGATTGGTTCTTCTAATACTAAATGGTCAGTGATTTCCGCTAGCTTAGGAATCAACCCGCTGTCTATAAGCGAGTTCCTGAAATTTATAGAGTAACGCTGGTTATTAAGAAAATCACGCACTTCCGGATCTGACTGGACGACCGTGCGATTCATGACAAGAAGGAAAAGAAGGCTTTTTTCTGTTAAATAAAAGCTTCGCGGCTCCACAGAGCGGGCATCATAAAGAGATTTCAACTTTAAAGCAGCTTCTCTGACAAGTAACGGGTTACTTTCCGAAAAAGCTCTCAAAAGCACCAATCCCTTTGCCTGTACAGAAAGTCGATGGGGATGTAATACATAAAATCCGGAGGCCAGATAATTTTCGAGTGTTGCAATTTCCGGATGCTCACGCACGATGGTTGCAGCTTTTTGATAGTTTAAGCCAGAAAGTACCGGATCGCTTGGATCCACTTTTGCTAAAGCTTCACCCCATGCCCGCAAGGCGCGTTCAGTCAAAATAGCTTTCGTTTGTGCAATTAGTTCTTCCGGATTTGGCGTTTGACCTGACTGCTTTGCCCAGTGATATACCGCGGCAAAGACAAATAACTTTGTCCACTGAGGTAAATCCTGATTTCGTGGCTGATCCGGTTTGGGGCGATCTAAAAAAAGAAGAACATTATGATAAGGTTCTAAAAGTCCATAAACCGGATTGTAAATTGCGAGTTTCTCGGCGATAGTCTCAAGGTCTGGTACAGGATATTTTTCCGCAAAGGATGCGTCTGTCAATTTTAAATCATAGCTTTTTTTCAGTTCCTCTATGATAGCATTATATAAATTGTCCATAACTTGGTCAAAACTACCCCCAAAATGAAAGATGAAAAGCTCCGCGCCGACGCTTCGAATGCCACCCTGTTTGCGATCATACATATCAAGCGCCTTTGCGATGTACTTCATCATCCGCACATTGGCAAGAACCCATTCTCTTTTGATGGGATCTTTAAATTTCTCTTCAAGGATTTCTTGAAAAGCTTTGGAATATTCATGTCCAGCTTTATCTCTACCAAAACCGATTTCGAGAAAAACGAAATGTGTTTCACCGCTTACACTGAGTCTGATCCTGCCAACCAGGAATTTCTTTGGTTCAGTTGATGTCTTTTCTAATTGAACGCTAATACTTTGGTTTGGATAAAAAGCCTGCATCGCTTCATAGAAAGGTCCGGATTTTTGTCTAAGTTGTGTATCAAAACTCTCTTTAAGCGATTCGAGACGTGCATTAAAAGCCGGAACATACATCGTTGGAATCGGTTCCTCCGAGGGTGGTAAGAGGGCCTTCATATCATAATCGAAGTTTCTCGTGGCTTGTGTTCCGCGTGCCGTTGAACCGATGGATAGAAAATCAATCTGTGGTTTTTGAAAATCGCGAAAAGGCTCGTTCATAAAACTGCGGATGAATTCTCCGAGGCGATCTACTGCTGCTTGTTTTTCGCGGGCAATAACAAACTGACTAATCACAGGATCAAACCATTCCACACGCATTTCAGCCCTGTGGGTTTGTGTATCGTGTATCGTGGGTCGTGTATCGTTTCGCGCAGCTGTTTCACGATTCACCATCCACGATTCACCATCCACGATTCTCTTGCGCAGCTCGGCCCTTTCCGCCGACCGCGGAAAGGACTGAGCAGTCCTCAGCCCGGTCGGGGCTGAGCGCAGCTCGGAGCGGCGGGAAGTTTGTTTCTTTTGAATCGCCATCGCACCGATCGTCGTTATGGTGCTCACCGAAAATGCGGTGATCGTAGCCTCCCATGTACCGCCCGCCAAAGCGAAAGCGAGCGCAAGCGGAAGATTGACTTTAAGATAAAGCGGCAAATCAAACTTTGGATTTTTCGAGTTCGCCATATAATTTCTGAAAAGCTGCATAAAAAATCCGACGATAAATATCGCTGGGATTCGCAAATAAGGCGGAACGACATTTTGCGCGGCATCATGCTGCATTAAAACAACGGGCAGGCGGCCAAAAATGCTTTTTACGTCTTTTTTCCATTGTTTGCGTGCGGTGTAATGAGAAATATCTTCGTGAGGTTTTCCTTCTTGCTCCATGGCCCGAATTCCTTTTCGGTTCCAATAGCCGTTGAAGTAAACCGCCGTCAAACTGCTCGGAATAATTCCCACGATGGCCCCCAAAATAAAACGCACAAAGGGGTCTTGAAATCGGTCGATTAAATGAATATTAGAAAAAAATGTAACCACACCGATGGAAAACCGCACCAGCATGAAAAAGGAAAAGCGTTCCCTGACATGATGTTTATAGGCAGGGTAATCGCTGGTCAGTTGGGTGTAATAATCCGTCATGGCGCCGGTGGATGCCGCAATTAACCCCGAAGTGAGAATTTGCCCTGCCGGAATGCTTACCCAATAAACAGTATTGAGTGCCATATACGCCCGGAACAAAAACGGAATCCCGGAAGCCCAGCTCGCGAACTCAAGCAATCCCCAAATAACCATCCCCCAGGTCACGGTTTTGTAAAATTTCTTTTTAAGAGTTTGCCTTTCCGTTGAGTCTTGCAAAATATCTTCTGCCGGGGCATCCCGCATTTCGGAGCGAGATTGCTCTAAGGATTGTTTTTCATTTTCAATTTCGATGGCATGTTCTTCCAAAATCCCCACCAGCTCCTCCCAGCTCTCAAGGCGCGTTGGAAATTTTATGAATTGCACCAGCGTCCAAATACTGTAGACGGGCACCATAACGATGAGAGCGACTGTGCCGATCCAAAAAATCTGTGGATGCGCTTGCGCCAGTTTTAAGAGCGGCTCCAAATGAAATGGACTAAAGATGAATAAAAAAACTGCTCCCAGATAGACCGCAATTATTTTTTGATGCCGTTTTTGCAATTTCGTCAGATGCTGAGAGGCTGCCAGAACCAGTTTTTCCACCGCCTTTGCGGCACCAACGCTTGCGGCAAAGCTCTGAATCCGAAATTCCCGGGACCATATTTGAATCATCGATTCTTTCCTTGCCTTAGGAGAAACCCTATCTTCAATCACATTTCTTACTGCTTGATCCCACGCTTTCGCATTCCGAAGCTCGGCACGCCGGCGCTCATTTGCCGGCGGCACGACAGCGCTTGGTTCAACCGGAGCCAAGCGCATTTCGGAGCGGAAAATTGACAAATCTTTGCTCAATGCGGCGCGAATATCTTTTTCATCATCTACAAAATGTTGACGCTCCCAAACCTTATTTTTTCCGTCCGCGAGAACATTCAAAAATGGATTCAAGAAATTTCCTGACGGGACTTTTGCTAATTCCTTTAACGGTCCGGAACGAAGAAGATTTGCAGGGCTATAGGCTTGTATGGTTCGCGTTTCATTCAGCGGCAAAAGACTGCTTGCCCGCCAAGAATGCGTAAGCATTTTTGTCCAAATTTGATTAAGAATAGCTTTTTCATCCGGTAATACTTCGATAAGACGCGTTACAAACAAGGCGCGCTGATCCGCAACTTTCTTTTGTGATTCGTCTGTTGTTTGATAATGACGACTTATTCTCGTAGGAGAAAAATGAACATCCGGATTCAATGCCGATGCGAGGGCGCGAATATAAATCTCCTCGTTTGTCGTTTGAACAGAATTTGATTTTGCGGCGACTTTTTCAAAAAGTTGTGGGTCTTGTTTCTTGATTCTCTCAACCAGGCCCGCAACATAGTGAAGCAAAACTCCGTCTAAGCCCAGCTCAGGATCACCGGTCAGAAAAACATCGTCCAAATAAACTATTTTCCCATCTGCTTTTTCGGGTTCGTGACGATCACTATTGCGAATGTGATTGGTCATGGCCAAAATGCTGTAGAAAAGGGCTTGCCAGCGATACGGTTCGGGTAAAGCATAAAGGCCAAATAGTTTCATTTTTATGCTTTTCAAATTTGTAAATGACATCGCTGCTGTTGCAAGCCATTGTCCGATATCTCCATTGTTTTCTTGGGACCATCTCTCTGATAAATATCGAAGCGCTTGACCAACCTGTTCTTTAGCAAGGCTTTCTTCCTTTGTCCCCAAAGAACTCGAAAGAGCCATTAAAAGATTGCTAAAAAAAACAGAGAGTGCCTGCCTGTCTTTTTCTTCTGACGATATCGCTTTGAGTTGATTTTTAACCACCCAGTCATACGGGTTAAATTGATTCCGCATTTCAAAGCGACGGGAGGTGGGCGGAGCTTCCCGCCAATCCGCCCAGGCTTGCCAAATTTTAAGACTGATGGCAAGAACAAAATAACCAGCTACGGGTACTATCGCGAGAATCCCTACAATCAACGCCGAGATAAATCCGCCTCCGATCATCATCACGATCATGCGCCAAACCTCAAACGTATCTTTAAGAACGGACAACTTGCGTTGGACGGTTGAATCGGGCTTTTTGCTGTCCGGCTGCGACGATGCCGGAGTTTTGTCTGCCCGCAGCTCGGCTCTCGGCTCGGTTGGAGCCGAAGCACGAGCAGTGCTTGCCTCTGAAGGCAAGCGCATTTCCGCCCGATTCTTCGAATCGGGATGGATCCGTCCTTCGCTCCGCGAAGGCGGATCGGAGCGGCTGGCTTCCGTTTCCAAATATCGCAACGCTTCTGAAAGTTCTTCCCGCTGAATGTCATGCACGTCTTTTTTCTTGCCGATTCCGTCAAGCAGCGAAATGGTAAGTTCACCGCCGAGATGCGCCCGGAAAGACTCAAGGCCCGGCCAAAGATTTTCTTCCGTGGCATCTCGGTGAAAAATGGGCAATCCCACAGTCCGAATCAAATTGAGAATTCTCTCCAGCTCGGCTTCCGTAATAAAGCCGCGCCTAAAAGAAATATACGAATCAATGGCCATACCAACGGCAACGCCTTCGCCATGCGTTACGCGATGGTGCGTGACCGTCTCCAGACGATGTCCCCACTCGTGACCGTAATCAAGCGGCCGAGCAAGTTCGGTTTCAAAAGGATCGGTTTGAATTTGCTCAAGATGCAGCCGGATCGAATTCCACATGATGTTTAATGCCGGACCGCCTTCGGAAAAATTTTTGGCAAGCACCTCCGGATAATCTTTTTCAATTTCCGCGAAATAACCGGCATCTTTTAGCAAAGAAACTTTAATCGCTTCCGCCAGCCCCGAAATCATTTGCCGGGTGGGTAGATTTTTCAATAAAAGCGGGTCGTCAATCACCGCGCGCGGCGGCGCGAAATTGCCTTTGAAGTTTTTTGCGCCGTACCGGTTAATACCGTTTTTCACGCCGATCCCCGCATCAATTTGCGCCAAAAGTGTCGTCGGAATGCGTACAAGCGGCGCGCCGCGATGAAATGTGCTGGCTGCAAAACCCGTCACATCAATGACCGCGCCGCCCCCGATCACAAGCATTGGGTTTTTGCGGTCAAGTCCGAATGCTTCTGCAGCTTTTTGGATGCGTGTCACATTAGCTTCGCCGGTTTCTTCGTTTTTGGTTTCTTCTCCGCCGGCAATCAATAAAACTTCGTGGCCTATGCCATGATGATCCAAATAAGCCTTCACCGGCCCCTGAAGATGTTTGACGCCTTCATCCAAAACCACAAAAACTTTCTCGCTGCGCAGGGCTTCTTTCAAAATCGGATTAGCCAGATCAAAAACATTACGGGTTAGATACACCGGATAACTTAAATCGGGACTGACTTTGACATTCATCTCAAACCGGCGCAGCTCGGAGCGGCGAAGAGACGCTATCGGCAATGACTTCGGAGCAAGCCCGCGGCTTTCCTCAATGACGCGCCAAAGCTCTTTCTTTTTGGCATCCGTTAATTCCGAAAGATCCGCGTCCGGCTGTTTCAAATGTTCATCAATCCAACTCTTGACCGGTTTTGGAAGGCTTGATTTGAGTAAAGCGGCGCGTTTTTGCAGCGATAAAAGTTCCAAAACATCCGTCAAGGCTTCGTGCAGAGAATTGGCTTCGCGCTCTTCACCCTTCTTTTCACGCTCAAGATAAGGGGAAACAAATACGTCACGATACAGGCGGTACCACCATGATATTTTCAACCGTTTTTCATGAATTGCATGATCTTGAATAAACTCCAAAAAGTTTTTCTGAAAAATATCGCGCGCCGTCGCTGCTTCAGGCTCTGCATGCCAATCTACAAGATTACGAAGGTAGTTTTCCGAAAATTGCCAAGCCCATTCGGAGTCATCAATGATTTTTTCAGCTTTATTCAAATAAGTTTCGATTTGCTTCCGAGTTTCTTCCGGTCCGATTTTTGATGTTTGTGCAAAAACCCGGCGGGCTCCATAAACAAATTTTAAAACTCCGTTCAAATCCGGCTCGCGATCGCCAGTAATTAAAATTTTATTCAATAAATCATTTGAAGCTCCGAAAAATGCGCCGGAGGCCTTCCGCTTCGAACTTTTGTAAACCCACTGCTTCCCTTCAAAATCAGCGTTTGCAATAATCCTCTTGAGTTTTTCGATCTTTTCGCGCGCCTGCCGATTGCGCTCGTGCGCCAACTCATTAACTTCCCGCATCCGGCCTTGCTCAAGCCGCAAAGCCACACCTCCGAATATTTTGATGCGGCGGACGGCAAAAGAGCGCAATAATCCGAGCGTTGAATTGCGAAACGAGTTTTCAAAGCCATTTGTCAACTGCGTGATGCCGGCGGTGATAAACAATTGCAGAATTTCTTTATCAACAAGCCAGCGCGCTTCGCCCAGCGCCATAGATTGTTCCGCCAGTTTTCTTGTTGTCTCGGCCGGTGTCGCGCCCAATTCATCTAAAACCTGTAGAAAGCCTCTCCAAACTTTGCTTTGGTTCAGCTCGTTTTCGATTTGATGCTGAACGGAACGCCGTATTTCCCATAAACTTTCAAAATCACGAACCGCCTGGTAACGTTCGGAAACAGATTCACCTCGAATCGTTACTTTGCGGAAACCGCCTTGAATCATTTGATACCGGTTTGCTGTTTTATTAAAGAAAACGCTTTTGTCCCCATCCGTTCGCGAAACAATCCGGCGCGCAAGTAAATTCAAATAGAGGTTTTGAACACCACGTGCCGCCGGAATCAATGCCGCTGCCGCCGCATTGGGGTTATTACTTTTAAGCATGTCCATGGCCTTAGCGGCCTGCTGTTTTGCTTGCTGCCAGGTGGAGCGGTATGGTTCAGCGCGAAAGCCGGGATTGTACTGAATCAGTTCATGTAATTGCTGTTCCAAATTCTCATAAGTCCTCGGCGTCGCTGTCGGAGCCGCAAAAAGACCGGCATAAACTTTCATCAACTCAAGATAAATGTAGCCCAGTTTGGTAACTGCTGAATTCGCATCCCGCAGTTCGGCCCTTTCCGCCGACCGCGGAAAGGACTGAGCAGTCCTCAGCCCGGTCGGGGCTGAGGGCAGTGCGGCGCGCCGGCGCTCATCTGCTGGCGGCACGACAGTGCTTAAATTAGCCGAATTTAAGCGCATCTCGGAGCGAAGGTTTACGCGTAGTTCAGAACGTTTTTTGGGCGATGCATGGGCAAGAAAAAATATATCGCCAGTCGGTAATCCACGCTGTGTTGTCCCAATCCATGTCCTTTTAGACGGTGGATTGAATTCGGCCCCCTCCAACCAATCCTCCAAAACGTCGCTCTGCTGCCAATAGTCTTTCCCGGGATTGCGGTATTGGCTCTTGTACATAAATGGCTTATTCCAAACGCGCACGGCTGCGGGCTCTGCCCACAAATTTCCATAATGAATCAAAATAAGCTTGCCGTCCGGTTTCAGCAAAGTCCGGATTTTTGACAGCACGCCAATCGGATCGCGCAAATACATCACACCGGAAGAAATCACAACCGCATCAAAAGGGGCCTCTGTCTCAAAAGGAAACGG
>MHFM01000032.1:13529-14790 GCA_001804205.1 Omnitrophica bacterium RIFCSPLOWO2_01_FULL_45_10b
TTACCGGAAAATAAATCCAAAACTTTGCCGTTTTCCGAAATAAGGGCATCCACTTCCCGCATAATTTCAATACGATCGAGCGAAAAGAAATAGTGGTGTTTTCCATCCGCTTCCCGCTTCTTCCAAAATTCCTCTTCTTCGCCCACCCCGATCTGAACGTGAAACCGATCATCGGAAGTTCCTGCTAAGGCTCCACTTTCCGGCTTATCCGCGGATTGATCCCACAGTTCCGCCCTATAGGTTTGTGTGTCGTGTATCGTGGGTCGTGTATCGTCGCGACTCACTATCCACGATTCACTACCCACGATTCTCTTGCGCATTTCAGAGCGGCCAGGTTTTCTCGAAAATGGCAGCAATTCGCGCTGATTTGCCAGTCTAAGCTCCTCCGCCAAAGAAGGTCGCGGCGCATATTTCCCGATCATGATGACAAGCTTTGCCCGAAGATCAACTCCCATACGAGGAGCAATTGCTTTCTGGTTTGCTTCATACCAGTCAACGAGTCGCGTAAAGAAGGCTTCCGCGTTAACCTCGTATTTGATTTTTTCAAGAATCAACGCTTCTGCTTTTTTCCAATTTTCAACCAATTTTTCAAAAAGTGGCCATGCATCGGAATCAGAGGCGCGCAATCCTTCGAGCAGTGTTACGTCGTCATAAAGCTGCTTGATGTCCGCCCAACCACTCTCTTGTTTTCCGGTTTTCAAAACAACCTTTGGGGTCTGAATTTTTTCTGCGGCGGGCAAACTCGGCCCCGATTTTGCGGGCGCATTTGAGCGCGGCGAAATTTGCGAATGAGAACGGCCTCTTCCGACTTCTTTATCATTGAGGTGTTTGATCGCAACCTGCAGATTAGCCGGCTTGATAACGCGAAACCAAAGCGACTCGTGGCCGACACCGCCCTTTAATTCGATTAAACCTTCTTGCGCCAGACTTCGCAGCGCCTTCTCAAATATGCGAGGGTCTATGTTTGTAATGAACCAATCATAAAATGTGATCGAGTTAAAAAATGCCTCTTCATCGAGCTGCTGTGACAGCCAACTATAAAGTGCGCCGCGCGGCATTTTTATCGACGGCGCCAATTTCAGTTTGTATCTTTTAATCCACTCCCCAGAAAAATTTTTGAGATCTGCTTTTTGCTTTGGCAAAACGAACCCGGCATCCTTCTTCAGCGCCTGTTTAATCAATTCTTTTACCCGATCGCGATCATGCGCATTGATAAGAGAATCGAGCGCGAAACGTAAAGAGCGTTCTTGCTGCTTGGAAA
>MHFM01000032.1:14813-16370 GCA_001804205.1 Omnitrophica bacterium RIFCSPLOWO2_01_FULL_45_10b
TCACGCCGGTTATTACCTTTTTGCGATTTGAGTTTCAAAAGTCCCAAATCAATCAAAGACTTAAAATGTGTGTGTACAACTGTTGCGATATTCTTGTCGGGATATCGATCGAGATATTCACCGACGGAAAACTCCCGGGTTTTACGTCCTTCAACGATAGTGAGCGCTCTGTCGAATGTAACAAGTGCCGGCTTGCTTTCCCGGGTTACAGAGCGGGCAACCTCTTTCCCACGCATCTCAGAGCGGCCTGAAGCCGGCGTTTCAGGCACTGCAAACATTTGAGATGCTAGACGCATCTCGGAGCGGGAGAAATTTCGGAATTGATAGGCAATAGTGTGCTCTATGCGCTCAAGAAAAGACTCAAACCATTCGTCATCAACGAACTCTTTTATTTGGAACAGCGGATTGTAATCAAAAAACTGTTCATACGCTGGCCGGCCGCCAGCTTTTTCTAAAATATATTGAGTAAATGGATGCCGAACTGAAGAATCTTCTAGGCTGAGCAATACAACCGGTTTTAAGCTTTCCGGCAGCTTTCGAAGCATTTGATAGATTGCTTCCGCTTCGCCCCCTTGAAGAGTGTGCGGAAGAATTAAAAGATGGGGCGGCCGGTTATTTTTGAATAAGGTTTCAAGTTCGCTAGCGTTAGAGACAACTTGAATGTTGTCTGAGGAATATGCCTCAGGCATTAAAGAAATTAACCGGTCATGAAGTGTTTTGAATTCCGGACGCGCCGTATATAAAGCAATCCGCACATCTTTGCGCTTGCTTGGATCAAAAGAAACGTTGGCCTGGTCAATGGGGTCATTTTTATTCAAATCATAATAAATTTTAACTTCATGATCATGTCCGGGGATTTCGCGCGTAGGAGACATTTCTAATCCTGTGAATCTTGGCTGTGCTGTTTCCCCGCTCGGATAGGTTGACGTTAGCATGATAATTTCATCAGGCTGATAAAACTGGGGAATCCATTTAGAGAATAACGCTTTAGCTTTCTTGAGTCTCTCGCCCTCATTTTGAATCACCGGAACAATTTCCAGCAACCTTGCGAAATGAAAAGATTTGTTTTCTCCGGAATATTTTTCCCGCAGCTGTCCGAGCAATTGGGCCAGCACTGGCTGATTTGTAAATGGCTTTTCTAAATCTTCCCAGGGAATTAAAACAATTTTGGTTAATGATAAGGGCCCTTCTTCATCGCCAAACAAAACATAATCTCCTTGAGGAAGCTGGCTATTGTTTATGACATCAAAAAGTTTATGCATTTCGTCGCCGAAAGGACTGCCGTTCCCAGAATCAAGCCGTGCCTGATAAAAACGGATTTCTTCTCCAGGAATTTGCACCGTGTGGTAATTTCCATCAATCTGAGCGGAAAGAGGAATAAAGTCATTATTTCTCATCTCCGAGCGGCGTGAAACCGGCGTTTCAGGCACTGCAAACGTTCGAGGCGCTTGACGCAGCTTGGCCCTTTCCGCCGACCACGGAAAGGACTGAGCAGTCCTCAGCCCGGTCGGGGCTGAGGGCAGCTTGGACGCAGATTTCCCTGCCTTGCCGGCAGGC
>MHFM01000032.1:16384-24096 GCA_001804205.1 Omnitrophica bacterium RIFCSPLOWO2_01_FULL_45_10b
ACCAAAGCCGAGCGCATCTCGGAGCGGGGGGCTTGGTCTTGAATATCCAAATCGTCCATAAGAGCCCGCAGGTGCGCTTCATCTCCCGGATGATGTCTTCTCATATCCTCAAGCTTTCCTTGAGCAATTCGATGTCCAATAATGTCTCCTAAAATAGTTTTGGCTTTTTTAAATTCTGGTTCGCTCCAACCCATCACGGCTTTAGAATCCGGTTCATCGCCGTTAAATTGAAACGCTGTTTTGTCATGGTAACCCTGGTCTATTACGCTTCCATCTGGCAGCTTTTTTTCTTCGATCAGCCACCAATTGCGATTTAAGAGATGAAGCAGTTCGATTAATTTTTTTCGATGGAGATGATTAACAGAATTATCATCGCTAGACGGCCGATTTAAAATTTTTTGAAGCAACCCATCATATAGCCGAAGACGATTGAGGATAGCGTCTCCCTCTTCCCGCATCGTTCGAAGTTCTCTAAACAGTTTGACCATTTCAGGCTTTTCTTTAACCGCTAAGATTTTTTGCCCCAAATTCCCATCTCTCTTTAAGCGTTCCCTCAAATTTTGAAGCCATACATTAAACGCTGCCAAATCCTCTAAAATGAGCGGCTCTATTTTTGGGTATTGTTTCGAAGCATCCGGCAGCCACCCCGGATGTTGTATTGCAATCCACAAATTAGCCATTGAATTAATTTGAGCGGCGTCCAATGTTTCATAAAAAATAGATTCGAAAGCGTCATGTTCATGAGTAAGTTCACTAATTTTTCCAAGCTCAATAAAAGCGGCTTGTTGAATCACCTCTAAATCTTCTTCCTCCATATTGGGTGAATAAATCGCTCGTTTTAAAACGCGGATGAGAAAAATATTTTCTTCGTCGAAAGAACCATCCTCCTGAAGCCGGGCTAATACATGCCAATCCTCATCGGGACGCAGCAGGTTGGCGCCGTTGATGACAAAAGCAAGGGTATCTCCTTTCAATTGCGCAGAATCAAACTCAGCCATTCGGTTTGATCCCACAAGGAACATTTCACCTTCTTGCCGGTCAATTCGAATCTGAACATCCGGCACCGCCCGATCATGAAACTCGATAGAATGCGCATCCTGACGATCTACTTCAATTTCCGAAAACGCCCGCAGCTCGCTGCGGCCAGCTTGAGTTCGTAAGGTTCGGATATGCTGGGCTTTTCCTGATACTTGTTGTTCAATTCCACGCAAAACGTCATCTCCTAACCCGGTAAGACCCAGAAAAGCAAGCTTAAAGGTAGTTCGCATATAGTCGCGCAGCAGTTTAAGTTTCGCTTCGTACCAATTCACTTTCTCCTGATTAAAAAATTCTGGTTTACGGAAATGCCTTAATTGGTACTGCACCTCAAGCATTGCTGTAATATACGCCGATGCCATAAACAGATGAATCTGATCCAATATAGTCTGGATACCTTTTAATTCCATTCCCCGCACATTTTGATATTGCGACCTAAGAAAAGTTTTTTCAATCTGAAGCCGGTCCCATTTTTTATGCCAATGCTCATCACGAAGACGTTCCGGTACGGCCCTCATATCCCTCAATTGACGTTGGATTTTCTGATAGGCGGCTTGATAAGCCCGCGGAACTTCAAGCAAACGATCATTTTCACGCATCTCGGCACTTTTGTTACTGGAACCACGCACCTCGGAACGAGCAGGTGCCAGTACCAGCTCGATCCGCTCGGCATCAAGATCAGTAAGCGCTCCCCCTTTGTAAAGTTCGGCTTTCACATAGTCAGCGTCGCCGCTCTGCCTCAACTCTGAGCGCAAAGCAACGGCATCGTCTAGATCCGGAAGCAAACCGACAGTTTTAAACAAAGCGCGCAAATGTGCTTGACCGGGCGTGTCGCGATTGCTTTTCTCACTGATAAACTGAGGTAATTTTTGATTCCCAATCGCATTAATAATCTCTTTCCTCAAATATCCGAACCTGTAATAAATATTTGAGGCGATCAAAAGCAACAGCCTGAGGTAACCCTTTTCCTCTGAACTGAGAATGGCTGACCTTCCGATCAATTGCTCAACCGATTCAAAAGCCGTTAGGATTTCTCCTTCTTTTTCTGCCAGAACCGTCTCTAAAAGACCAAATCTTTTAGCGTTAAATCTTTTTCCCTCGCTCTTGCCTTCCTGCGATTTTTTCCTCAAACTAATTTTTGAAGAGCTTTCAATTTCAGCATCTATCAATTGCTCATCTAGAGTATCTTGAAGTGTGAAATCAGAGATTCGCTCCGACTCATCTTTTTCCGCAGCATATTTTCTTGCTCCATCATTATTTTCTTTTTTCGTTTCCCAGTGAAGAGTCAAGAAATTATCCATTGCAATCGCCAATGACTCAGCGTCATCTTCATCTTTTCCTTGAAGCTTAAAAATTTGCTGTAGATAACTCTTCCGAAACATCCGAACCATGGTCAGCCGTTTAAATATCTGAGCCTTCCTCCTTTTTCTAAAAGATTGAATATCATTCTCATCTGGCAATCGATAAACATCTTCCAATCCGGCGCCCAGCAGTTTGCTGACTTGCGCGAAATCCAATCCTTTGACCAAAACATTAAAAGCACTAATTGTAAATTGTTTTTCAAGAGTCGCTTGAATTTCGGAAACTAACATATGAATTTCAGCAATGTAAATTTGAGTCTGCAGCGGAAAAACATTGCCTTCTCTCTGAGAATATTGAAGACACTTAACGGTCTCGCGATAAGCAACCAAAGCGTGGGGAGGATTTTTAAGAATCTGATAGACCACCGCTTTTTTGAAATAAAGCTTCCCTAACCTGAAAAATAGAATTTGGGTTCCGACAAATTTCACCTGTTCAGCGAGCCCTTCCTTTGGTTCTTGATTTTCATCAAAACTCTTCATGGCTTCCGGAACTGACATGCTTAACTTTGTTCTAAGCGCCTTAATATCCGTTCCAATTTTTTCTAATTCCTGGTTCCAATCTATGTAGTTCGAGTATTGACTCAATGCCCAAAAGGCCCAACGGCGCACTCGGGAATCTAACTTCGTTACATCAAAAGTGGCCTCTTTCAAATATTGAATAATTTCCTCAATTATTTCTGACGGAGGGTTTCGTAAAGTGCCTAGTACTTGTATCGCTTCTGCGCGTACCCGTGAATCGGAGTCTTCACGAATTCTTTTCCCCATTAGATCTATAATTTCTTTCAGTTCCTCTCCCGAATGCTGCGCCTGCCCCAGCAAAAATACGGCAGTCATCCGGATATTATTGTCAGGATTTTCAAAATCAGCTTTTAATTTATTAATACTCTCTCTGGATGAAATAAATTTGCTGTATACTTGCTCAAATACTGCCATCTTAAGGGCCAAGACGATGGGAATACCGTTCTCGATTAAATCGAACATTCTCAAGGCAATTTCACGCAAGGGTCTCAGTTCTTCAGGATCTCCTGCTGATTGCTCAACGTGATGAATGAATTGTTTTTTTAATTGCTTTTGATCAAATTTCTCAGCGGCTTGAAAAACATCTTCTGACTTATCTTCGGGAATGTTGAGCGCATGTTTTAAAACTTCAAAAACTTTTGTGGATAACGAGTCGATTTGTTTTGGAAATTCTTTATTAAAATCAGCTACTGCCCCCGACAAAGACTGAGCCCTTATGAAGAGTCCGTTTGTCCAGCCAACCGCTGCCGCTAATGAAAAACTGGAACGAGCGGCAGACCCTTTTTCCAGATGATCTAAAAAAAGGGTCATATTGGCAGAAGTGTGGCTGATAATTCTATCTTCAATCTGCGCTTGAGAATAATATTTGGACTTTGCGCCCGTTTGAGATTGATGCGCTAAAGTATAGAGCAAGGCATGCCAAGCAAAATAAGCAGGACCAATATTAGCAGTCCCTTGAGAAACAAACAAAACTCCATGCGCATGCAGATAATTAACGGCTTCCGGTGTAGCAGTTAACGGATTTGCCTCAACCACCACTTTGACATGACTTGCCACAAAACGCTCTGCTTCCTTCTGATTAAATGAATCAGGCGGCGAATCCAGGACAAAGATGTCTGCTGAGGGGCCCAAAAAAGATCTTTGATTTTTAGAAATCTTTACATCCTGAATTCCTTCGTCCGCATAGGAATGGAGAGATTCGTCAAAAATTTTGAAAGAAGCAAAAAGCTTCCCTTCATCAATGTGTGCATTGATTCTCTTGATCAAAGCTCGTGGAAGAGCTCCTTCTGAGAAGTAAATTTCGCGTCTGGGCGTTCCGGCAGTTTTGGGATCAATGATTTCTGTGAACTCAAATCCGGTGCTCAGCGGATAGTCTTCCATCATGGTCCGGGTCACCTGAGAGGAGATATGACCATTACCGAAGATGCCGATTCTCAGCGTTTTAATGCTCCCACCAAAAATTTTCTTTTTGGCGTACGCATGATGAGCAATCGCTAAAATTGCGGCGGTAATTCCAACACCTGAAATTTTCCAACGTTCCATGGGAAAGCCGCCTCGTTTTTCTGAAGTGCCGACTGCAGGTGGTAGATTCCGTTTCAATGAACCAGTAGTGACGCCTTCATAAGCAGCTCTTCTGGAATCCACATCCAGCACAGTCTTCGTAATGAGGTCCATTTCCTTTGAACCCATTTGCCTTCCCGGAGAAGCTATATATTCATTACCTAAAATATCCGCCACGGCAGAAGCGCTGTCTACGATCACCTGATTTTTATATTGTTCGTCCGTTTGATCTGTATTGGCGTTGGGCGCCGCAACGATGGTCCACCGAGCCCCGTCCGTAGGAACACTTCCCATTCTCGAGTTATCCGCCCGTTCCGCCAATTCCATGACACGGGTTAATATCAACGAACGTTTCGTTTCATATTCTTCTTTACTGGTAGTGGCAAAATAACTCACGGGACCTTCCGCAACAATTACTTCTTTAGTTTTCCGGTTACCATAAAGTGCTTGAATCGATTCAAAATTTTTAGAATATACATAAAACAAACTCAAGGATGGATTCGGCTGTTGTTTCTTCGGAAGATATTTTCTAAAAAACCCTGGATTTAATGCGATCCTGATCGGCAGTTTTTCCTCGATGCGGAATTGGTCGTCTGCATTGTGGTAGAGCATTGCTTTTTGTTTCAAGTCCTGAACAGAAGGTCTATGCCGTACTGGAAACAGGGCAGCCAAATGTTCCAACGCCTCTTGCAGTTCGACATCTCGAAGTTCTGAACGTTCTGCCGGGGCTAAAACTTTATCCGTGTTGGAAGAATCGTTGCGTATCTCGGAGCGGGAAACTAAAATCCATTTTCCGGATTTGTCAGGTTGAGCGGTGATTTGATATACATCCGCCAAGGCGCTTAAATTAAATTCCGGCAATTGTTGAGTGCCCACGCCAATGTCATTGATTGCGGAAGCAAGACGCGCCAGACGATAGGGCTTATGGGTTAAGCTTGCTATCAACGGATCAAGTGCAGGAAAAGCCATTCGAAGATTTTGCATGACCTGCGACTTTTCGAGTGCTGCTTGATGATAAACGCGGTCAATTCCCTCAAAAGAAGTAATTCTCGGCGCGATTTCGATATACGAATAATTTTGATCAGAAAATTGTTTCTTCAGACCTTCCGAATGGAAACCGCCGGTAACCAAAATCGCTTTTCGAGTCCGATGGGTTTCAAGCTGTCGCTTTGTATTCGACACTAAGAAATCTTCACGCTTTTTAGCAGTTCGATAAAAATGAAGGGCTTCTTGCGCTTGCTTTGAAATAAAACCAATCTTTACGTCATTGCGAAGCGGCGTTCCTGCGCTTTCCGTCATTGCGAGGAGGCCGTTAGGCCGACGCGGCAATCTAAGAACCGAGATTGCTTCGCCCCTGACAGGGCTCGCAATGACGGGCGGCGCAATCGCATCAAGACGTTTCCAAATATACTTGGGCTGATACGGCCTAGAATTTTGACGAAGTTCTTCATACTCAGGGCGGGTCAATTGAAGCAAAAGCAGTTTCTCAAGCACGATTGAATCTTTGAAGAGCAAAACCAAATCGCGCTCTTTGGCATTTTGAATCAAACCATCAAACAAGGAATTCGTAACCTGATCAATTTCTTTGAACAATCGTTCCGGTTCAAGCTCACTTTGAAAAATCAAAGCGGCCCATACTGCAACTAGGCTTGGGTAATCTTTAAAATTAAAGCCGCCTGGTAAAGCGATTTCATACAAATGCTCGAGGAAATAACGCGGCAGCTCATCCGTCCAATCGCTGATCCCCTTCTCTAGTTTCCAATTTCGAAGACGTGATATAATTGCGGACATTTCGTCATTGCGAGGAGCCGTAGGCGACGAAGCAATCTCAGATCGTAGATTGCTTCGCTCCGCTCGCAATGACGGATTTGATTCTAAAAAAGTAATCAATTTCTGGCGTTCGGTTTCTGCTTGCTCAAAATTTATTTTGGATTCAATAACCTGTGCTTTGAAATAGCGGACGAGCATCGGGTATTCGGCCTGGGCTTTTTCATCTTCCAAATTGACCTGAAGCGCTCGGTCGGCTGTACTTTTTACACAGTGTAAAAATCCGGCTAAATCAAGTTTCTCCTCGCGCCATGATTGCCAGCTTCTTAAAAATTCTCTGAGATTTTTATTTAACGCACGCGAACCTAAAAGTTCGATCTGACTTCGAAGCGTTTTGATAAATTTTTGACTCTCTTTTTTAGAGCTGATCAAATCTCGAAATGATTCCAAATTTTCCGCGTACGTTGCCGGTTCTTCAATTCCTTGCGCTTTGACTTTCTCAGGCGCTTCCAAAAGAAAAAGTTCAGCACCCGTGAGCTCCCCTACTTTGGCCAGCGCATCGGCTATTTTTAAATTGAGGCTTTGGTCTTTAAAAATACGGAATAATTTTGGCTGAAGCTCTTGAGCGGCGCCTTCCGTCAAAATCAAGGAAAAACCATAATCTTTAACTAAATGAGCGATGATCTTCTTGATATTGACCTGCGCTTCATAACTGCCGTGGGCATCTTGGATGTGAAGAACGAGCGGTGACTCTGACTTACTGCTGTGGGCCGGAATGATTTCCTTTACAACACCTAATTCTTTTGGAATTTCAAAATTGGCCCATTTCGGGCTTAAGATTTCGTGCTCTGGAGAATGAGTTTGAATACCGATGGAAGGCTGAGACCTTGCCAGCTCTGTTGTCGAAACACAGATCAGCAGGATAAAACTAATTGTGCGAAGAAAAAAATGTTCGGTGGCTTTGCGGCAGCTTAAGTGCATTTGATTAATTTGCAGCTAAAAATATCTTACCTCCTCACTGTTTTTTTTGGTTATTTTTAAAGTTCTAGAATGACTTTTTATAATTGTTTAGAAAGTATACCCTATTCTCGCCAAAAGTCAAGTCTAACGGGGAACTTTAAGTTGTTATACAGCAGCAACTTGCAGATAATTTTTACAGACACTAAAAAGAATAAGGAGAACTGGTGGGCGGTACAGGGCTCGAACCTCTGCCCCCGACTTTCGATAAAGCATTTCCAGATTATTCATGGGAAGTCGGGGCTGCACTTTTGACCTCGTTGTATGAGGTCAAAAGTGGCTGACCTCTACCATGTCAAGGCATGCAGAAAAAACGTGGGCTGTACAGGACTCGAACCTGTGACCTCTTCCATGTCAAGGAAGCGCTCTAACCAACTGAGCTAACAGCCCACGTTTTTTTCTCTAACCTCCGCTAGACTACACAGCGGATCCGCCGCGCTTTTTGGCGGAAAC
>MHFM01000032.1:24131-29865 GCA_001804205.1 Omnitrophica bacterium RIFCSPLOWO2_01_FULL_45_10b
GCCGCGATGCGAAACGGAGTGTTTCTTGGCAGGCGAAACTTCAGCGAAGGTTTTATCAAATTCCGGATAATAAAACAAGGGATCATATCCAAACCCGCCTGTTCCATGCATTTTATCGGCAATCCTTCCGCAAACGCTTTCTTCGACAACGGAAAGAACTCGTGTTGGCGTTGCTAGCGCAACGGCGCAACGAAACGCCGCGGTTCTCTTTTCCGCCGGTACTCCTTTTAAAAGCGCGAGAACCTTTTGACAATTTTTCAAATCGTCTTTTTTAGGTCCCGCAAAACGTGCCGAATAGACTCCCGGTGCCCCCTTCAAATAATCAACGGTAAGTCCCGAATCATCCGCCAAAGTCAAACAGCCGGTTTGCCGGGCGAAGCCAAGTGCTTTTTTTTCAGCATTTTCTTTAAATGTTTTGCCATCTTCTTCAACATCTTGAATACCGGGGAAATCCTTGAGCGAAAGAAATTGAATCAGTAAGCCTTCGAGAAGCCCTTGAAGTTCTTTTAATTTTTTTGAATTTGTGGAAGCGACAAGAAGTTCTGTTGAAGAATTCGTCATTGCGAGGAGCGCAGCGACGAAGCAATCTCTGAATTGGGGATTGCTTCGGCTTCGATTGGTACTCCGCCTCGCAATGACGGGATCATACAATTTTAACGAAGCGCTTTTGAATCCTAATTAAATCAGAAATTCCATGCTTCGCCAATATTAAAAGACGATCCAATTCGGGCTTAGAAAAAGGGGCGTGCTCCGCCGTCCCTTGGACTTCAACAAATTTGCCGGAGCCGGTCATGACCACATTCATATCCACTTCTGCCTTTGCATCTTCTTCATAGCATAAATCAAGGCTTGGCTTCCCGCCGATAACTCCTACGCTGACCGCAGCAATGTAATCTGTGAGCGGATTTTTAGAGATTTTTCCTTCCTTTTTTAATTTTGAAATGGCATCGGCCAACGCGATGAATCCACCCGTAATGCTGGCTGTTCTTGTTCCGCCATCCCCTTGAATGACATCACAATCAATCCAAATCATGCGCTCACCAAGCGCTTCCATATCGCAAACTGCGCGCAGCGAGCGCCCGATGAGGCGCTGAATTTCATGAGTACGCCCGCCCGTGCGGCCTTTACTCGATTCCCGCTGAATGCGCTCCGTGCAGGAAGCCGGCAGCATTCCATACTCGGCGCTCACCCAGCCTTTTCCCGAACCTTTCAAAAAAGGCGGGACTCTTTCTTCGACGGAAGTGGAACAAACAACACGGGTATGGCCCATTTCAATCAGGCAAGAGCCGAGTGCATATTTTAAATAATTGCGTTTGATTGAAACTTTGCGCAATTGATTTGCCGTGCGGCCGTTTTGACGACTCATCCCACCACCTAGTTTCTCGTCATTGCGAGGAGTGTAGCGACGAAGCAATCCCTGAGCCAGAGATTGCTTCAGCCCCATTTGGAACACTGCTTCGCAATGACGGTATAATGTCCTTATCTAATCTTTAAGATTTTATGAAGGCGCGGAACAATGCGCACATCCTGTAAAATTCCAAGCCCCACGGTTTGAAGTTCCCCTAAAAGCCGCATCAATTCCGGATCTTCATGCCCTTCGATTTCACCGCTCATGGGCTGCAGAATGAGCGGGATTCTAATACCGTCATTGCGAGGCAGAGTACCAGTCGAGGCCGAAGCAATCCCCAATTCGGAGATTGCAGAGCCTGTCCCGAGCCCGAGAGATTGCTTCGCCCCGCTTTGCGGGGCTCGCAATGACGGGCGAGGGATCTCCTTCGGGTCCTCGCAATCCCATTTATTAATTTTATTCCATAGGATCGGGATAGCCCCCGTGGGGCAATGACGTGTAATAACATTTTGAATCATTTCACATAATTCTTTAAACTCCCCCAAATCAATTTCCTTTGAGCAAACCATTTTGATGAACGTTTCCTTTCGGACTGCAATTTTTAAAAATGCTTCATGCTCTTTAAGAAATGAACGTTCTTTGGTCACCGATGCGGGCTTCACGTCCATGGCAACTAAATCAGTCCATGAAATTACCTGTTCCAACGCCTGCCACAAAATTCCGTTGGTTTCCAAATAAGTGCGCCATCTCATTTCCTTTAATTTTGGGAGCAAATCCTTAAGAAATGAAACGTAAAGAAGCGGCTCGCCGCCTGTTAAACTCACATAAGAATGCGGGCCAAATTCTTTATCAAGGCGCTTTAAGCTTTCCAGGGTGGCATCGAGATCAAAATCATAGCCGGGTTTTCCTAATTCATCGCAGTATTCACAGTGAATATTGCAAGCTTCAAAACGCAGAAACATGTGCCGCTCGCCCATATGGGTGCCTTCGCCTTGAAGGGACGAGAAGATTTCAGAAACAGCGGCAACTTGATGAGGCATTAGAAAAGATCCCAGGTTTTTGAATGGGCCGAAAGAGGATCTGCCGCCCCTGCTTCTTTAAATCCTTTTTCCCTTAACAAACATGAATCGCAAAGGCCGCACGGAAATTCACCGCCTTTGTAGCAGGACCAGGTTAATTCAAGAGGCACTCCTAAGGCAAAAGCACGCTCAATAATTTCTGATTTCTTAAGTGAAATCAAAGGCGTTTTAATGTGAATTGTTTTTCCCTCACCGCCGCATTTGGTGCCAAGCTTAAGAGAATTCTGAAAACTTGAAAAATAATCAGGCCGGCAATCCGGATAACCGCTGAAATCAAGGGCGTTAGCACCGATGAAAATTGCCTCCGCGCCACGCGTTTCCGCAAAGGAAGCGGCAAGACTTAAAAAAATTGTATTCCGGGCCGGTACATAAGTGGCCGGAATTTCCGCGGGAATATTTTCAACGTTTCGGTTTTCGGGCATTGGAATATGAGAGTCTAACAAAGCGCTTCCGCCCCATGGAAGATGAATGGAAATCATTTGATGATCAATCTTCAGATGCCTCGCAATACGAGCGGCAGATTCCAGTTCGCGACGGTGGAGCTGGCCATAATCAATCGTCAGTGCAAGAGGTATAAAGCCTTCTTCGATCGCGAGGTAAAGCACGGTCGCGGAATCCAGCCCTCCCGAAAGAAGACAAACGGCTTTTTTATTCAGAGTACCCATTTTCCGTTTTTCGTAATTTCATATTTAAAGCGGACAACTTTGACATCATTGAGCGGTTCGCCTAAAAATTTTGACCCGATGTTCAGAAAACTTCCCGGCAAATCACTGACAAAAACTTGAAAACTGCCTTTGCCTTTCTGTTTTGAAAAACCGTGTTGCTCCGTTAGAATTTCTTTCAATTCCGAAACTGCGGCAGGCGCCGAATCAATCAGTTTAACCTTTATACCTACAAGTTTCTGAATTGTTTTTCGAAGCAAAGGATAATGGGTACAGCCCAAGATGATCGTATCCATTTTCCGCTTCATCAGCGGTTTTAAATACCGGCTTAATACGGATTCGATTAAACTGCCTTCCAAGATTCCCTCCTCCACAAAAGGAACGAGGAGCGGACACGCGTGTGAAAAAACATGCACGTTTTTATCTAATTTGGCGATGGCTTTGCGATACGCATCGGAAGCCACGGTAGCCTGAGTGGCCATCACTCCAATCTTTCTATTGCGCGTTGCTTGAACGGCCCATTCGGCGGCAGGGCGAATCACATCGATAATGGGCAAAGGAAAACGGCTTTTTAAAAAAGAATAAGCGGCACTCGATGAAGAATTACAGGCAATGACGATTGCTTTGACATTGCGATGAAGTAAAAATTCCGTATTTTCGCAGGAAAAATTACGGATTTGACTTTCGGATTTGATTCCGTAGGGAAGCCTTGCGATATCGCCGAAATAAACAATTTTTTCTTTGGGCAGCGCGCGCCTTAATTCGCGGACGACGGTAAGGCCGCCAAGACCGGAATCAAAAACCCCGATCGGTGCTTCGGGCATCATTTGGTTCTTCACTAAAGCACGTTCACCTTTTTCATCGCGGATTTGATGCGGCTCAATCCTTCTTCCATTTGTTTGATGTCGAGAGCGTAACTCAAACGGATGCGGTCGGAGGCACCGAACCATTCCCCGAGATAGGTAATCACTTTAAATTCTTCATACAGTAAGGTTACAAATTCGCGGGCATTTTTGCATTTGGGCAGAACATAAAAAGCGCCTTCCGGTTTCCAAAGGTCAAACCCAAGATCGGTAAGCCCCTTGTAAATGTAATCGCGCCGCTCACGCCATACTTCTTGCTGTTTCGAAATGAAACTCTTAGGGGCTTTCATAGCCGAAAGCGCCATGTCTTGGCCCACTAAATTGGTATTCATTGAGGTGTGAGTTTTTATTTCGCAAACGTCTTCCACAACTTTTTTATCAGCGCTCCACAGATAGCCCACGCGAACACCGCACATGCAATATGTTTTGGAAAAGGAATTAACGGTAATGACGTGCTCACCTTTAATGTGATAATTCTCGCGCTCGTAGATTAAGTCTTTGTAAACTTCATCTGAAACCACATAAACTCCAAGCTCCTGCGTGATTTTTTCGATTTCTTTAAGGGTTTCAATGGCTTCAACTCGGCCGGTGGGATTCGAAGGCGAATTGATCAAAACCGCCTTGCAGCCTTTGATCTTTTTCTTAAAATCATCAATGTCAATACGGCCGTCAACTAAATCTGTATAAACGGGTACCATGCCGGCAAGCTCAACAACAGGCGGATACGAATAATAATAGGGCCGTGGGAGCAGTACTTTATCGCCATTACCCTGCCTCGCCTGTAGGCGGGCCCAACTACGGAAAATCAGATCAAGCGCCTCGGAAGCGCCGTTCGTGATGACGAAATTTTCAGCGGATGAGCCGGGATATTCGCGCGCTAACGCTTGCCGAAGCACCAATTCGCCCTGAATCAGGCCGTATCGAAGGTCTCTTTTGATATCGATCCCTTCAAAGGCTTCTTTCGGAGGCGGGAGATCGGGCTGGCCAGAACCAAAACTGATAACACCATTGCCTTGTTTGCCGATAAAATCCGACGGACTCTTTAATTTGAGAATTGTTGCTTACTCCTCTTCTTCTATTTCACACAAAATTTCGCCCACGCTTGCCGTATCGCCTTCTCCAAAATAAACTTCTCCCAAAATGCCGGTAGCGGGCGCTGGAATTTTAAACGACGTGCCTTCTGAAATCACTTCAACCAAATCTTTTCCCTCTTCAACCTTGTCTCCTTCTTCATAATACCAATAATTCACCGTGGCTTCTTCCATTCCATTCGCAAAAGGTTCTAGCATAATTTCCGTCATGATTTCGAATTCCTTTTAAAGTTGCCCGTCATTGCGAGGACGGCCAACGGATGGACCGGACGAAGCAATCTCAGAGATTGCTTCAGGCACTTCGTGCCTTCGCAATGACGATGCAGTTAAACTTCGTGCGTACGCTTCGCTGGCATGATACGAACTTCGGACATAAGGCCCTGCGTACACTTCCCGAAATCCCATCCTTCGGCCTTCTTCTTCAAGTTGTGAAAAAATTTCCGGAGAAATAAATTCCTCCATTTCGAGCTTGCCTTCGCGTGGTTTCAAATATTGACCTATGGTTAAAATATCACAACCGACCGATCTCAGATCAAAAAGCGCTTGTGTCACTTCCTCAAGTTCCTCGCCAAGCCCAAGCATCAAACCGCTTTTTGTGAGAATCGCTGGATGATATGATTTTACATACTCCAAAACTTGAAGCGACCTTCGATATTTTGCCTGCGGCCTTACGCGCGGTGTCAGCCGTTCC
>MHFM01000033.1:0-1666 GCA_001804205.1 Omnitrophica bacterium RIFCSPLOWO2_01_FULL_45_10b
GTGGTATCCCGCCTCAGCTAGTTTCATGGCCGTCATCAAACCCGCCAATCCCCCACCAACAACAATAAATTTATTTGAATTCATGCGACGAGACGAATCAGTAAAAAAGTGCCGACGATAAAAATCAAAAGACCAAGCGCGCTAAAAGCGATGCCGACTTTTCTCTGCGACTCGGCAGTAACGGTAATTCCCCAGCTGACGCAAAATCCCCAAACGCCATTCGCAAAATGAAAACAAACAGCTGCAAGGCCGATGACATAAAACCAAAACATAGCGGGGCTTGACATAATCTCCTGCATCCGCGCAAAGCTTATTTCCGTTCCATACATGACGTTGACAATGCGCGTGTGATAGACATGAGAACCAATGTAAATGAGCGCAATAATCCCCGTAATTCGCTGAAGCGTATATAAAAAATTCTGGGTATAGGGGTAGGAAGAAAGGTTAGTTTTTCCGGAAAGCGTAACAAAAATCCCGTATCCGGCATGATATAAAATCGGGAGCGCAATAAATGTGACTTCAAGAAAAGCAACAAACGGAAGGCTTTGCAAAAAATGGATTTGGCGATTGTAGGCATTGGAACCGAACAAAATAAACGAATTAGAAAACATATGCTCCAGAAGGAAAAAACTGATGGGAAAAATGCCGGAAAGCGAGTGCAAACGCCTGAGAATAAATGAGGAGCTTATATTGTTCACAGACTTAATTTCGCGCATTGTTCGCGCACATGTTCTGCGGAACGTTTCAACGCGTTGAGTGATTCTTGGGAAAGTTTAAGTTCGATTACTTTTTTCACTCCTTCCCGACCGAGACTTACCGGAACGCCGCAATAAGTGTCCTGAATGCCATATTCTCCTTTTAACAACACACAGCACGGCAAAATCCGCCCCGTATCTTTTAAAATGGCCTCCGCCATCGCAACGGCAGATGAGGACGGGGCATAATAAGCGCTTCCTGTTTTAAGCAAATTCACAATTTCAATTCCGCCGTCCCGTGCTCTTTGATTCATCGCTTCGATTTTTTCCTTAGGAATTAACTCTGTAATGGGTTTGCCTTTTGCTTTTGAAAATTCAGGCGCCGGAACCATCAAATCGCCATGCCCGCCCAGTACCATCGCTTCAACTTCCTTGGGCGGAACTTTTAATTCAAGCGAAATAAAATAAGCGTAGCGCGCAGAATCCAAAACACCCGCCATGCCAATGACCCGTTTGGAATCAAAGCCGGATTTTTTCCAAGCCAGATAACTCATCACATCAAGCGGATTGGTGACGATAATCAAAATCGCTTTCGGGGAACGGGATGCAATCTCTTGTACAATACCGCCGACAATTTCAGCATTTTTTGCCTGTAAATCGTCGCGGCTCATGCCGGGCTTTCGCGCAAGGCCTGCCGTAATCACAACAAGGTCTGAATTTTTTGTTTCATCATAAGAATTGCTGCCGGTGATGGCGGTTGAAAATCCTTCGATCGGAGCCGACTCCATCATATCAAGCGCTTTACCCTGCGGCATTCCTTCAACCACATCAACCAAAACAACATTGGTTAATTCTTTTTCAAGAAGCCGCTGGGCCACGCCTGCTCCCACGAATCCGGCGCCAACAACCGTAACTTTAGGACAATTCATTAGATGATTCCCGTGTTTCGTGAAGCGAGAAGCTGTCATCCC
>MHFM01000033.1:1689-4048 GCA_001804205.1 Omnitrophica bacterium RIFCSPLOWO2_01_FULL_45_10b
CCGACCAAATCCTCATATAAATCTTCCCAATTAAGATTCAGTGCCTCGATTAACTCAATCTTCCACTGTCTGTTCCACTTCTTCATCTGCTTTTCCCGGAGAATCGCACTTTGAGGATCATTTGTTTCCTCATAATACACAAGCCTGTGAACCTTATACTTTTTCGTAAAACCATCGATTAAATCACTCTTGTGTTCGTATGCTCTTTTAATCAAATCGTGGGTCATACCGACGTACAATGTCCCATTTTTTCGACTCGCTAGTATATAAACATAATACTGCTTCATTAAACCAACCCTTGGATTCCCGCTTACGCGGGAATGACACTACCTTGTCTTCACTAAACGCTCTACGCTCTACGCTCTACGCTATCTTTTAGTCTTTTACTAATTGCTTCGCCCATTTCACGGGTTCCGACGGCCGTTGGATCATTGCGATCGGCCTTCAAATCGTAAGTCACAAATTTACCTTCGGCGATCACGGCGGCAACTGCTTTCTCAAGCCGATCCGCCGCTTTCTCTTCACCGAAATAACGAAGCATCAGCATTCCGGAAAGTATCATCGCTGTCGGATTAACCTTATTTAAACCCTTATACTTAGGAGCGGAGCCATGCGTCGCTTCGAAAATAGCGCCTTGCTCACCGATATTGGCTCCGGGCGCAACGCCTAAGCCCCCGACCAAGCCGGCGCAAACATCTGAAATGATGTCGCCGTAAAGATTGGGGAGTACCAATACATCGTAAAGTTCCGGATGCTGAATTAACTGCATGCACATATTGTCCACAATCCGGTCTTCAAATTCGATATCCGTATACTTCTTGGCTACTTCGCGCGACACTTCCAAAAAAAGACCGTCGGTAAACTTCATAATATTGGCTTTATGAATGGCGGTGACTTTTTTACGGTTGTATTTGCGCGCATATTCAAAAGCGTAGCGGACAATTCTCTCCGTTCCGGTTACCGAAATCGGTTTAATGCTGATTCCGGAATCGGGGCGAATCTGTTTTTTGGAAAGCCGGCTGATGAGATCGATGACTTGCTTTGTCTCGACTTTTCCCTTCTCAAATTCAATTCCGGAGTAAAGGTCCTCCGTATTTTCACGAACGATGACCAGATCGATATTTTTGTAAAGGGACCGAACTCCCGGGTAAGACTTGCAGGGCCGCACACAGGCATACAGATCGAATTCTTTTCTCAAAGCGACATTGACGGAACGAAATCCGGAACCCACGGGTGTGGTAATGGGGGCTTTAATCGCAACTTTATTTTTTCGGATGGATTCTAGAACGCGGTTTGGAAGCGGCGTGCCTTCTTTGGCCATCACATCAAGACCTGCCTCTTGAATGTCCCAATCAAAAGCAACTCCTGTTGCTTCCAATACGGTTTTCGTTACGTCCGCAAGCTCGGGACCGCTGCCGTCGCCGCGAATTAAAGTTACTTTATGTGCCATTTATCCTTGTTTTTCCCTAAGGTTAATGAGGGTGGGGGCTTCTATTGCAATAGAAGTAATAAGCTGTTATCCTAACAAAGCTTAGGCCATTTTGCAAGATAACCTTCGAAGCGAAAGGACAGGAAAGAAAGTGAGAAAAATCAAACAAACTCTCGAAAAAGCGCTTTTGGAAGCCGGCGCTATTTTAAAACGCGCGATTGACCAGCCCATCTCTGTCCAATACAAAAGCCCTGTAAGTTTGGTTACAAAAATTGATAAAAAAGCAGAGCGGTTAATTATCAATATCATACACCGTAAATTCCCGAACCACTCCATCTTGGCTGAAGAATCCGCCCCGCAAGGTAAGTCCCATTGCAAATGGATTATTGACCCGGTCGACGGAACCACCAATTTCGCGCATCGGTTTCCTGCCGCATGCGTTTCAATCGCCTTCGAAGAAAATGGTATTGTCAAAGTCAGTGGCATTTGGAATCCATTTTTGGGGGAATGGTTTTGGGCGGAACGTGGAAAAGGCGCAAGTTTAAACAGCAAAAAAATCCGCGTTTCAAAAGCAAAAAGTTTAAAAAGATCGCTTCTCGTTACCGGATTTCCTTATGACCGGAGAAAGCGCGCACAATATTATCTCAATTTTATGAAAGCATTCATGATGAAAACTCAAGGGATACGAAGATTAGGCTCGGCGGCCCTGGATTTGTGTTATGTGGCCTGCGGGCGTTTCGACGGCTACTGGGAATTTAAGTTGAACGCTTGGGATCAAGCTGCCGGAGCTTTAATAGCCCAAGAGGCAGGAGCCGAATTAAGTGATTTCCATGGTAAGCCGATGAGTATTTATGGAAAACAAACGCTCGCTACCAATGGAAAAATACACCAGGAAATGCTTGCAGTAATTAAAAAATTCCTCTGACGGTA
>MHFM01000033.1:4056-7620 GCA_001804205.1 Omnitrophica bacterium RIFCSPLOWO2_01_FULL_45_10b
TATGGCGCATCAATCCGAAAACGCGCGTTGAAAAAAGCAAAAAAACTTACTCTCGAAGCCAAGGAAAACAAAAAATTAAAGAGGCAGATGAAAAAATAGACTGGTTCAGCGAAAGATAAATGAAGCCATTAATCGAAGAGCCTCTTTTTATTATTTTAATTTTGTTGGCTGTCGTCATGGGTGCGCACTTATGGGCCAAGTGGTTTAAGCATTCCAAACTCATGCGTATTTTGCCAACGCCCATTTGGTGTTATATTCCACCTTCCCTCTTAACAACGGCAGGAATTCTGCCTTATCAATCTCCTGTTTACGATTGGATTTCCCGTTACGTTCTGCCTGCTTCTTTGATTCTATTGCTCATGACAACACACATGGCAGGCCTTAAAAGGATCGGGCGAGTCGCTTTGGTAGCCATGCTGGGAGCAAGCGCAACAGTCATCCTCGGCGGCATCGCCATTTTTTTTCTATTTCGGAGTCAGCTAGGCCCTGAAAACTGGAAATTAATCGGAACGCTCACCGCAAGCTGGGTTGGCGGAACCGCCAATGAACTTGCGGTGAAAGAAGCGACCGGTCTTTCCGACTCTGCTTTTGGGCCGCTTTTCATTGCGGACATCACGATCGTTTATGTGTGGATGACCTTTTTAATGATGATTTCAGGAAACCAGAAAAAAATTGACCGCTTTTTCCATGCCAAGCACAGGCAAATGGAAGAGGTGCTTCATCCCGAAGAGCCGGAACATGCTCCGCGGCGTTCTAAAAAAACGCTAACTCAATCTTTGCTATTATGCGTTTTGATCGGATTTGGTGTTGGCAGCGTTGCAACTTGGGTGGGCGGAAAAATTCCTGAAATTGGAATCATCATTAATCGAA
Organism: Omnitrophica bacterium RIFCSPLOWO2_01_FULL_45_10b; assembly: GCA_001804205.1. Lineage (GTDB taxonomy): Bacteria > Omnitrophota > Omnitrophia > Omnitrophales > Danuiimicrobiaceae > 01-FULL-45-10b. The sequence continues at coordinate 4,927 of MHFM01000033.1, forward strand.
GCACGTGGATTGTCATGATGATAACAACAGTAGGGCTTGGGCTTGCTTTTACGCGCTACGGGCGGGAAGAAGAAGCAACGGCCACCCAAATGGGATATTTTCTGCTTTATTTTGTGCTCGCGTCAACGGGAGCAAAGGCACATTTGCTTGCCATTTTAAAAGCGCCTCTTCTTCTTGGTATCGGATTTATTTGGATGATGATCCATGGTTTGCTATTCTTAGGATTCGGAAAACTTTTTCGAATGCCCATCGCCATTCTTGCCACCGCTTCACAAGCTGCGTTGGGCGGAGTTGTCTCAGCGCCCATTGTCGCTTCTACATACGAAAAAGAATTAATATCCACTGCCCTTTTACTTGCCGTTTTTGGAAATGCCATCGGCAATTACGTGGGAATTGCCATGGCTCAATTTCTTCGTTTGTTTGCCTAATTGAATCAACTTAACGACGTGCGGATGTATTGAACGATTTGGGTGGTGGTATTGCCGGGGCCAAACATCTGTCCGATTCCAAGTTTCATGAGGCGTTTTTGATCGTCTTGAGGAATAATGCCGCCTCCGGTCAGAAGCACATCTCCTTTTCGATATTTTTTTAATCCGTTCCAAATTTTAGGAAGAATGGCCATATGAGCGCCCGAAAGAATGCTCACAGCCACAACATCCACATCTTCTTGAACGGCGCTTAAGACAATCGCGTTAATATTTTGACGGAGCCCCGTATAAATGACTTCCATTCCAGCGTCTCGAAGCGCGCGCGCGATCACCTTAACGCCGCGATCGTGGCCGTCAAGCCCCGCTTTGGCGAGTAAAACTCTGATTTTCGGTAGCCGCCTAGAACCGCCGTCATTGCGAGGCGATGTTCCAACTGATGCCGAAGCAATCTCTGAGATTGCGGAGCCTGTCCCGAGCCCGCGAGATTGCTTCGCCCCGCTTTGCGGGGCTCGCAATGACGGGCGAGGGATCTCCTTCGGCCTCCTCGCAGTGACGGAATAACGCTGTCTCTTAGAACGCCGTGGACGGCTCTTGATAGGCACCAAAAACCTCCTTAAGCGAATCGGCGATTTCACCGAGTGTGGCATAGGCTTCCACGGCTTCCAAAATATACGGCATCAAATTTTCCTTGGTTTCGGCTTTGCGCTTCAATTGTTCGAGCGTTTTCGTTACTCGTGTATGATTCCGTTTCTTCTTAAGTCGTTTTAATCTTGCTTTTTGTTCACGTTCGCGGTTTGGGTCAATTTTGAAAATCGGAACCTTCCAAAGTTCTTCCTGAGTGATGTATTCATTGACTCCGACAATAATCCGCTTTTTCTCCTCAACTTCTTTTTGATAAGCGTACGAAGCGCTTGCTATTTCGCGTTGGAAAAAATTTTCTTCAATTCCCTTGATAACGCCCCCCATCTTTCGGATGCGCTTAAAATAATCCTCCGCTTCCCTTTCAAGCTGCGACGTAAAATGTTCAAGATAATAAGAACCGCCTAAAGGATCCGCAATATCCGTAAGGCCAAGTTCGTGGATTAAAATTTGCTGCGTTCTAAGTGCAATTTGGGCGGATTCTTTTGTGGGAAGACACAAAGGTTCATCGTGTCCATTGGTGTGAAGACTTTGAGCGCCTCCCAAAACGGCGGACAGTGCCTCGTACGCTGTGCGCGCAATGTTATTTTCAGGCTGCTGGGCCATCAAACTGCATCCGGCTGTTTGAACGTGAAACCGCATGAGCCAGGATTTTGGATTTCGCGCCTTGTAGCGATATCGTAAATGACGCGCCCAAATCCGGCGTGCGGCCCGGTATTTAGCGATTTCTTCGAAAAAATTCTGATGCGCATTGAAGAAAAAAGAAAGCCGCGGCGCAAATCGGTCAATGGCTAAGCCGCTTTTCAAAACCTCTTCTATATAGGTAAACCCATTGGCAAGCGTAAACGCAAGTTCTTGCGCTGCTGTAGCGCCTGCTTCGCGAATATGATAACCGCTGATTGAAATCGTATTCCATTGGGGCACTTTCTCGGCCGCGAAGCGTACGGTATCCACAATCAGCCTAAGCGATTGCTTCGGAGGAAAAATCCATTCTTTCTGCGCCATGTACTCTTTTAAAATATCGTTTTGAATGGTGCCTCGAAGCAGGTGCAATTTTAATCTTTGTTTTTTAGCACAGGCCAAATACATCGCGAAAATAATCGCGGCGGGCGCATTAATCGTCATGGAAGTTGAAACTTTCGCAAGCGGGATTCCGCGAAAAAGCTCTTCCATATCTTCCAAAGAATCAATGGCGACTCCGCCAAGCCCGACTTCGCCGACGGATTTTGGATGATCGGAATCATATCCCATTAACGTAGGCAAATCGAAGGCGACGGACAGGCCGGTCTGGCCTGAATTTAAAAGAAAATGAAAACGTTTATTTGTATCATGAGCAAGGCCAAAGCCGGCGAATTCCCGCATGGTCCAAGGTTTCCCGGCATACATCGTTGGATAAATCCCGCGGGTGAATGGAAATTTCCCCGGAGGGCCAAGATCCTTTAAGTAATTCAGGCCGCGGAGATCCTGTGGAGCGTAAACAATTTTTTGAGTCTGCTTTTTTCTAATTATTTTCATACTTGCGTAAGAATGAATTGATACAAGGGATTGATTCCTTTTCGCTGTTCAGCGATGGTCTTAAAAATTGGGATTCCCGTTCTGCTTTTCTTTAAAGAGTCTTCCATGGCTC
>MHFM01000033.1:7646-7804 GCA_001804205.1 Omnitrophica bacterium RIFCSPLOWO2_01_FULL_45_10b
ACCACAAAGACATCCGCCAATTCGCTGAGCCCCCCTTTCATAAATTGCATCTCATCTCCAGATTCAGGCGTCAGAACAAGAATGGTAAGGTCTGCTATTTTGGTTGCGCCGTAATCCAATTGGCCGGCTCCAACCGTTTCAATCAAGACAAAATCATA
>MHFM01000033.1:7880-14707 GCA_001804205.1 Omnitrophica bacterium RIFCSPLOWO2_01_FULL_45_10b
CTTCGGATAAAGACCCCCGGATCTTCGGCCAATTCTTGCATCCGAACGCGGTCACCGAGAAACGCACCTCCCGTTTTCGGGCTGGTGGGATCCACCGCGACAATCGCTACTGTTTTTCGATCTTTTCTGATGAGTTTAGCGAGCGCTGCGATTAAAGTGCTCTTACCGGACCCAGGGGATCCGGTAATCGCAATTGAAAGGCCGCGTGATTTTCGGTTCGGCGCGGACTTAAGATATTTTAAGAGGGCAGCTTTTGCGGAAAGATTATTTTCAAGAACCGTAACTGCTTTAGCGAGCGCAAGCATGTTGCCATTTCGTATGCCTCGGAGGAGCGGGCGAATGGCGCTTCGGCTCATGGGAAAATCATTTCGATAGGAATTTGGAAAGAGTTTCTTTCAGCTGAAATAAATCGAAAGGTTTTGTAATATAACCGGCGGCGCCTGCTTCCATGCATTCTTTCTCATGGACTTCCTGGCCGGTTAGCATCACAACAGGGATTTCGTGAATTGCATCGGGAGAAGGCGCCTTTATTTTTTTTAAGACCTCAAGCCCAGTTTCATTGGGCATGTTAAAATCCAGAAGGATTAAATCCGGTTTTAATTCTTTCGCTTTAAGCAAGCCTTGCTCACCGTTTTTAGCGGAAATCATCACATAACCGAACGATTGCAATCTTAAAGCAAGCGTGACCCATACATCGGGATCATCATCAATAACTAAAACTAACTTGGCCATGTTTTCAACTTTATTAGCGGATAGCGTAGAGCGTATAGCGTTTAGCGTTTAGTTTTTATTTGACTATACGCTAAACGCCCGCCTGCCGGCGAGGCAGGCTGTCCGCTATACGCTATTACTGTTATGATTTCCAATGGCGAAGAAATTCTAAAATAATCCGAACGCCAACCCCGGTTGCCCCTCTTGTATTGTAAGGTTTGTTTGAATCAACCCAAGCGGTGCCGGCAATATCAAGATGAGCCCATGACTTTGAAGTCACAAACTCTTTAAGAAACATGGCGGCTGTGATCGTCCCGCCATAGCCGGATCCAGCATTCATAATATCCGAGTGATGGCCTTTTATAATTTCAAAATATTCATCCCACAAGGGAAGTTCCCAACACCGTTCCCCTGTTGTTTCGCCGGCCTTGCGGATGCGTTCGATAAGAGCGTGATCATTTCCCATTAACCCAATCGCCTTATCCGCAAACGTAACCGCACAAGCTCCCGTTAACGTTGCCATATCAATCAATGCCTTAGGCTTGAAACGTTCCGCATAAGCAAGTGCGTCCGCCAAAATCAGCCGTCCCTCGGCATCGGTATTGATCACTTCAACTGATTTCCCATTATACATTTTAATAATATCGCCAGGGCGTTGGGCGCCGCCGCCGGGCATATTTTCAACGCAGGGCGCAATGCCAATGATATGAAGCGGAAGTTTTAGGCGGCTGGCTGCTTTCAAAATACCAATGACGGCTGCGGCTCCGGACATATCGTATTTCATTTTTTCCATATCTCGGGAAGGCTTGATTGAAATTCCGCCCGTATCGAACGTAACGCCTTTGCCCACCAAACAAATCGTTCCGGCCTTTTTATGCGCTGTGCCGTACTCAAGAATAATTAATTGCGGCGGCTCGTGGGAACCTTGAGAGACGGCGATAATGCCGCCCATTTTATGTTTTTTGATTTCGGCCGGCCCGAGAATTTGGCAACGGAATTTACCTTGTCGTGCGATTTCTCTGGCCTGCGCGGCTAATTGGCGCGGCGGCATGACATTGGCGGGCTCGTTAATCAAATGGCGCGTGAAATTCACGGCGTCGGCAACAATTCGGGCGCAACGAAGCGCTTTTTCAAGCGAGTTCTTTTGGGACTTCTTGGAATAAAGCAATGCGATCTGTTTCACTTCGCGCTTCGGGTTGTCGTCTTTTTTTGATAAGTATTTATCAAACCGGTAATCGGCACGGTCCAAAGTTTCTGGAACAATTTCCGCCGCTTCATCCGTACGGATGGGCCCTCCGAGAAAGGACTCTACCAAAATATAAACTGTTTTCAGGTCCTGGCATTTTGCGTAGCTCAGAACGCCGGCAATTCTCTTTCTTAACTTCTCGCGGGACCAGCCGTTTTTCTTCCCAAGTCCTAATAAAACAAGCTCGTTTGCCACTTTAAGCGAACCATCATAAGAAGAAAATTGCTCACCCTCTTTACCGCTAAAGCGCTTCTTTTGAATGGCGGCTTTGGCCAGCTCAAAAGCGGCTGAATCGACCGTTCTGAGGGCTGCGGGAGGAGTTTTTTCACCCTGAAACGAGGCGGCCACAAGCAGGTCGGCTTTAGACTTTGTCTCCCCGTAAAATTTAATCGTAATATCCATTCTCTGCTCCTTGATGTTCGTACGTTTTACGAGTTCGTTTTAAAGATTAATAAAGAAATTTTATCATGGAAGGGTATCCCTAACAAGTGAATCTTAGAAAGGACCCGTCAAAAATTTAAGTTGATATCTACCGTGAGAAATGAGTAAACTAATTCCAATGAAACAAGAGCAAATCGTTTCATACTTCTTTGTCGGCTTCTTTTTATTTGTCCTTTATCAGCTGATCCTTATTTTCGCTCCCTTCTTTGCCGCCCTCTCGTGGGCTCTCGTGTTGGCGTTCGCCTTTTATCCGCTCTATCAAAAAATCGGAAATCTTCCCCGTATGAACCCCGTTTTGGCTGCATTAAGCGCAACGGCTATTGTGGTACTGATTGTGGTGCTGCCCGCCGCAATGATTCTTGTCAGCCTGACAAAGGAAGCGATTGAGCTTTATTACCAAGTCAGCAGTTATCTTAGATCCGGGGATTTGGAACGGCTTGTCGAACAATTAAGTCAGCTGGCGACAACCGATTGGGCCCAGCAACTTCTGACGATGTGGAATCCGCTGCAAAGGGATGTTTCGGAATTTGTCTTACAGGGAGCTAAAGGGATCGGTAATTTTGCGGCCATTCAACTTGCTTCTTTCACGAAAAATCTTTTCTTTTGGTCGCTCAATTTATTTTTGATTGCGTTTTTACTATTCTTCTTTTTCCGAGACGGCAAAGCCATCTATGAATTTATTTATCAAATGATCCCGATGGCTAAAAAAAATAAGCAAACGCTTTCCCGGAAAATGAATGAAACATTTTCGGCCGTCATCCGCGGGCAATTTGTCACCTCCATCATACAGGGGACCTTAACCGGTTTGACCTTTTGGATTTTAGGCCTTCCCTTGCCATTTTTCTTCGGATTCTTAGCCTTCTTAACCTCGATGATCCCGCTGACGGGCGCGGCGACCGTGTGGCTTCCTTTTGACGTTTATCTTCTCGCCACACAACAATTCCAAAAGGGCATCATCCTCCTCGTCATTGGCACCTTTGCAATTAGCCTAAGTGACAATCTATTGAAACCGATTTTGATTGGAGGGAAAACGAAACTGCCGATTTTTCTTCTGTTCCTTGGGATTCTCGGAGGAATGAGGCTTTATGGTATCACAGGAATATTTTTGGGGCCTGTCATGCTTTCGCTATTTTTTGTACTTGCTAAGATTTACCGCGAGGAATATCAGGGGCTATAAGAATTAAGAAATCCGAATTACTTTTCCGGCCCAATCCACATCGTAGAAAGAATTCTGATTGCCGTTGCGAAGCGCAATTTTAAAGGCGACGGGCTTGTCCAGAAGAGGTCTAATTTCAATCGAAACGGGAATTGATTTACGGGCAGGCTCGATGCGATAAAGAATGGGCTTATCGGGATAGGTCACCATTTGATACGCCTCCTCGTCCGGTTTTGAAATTGAAAACTTCAATTGAATCGCTTTATTTTGACGAAGCGCATCAAGAAGCGTGGTTTCCCTGTCCTTAGAATTCAAAAAGGCATTCAAAGCAGCATTTAAAAGCTTGGCTTCAAAATCAGGAAGTGAAACTTCATCGGGGAGTGAAATTTTGCGTTCCGGAGCGGGAAAAAGAGAAACATAAACCTGCTTCAAAGCAATGAAATGAAAACGGGTTGATTCAAGCGCTTGAAGTTTGTCCTGGGCGGAAACGTTAACCACTGAATTGGAAAGGGCTATTGTTTCTTGAGCGGATGCTTGTGGAAGCAAGCCCAAAAATGTAAGCGCAATAAATAAAATTGATAGTTGACGTTTTAGTTTCATGATTGAAATTCGGTAGCTTGCCGACCTTCCCTTACGGGTTCAGGTGCACAGCTTTGCCACGTAAAATGACGCTTCGCGTCATCACGAGGTCCCGTAGCCCAAAGGGCTTTACGGGACGTCCCATCCTTTCGGATTGCGCCAAAAATCTCAGCGCATCCGCCGTGTACTGTGGCGGAGGTTTGCCTTTATCGTTCCAACCCGGAATTCATCTCAACTCAACCTGAGCCTGACTCCGTGAAAAAGAACAATAAATCCTAAATAAACTGTATCATATGCTTTCGAGAAAGCAATCCACGCCGGTAAAATCTGGATTGAAAAATAGCGCCAAACAGATAAAATAGGGTCTTACTTGACGGTTTTAGAAAGAAGCTTTAAGGAGAAAAACTAGTAGGAAAATCATGGCGGCGAGAGGAATCGGCTCCCTTCGATTCCTCCGCAGTCTTTTTCATTCCGAAGGAATTAAAAATGGCGGCACCATTTATTAATGAAAAGAAGTGGGATCGGTGCAGTCATGACTACCGATAAAAATTAAAGGAAAATCATGGCGGCGAGAGGAATCGGCTCCCTTCGATTCCTCCGCAGTCTTTTTCATTCCGAAGGAATTAAAAATGGCGATGAAATTAAGGTCGAATAACCTCCGGGGAATTTGGTTCTGGCTTAAATGGATTTTGACCGCCATCGGTGGTTTTACTTTATCCGTACTCTTTTGGAATTGGCTTCTGTTAAGGCAACTGAAGGCTGATTTCCATAACCCGCAAATTGCCATTGGATGGATGGTGGCGGTTTTCGGCACTTGGTTTGTTACCCTGATTCCCCTCATGAAAAAGAAAGAAACGGTCATGGGCCACATGGATAAGCAAGACGAATCGACCGTCACCTGGTGGCTTATTTGGATTAGCCTCACAATCGGCTCTTTTTTTCTTGCCGTTTGGTTCTGGACCCCTTTTATTGCATCGCGGTTTGGATCCATTAAAAACCCGACCACTTCTTTGCTTTGGGTTGTGGCTGTTTTTGGCTCTTGGCTTGTGGCGCTGATCCCGCTGATGATTGTCATGTATTACAAGGTGGATAAGGCCTATGAAGATGCGCGGATACGGCGCGAGCTAAAGGCTGAAAAGTTCAAAGACCCCGTGAAAATAAAAGCGGTATTTATCGAAGAATCTAAAAGGCGCTTACCCAAAGAGGTTTCTGAAAAATTAAAAAAGACGCCCCAAACGATTAAAGGCGGGCATCTCATTACAGCCATTCTAAAAGACGGACGGAAAATCAAAAATGTTTTTATCTCACGCGGAAAAGAAATTTTGGGAGTCTACGATCAAGAAGAACTTACCTTTGAAGGCGCCGATATTGCCAACTTTGAAACGGCCGACTTAACCTCCCCGCCTGACTTCACCCAAAAAATCTGGCTCCGCCTCGACGGCAATTCCGCTTGAAGGGACCAGGGGTCGGGGGTCAGCAAAAGTTCTATCTTGCTCCCCATTAACAAGGATTGGATTTTAAGTTAGTATTGGCTCCTGAACTGAAAGGAGCCGGCACTGTTTTAAGTTCATCTCTACTGCCAAAGATAAACTGCTTCGCTCCCCAGGATGACACACTGCATCAGGAAAGAAGTGGTATGGCCTGTCCCTTTTTCTGGACGCTTTTGCTTAGTTTGCGGTAACCAAAGTTATTTTTCTTTCTGTGGCCGCCTGAGAAGAAGCTGATGACCGCAATCGGATCAAAGTTTTCGAAATATTTAAGTGTCTTGCTCGGCGCGAACCCGCTGGTCCGCGGCGCTCCTGCATTTTGCAAAAGATAACTAGACTGAGAAGCGGCAATTTTTGTTAAAACAACTGGCTCCTGCGCATGTCTAGACACAACCCAGCCGTAATAATGCACTGGAACTTCTACACCTGAACCGCCGCGGTAAAAGATCATGTCGTGGGTTTGGCCTACTTCAAGATAAATGACCCCTTCTTTTCTTTTTGCAGGTACCGGTCCCACCTGAAATGTGATTGATTGCACCGTTTTTTCTTTGCTGAAAGTGGGATCGTTTCCAGAGACGTAATAAAGAGTGATTCTTCCTTTTTGGACGCCTTTGAAGCGGTAGAGGTGTCGATAAACTATCTCTACACCAGTGCTCCCCGTAAGCACCATGGCGAGACTTAAATTGACCGCAGCGTTCGGCCAAAGTGCCAGTAGATTGTCCAAGGCGGTCAGATCATATTGAGGGATCAAAAGCCCTGCCAAATGGTCATAGATGAAACTTAATTCCCCGGCGACTGGATCCATCGTGATATCAATCTCCAGGTCTGTACCTAAGACATTTCCTGATTCATCCGTTAAGCTTCCGAAAATCCAGCCAACATTCGGCTCATACTTTGACCAAGTGAGTTCGCCGGTCGCAACAAACCGAACGACGCCTTCGCCAAAATATTTGTTCAGGCGGGTTTGGACCGTATTGAGAATCTGTGTTTTGATATCGTTATTGTCTTCTTCAAGTTTTACGTTCCCTTGCTCATCCCGGTAAGCTTTGTAGTCTGTGTTGTACTTTTCAATCCGGAATTTAACAACGCCATTTTCGGCGCTTAAAATTTGAAGTGCTTTCATGTTGTTTAAATTGCGGGCGATATAATTTGCGCTGTCTTTTTCGTAGGGGTTGCTGAAAAGCGAAGCCATTGCTCCGTCCAGAAC
>MHFM01000034.1:0-7334 GCA_001804205.1 Omnitrophica bacterium RIFCSPLOWO2_01_FULL_45_10b
CTTACAAGCCGCCGCGGGAATTCAACTGGGTCATCGGCGTTATTCTTTTGGTTTTGACGATGCTTTTGAGTTTTACGGGGTATCTTCTTCCTTGGGATCAACTGGCGATTTGGGCCATTACGGTCGGCAGCAATATGGCGCGCGCGACACCTTTTCTTGGCCATGAAGGGCCCGGCGCATCTCTTCTTGCCATCGGGGACATTCAACTGGTTCACGCCGGAGATGATGCGCGTTTTGCGCTTTTGGGCGGCCGGTTTGTCGGCGCGGCAACTTTACTTCGTTTTTATATTTTACACTGTGTTGCGATTCCAGCCGCCGCGGTCATTTTAATGGCGGTTCATTTTTGGCGCATTCGAAAAGACGGCGGCATCAGCGGACCGCTTTGAGCGGGTGTCAGATATCGGGTATCAGAGAAATGGCTCCAGCCGTCATTGCGAGCCCCGCGAAGCGGGGCGAAGCAATCTAAGAGTATCGTAAGTGACAGAAGTTGATCGGCAAGGTTATGTATATCTGCTGACGAATAAGAATAACGCCGTCATTTATACCGGTGTAACTAGCGATTTAGCAAAGCGCCTTTACGAGCACAAACATAAGTTGGTTGATGGTTTTACAAAAAAATACAAAGTGAACAAGTTAGTTTATTACGAAATATTCGATCGTGTCGAAGACGCTATTGCGAGGGAGAAACAAATCAAGAGTGGTTCTCGGTCGAAGAAGATGACGTTAATTCAATCAACAAATCCAACTTTTAAGGATCTTTATGACGAACTGTGAGATTGCTTCGGGCGCTGCGCGCCCTCGCAATGACGGAATAAGGTTGATTCATGGCACATCTCATTAAAGAATTCATCAACTCAATCTCATCACCAGTGGCGCTATTTACCTTATCCACAGGCTTCCTCTTTTTATTCCTTTCATTTCCCAAATGGTTTACGTCAAACAAGGTGAGCGGCATTTTGGCCGCCTTGGGCGTTGGATTTTTCTTATTTGGCCTCACCAATGAACATTTTCGGACGATCGTCAGCACACCGGATAATGTTCCGATTGTCGGAATGCTTTTTGTGATGGCTTATTTTACTTGGTATGCCATGCGGAAGGCCGTTACGAATGACGAGCGGCTTGCTGAGGGCAAGCCTCCCATTGAAAAAGAAGAATCGGACCAAAAGGTGCTCGTTTTTCCATATCTTATTTTCATTGAATTTGTCGTCGCGCTTTTTTATTCCATCATGTTGGTGGTGTGGTCCATTGCTTTGAAAGCGCCTTTAGAAGATCCGGCCAATCCCACGATTTCACCCAATCCCTCCAAAGCGCCCTGGTATTTTTTGGGGCTTCAAGAGCTTCTTGTGTATTTTGATCCGTGGATTGCGGGTGTTTTGCTTCCCACCTTAATTATTCTGGGGCTTTGCGCGATTCCTTATTTGGATCGAAATCCGAAAGGTTCCGGTTATTATTCATTTCGCCAAAGGCGCGTGTGGGTTTCGGGGTTTTTATTTTGTTTTTGGATGCTTTGGATTGTGCTCATCATTTTCGGTACGTTTCTGCGCGGGCCGAACTGGAACTTTTTCGGGCCTTTTGAAGAATGGGACGTTCATAAAGTGGTTCCGCTTTTGAATGTCAATCTTTCCGAATTTATTTTTATCAAATGGCTAGGTCAGGGGCTCCCTAAGCAATGGTACATCCGGGAAGCGCCCGGATTTACGATTTTATCTGTTTACTTTTTAATACCCCCAGCGGCAGCGGCTGTTACTTTTTGCAAAAAAGCGTATCAAGAAATGGGGGTAGTTCGTTACGCGGTGGCCGCCTTTTTGATTTTGGTGGTGATTGCCGTTCCGATTAAAATGTATCTGAGATGGGCATTTAATTTAAAATACATCGTTGCCATCCCTGAATTTTTCTTCAATATTTAATGCCACTATCAAATTCGTCATTGCGAGGAGCGAAGCGACGAAGCAATCTAAGTTCTGAGATTGCTTCGACCTTATTTGGTACGCTGTCTCGCAATGACGGGATGCGCTTTTAATGCCACAGGATCCGAACAAACTTTACAGCGTTCATAAAACAACCATCTGGTTTGCCGTCGCCAGCGTGGTGCTCACTGTTTCTTTGGTGATGACGATAGGACAAGATTACGGACGCGAATGGAAACGGTGGCAGAAAAAATTCATCGAATTTGAACGCCATAAAGTTGAAAATGATTTGAAAAAAGCCGAGCAGGGTGTCGATCCTAAGCAGCTCGAAGCGCTTCGCGCGCAGCTCAAAGAAGCTCAGGCTAAGTTTGATCAAAACAAAGCGCAGTACGAAAAACTCCTCACCGAGAAATCCGCAATGGAAATTCAGCTCACTAAATCCAGTAGCCGCTACCAGGATTTCAAACAATTTTATGATTCGTACAAGTTTTTTTTAGAGGAAAATCGAGCGAAGAAAGAACAGCGCAAAACCAAGGAATACGAAGAGAAAATTACCAAGCTTGAACCCAAGCTCAATGAAGCGCAGCTTCATCAGGAAGCGGATGAGAAGAAAATGGATGACCTTGATGTTCAGATTCAAGGTTTTAAAGCCGAAGAAAAACGCATCTTAAAAGAAGTTAACAAAGTCTTACGCGATCGAAAGCAATTAGAAATCCGCCTTAAAAAACTTGAGCCTTCTGTAGGTCAAGAAATACTCAATGCGCCCATGCTTGATTTCGTAGCGCCTTCGCTTCAAGTTCAGCAGGTGGTTTTGGAAAATTTGCATGATGACTTCTATTTCGCAAAAGCTCAGAAAGTGGATCGTTGCACAACCTGCCATTTAGCGATCGACCGGAAAGGATTTGAAGAAGCGCCCCAGCCGTTTAAAACACATCCTAATTTGGATTTGTTTTTAAGTGCAAGCTCTCCTCACCCTCTTGAGAAAATCGGATGCACGGTTTGCCACGGCGGAAGCGGACAGTCGCTTTCATTTGTCCAAGCAGCTCATACTCCGAAGAATGAAGAGCAGGCGAAGGAATGGAAGAAAAAATATCATTGGCATGAGCTTGAAAAATGGGAAGCCAAAATGCTTCCGCTTCAGCACGCTCAGGCTTCTTGCGCGAAATGCCATCAAGGTACCATGGAAGTTCCCGAAGCGCCTCAATTGAATGAAGGGAGGCGTCTTGCACGCCAATATGGCTGTTTTGGCTGTCATGCAGTAAAAGGACTGTCCTCCGCCCAACAGGACGGCGGATCCGCCAGTCTGCTTGGCGGAGAAAATACTTGGAAGGCGGGGCCAAGCCTTCTGAATGTTCAAAGCAAAGTGGATCGGGAATGGATTGTGCGCTGGCTTCAAAATCCAAAAGCGTTTCGTCCTTCAACCACAATGCCTCAAATCTTTCATTTGGAAAACACCAATTCTCCTGAAGATCGCCTTAAATCAAATGTCGCGATCGAAGGAATCGCGACATATTTATTGAAACATTCAGATTCCGTCCCTCTTCCAAACGCTCCAAAAGAAGGCAACCCTGAAATTGGAAAACAATTGGTGAAAGATTTAGGCTGCTTAGGGTGTCATAACGTTGATGAAGCCAAAGTGAATGACCACGGCCCCGAACTTATTTATATGGGGAGCAAAGTCAGCCGCGAATGGCTATTGAGCTGGCTTAAAGACCCCAAGCATTATTCATCTGATACACGAATGCCGAATTTGCGTTTAAGCGATGAGGAGGCAGCCGATATCACGAGCTATCTTCTTCAAAGCCGGAATCAAAAATTTGACCAAACAGAACTTCCTCACATGGAAGAAAAAGATCTGGACGCCTTGGCCTTTGATTATATGGCGCGCAAGATGAGGCATGCCGAAGCGAAAGAACACTTGGCCGAGATGAATTTGGAACAGAAGTTTGAATTTGTCGGCCGTGAAGTGATTCTCCAGCAAGGCTGTTTCGGATGTCATGCCATCCACGGCTTCGAAGATGCCAAACCCGTCGGCACGGAACTTACCAAAGAGGGCCAAAAGGAAGTCGACAAGTTGTATTTTGGATTTGTGGATATTGAACGTACCCGCCAGGCCTGGTTTTTCCAGAAGCTGAAAAATCCTCGGATTTTTGACCGTGGTAAAATTGTAGGTTATCACGAAAAATTGCGCATGCCGCAATTCAGCTTTTCGGACGAACAAGCGAATGCACTTGTCACTTTTCTTTTAAGTCTGCGCGAAGAAGATATTCCGCTTGAACTGAAAGACCAAGTGGATTTAAAGGAAAAGGAAATTGAAGCAGGACGGTTTTTGGTAGCCAAGTTCAATTGCCAAGGTTGCCATACAGTGGATAAGGTTGAAGGGCGCATTCAATCACTTTTTGAAGACAAGGGGAATGCGCCGCCGATTTTAGACGGAGAAGGCGCCAAAGTTCAAGAAGTGTGGCTTTATCACTTTTTGCAAAAGCCGACTCCAATACGGCCCTGGCTTAAAATTAGAATGCCCACTTTCGGTTTTAATGAATCGGACACCAATACGATTGTGAAGTATTTCCATAATCTTTCGGCGCAGAAATTATCCTTTGCCCCCACAGAATCTCGGGCTACGTCTGAAACCATTAACACAGGCCGTGAACTTTTTGTTAAATTAAAATGTATTCAATGCCATCAACCGGGCGAAGCCAAGGCGCTTGGAGCCTCATTTTTGGCGCCTGATTTGACTTTGGCACGCGAACGTTTAAAACCAATTTGGATGGAGGAGTGGCTAAAAGATCCGCAGGTGCTTCAGCCGGGTACAATGATGCCCACATTTTTCCCGGAAGGGCAAACACCTTTTCCGAATGTTTTAGGCGGTGATACGCTCAAGCAAATTCAAGCCATTCGTGATTACCTGTTGTTATTAACTCCAGATGAAATAATAAAGACTAAGAATGCAGAAAAACCCAAGGAAGGAGCAGTACGATGAAAAGATTAATTACGTTGTCGTCATTGCGAGACAACGTACCAAATGAAGTCGAAGCAATCCCTGAATCTGTCATTCCCGCACGCTTTAAGCGGGAATCTAAGGTTTGGATCCCCGCTTTCGCGGGGATGACAGTCGCTACGCTCGCAATGACGGTTATTATGGTTGCGTTACTATTTTTACCAAAGCCTGCTTTTGCAGGTTCGATAACGGGAAAAGTTAATTTTACGGGAACGCCGCCGCAGATGGAACAAATCTCGATGAACGCCGATCCGGTTTGCGCAGGTCTTCATTCAGAGCCTGTTTATGCGGAAACCGTTATTGCCAATAGCAACGGAACTTTAAAAAATGTGTTTGTTTATGTCAAAGAAGGCCTTGAAGGGAAAACATTTCCGGCACCAACAACGCCGGTAACGATTGATCAGAAAGGGTGCCACTATACGCCGCATGTTTTTGGAATTCAGATAGGCCAGCCATTTGAAATTCTCAATAGCGACTCCACGCTTCACAATATTCATTCTATGGCGGAGAAGAACAAGCAATTTAATTTGGGGATGCCAATTCAAGGGATGAAACTCACAAAAAAATTTGATACGCCCGAGGTTATGGCGAAAATTAAATGCGATGTTCATCCTTGGATGAGCGCTTATATCGGTGTGTTGCCGCATCCTTATTTTGGAGTGACGGGGGATGACGGAACCTTTGAAATCAAAGACCTACCGGCCGGAGAGTATACGGTTGAAGCCTGGCATGAACAATATGGAACACAAACGCAAAAAGTAACGGTGGGCGAAGGGCCCGCAAGTGTCGAGTTCACATTTAATGGCTAAGCAAATTTCATTTATTGCTTTATATTTTTTCCTAAGCCTCGGACCTGCTTTTGGAGGTACGATTACCGGGAAAGCTTTGTTCGAAGGCACGCCGGGTGAGAATCCAAAAATCGACATGACTGCAGACCCGGTTTGCAAATCGCTGAATCCGGGAACGGTATTGGCTCAAAAAGTTGTTGTGAATTCAAACGGCTCACTCGCCAACGTTTTTGTTTACATTAAAGAAGGGCTTGGGAGCCAGACATTTGCTCCGCCGGCAATGCCCGCGGTATTAGATCAACAAGGGTGTGCTTATCATCCGCACGTTCAAGGTATGCAGGCCAATCAAAAATTACAGATTATCAATAGCGATGCCACGCTTCACAATGTGCATGCTTTTTCTAAAAATAGCCCAGAATTTAATTTGGGAATGCCCATGAAAGGCATGAAACTTGAGAAAACATTTTCCAATCCGGAAGTGATGGTGAAAATGAGATGCGATGTTCATCCTTGGATGACAGGCTACATCGGCGTTTTAAATCATCCTTTTTATGCGGTTACCAATGACCAAGGAGTTTTTGAAGTTAAAGATGTGCCACCCGGTGAGTATGTAGTTGAAGCATGGCATGAAACCTATGGCACCAAAACCCAAAATGTAACCGTCAGTGATGGTGAAGCAGCGGTTGATTTTAAATTTAGCGCCAAAGAAATCGTTGATGAGGCCAGCGGGCTTAAAATTAAAACTTCCGAAGCAAAACCCGTTGAACATTTTGACGATTCAGCTGCTTTAAATCGGCCTCGCAAAAAACAAATTTGGTGGCTACCGGAAAACATTTCTACATATGGTTCTGAAATCGATAAACTTTTTTATATTATTTTGTGGATTACCGGAGCCATTTTTGTGGGCGTTCAAGCCGCGTTGCTTTTTTTCCTCTTCCGCTACCGTGCTCAGGAAGGAGTTAAGGCGTTCTATGTACATGGCAATAACCGCCTAGAAGTTATTTGGACGGTAACGCCGGCAATTATTTTAGTTTTTTTAACAATCTGGAGCCAAAAAATTTGGTCTGAGGTAAAATCACAAATTCCGGCCGGGGCCATCCCCATTGAAATTCAAGCGGAACAATTTGCTTGGAATATTCGTTACCCCGGCCCGGATGGAAAGTTCGGGACGCAAGATGACGTTAAAACAATTAATCAGCTTCACATTCCGGTTGGCAAACCTGTGCGAGCGCGTTTAACTTCGATCGGGAAAGATGGTAAGCATCCTGTGATCCATAGTTTCTTTCTTCCCGAATTCCGATTGAAGCAAGATGCGGTACCGGGAATGGCGATTGACGTGTGGTTTGAAGCCACTCGAACAGGGCAGTATGAAATTGCCTGCGCTGAATTTTGCGGTTTGGGACATTATCGGATGCGCGGGTTTTTGGCCATTCATTCACCAGAAGGTTTTGAAGCTTGGTTGAAGGAGCAGGGACAGACATGAGCACAGAACAAGGACACCAGGAACACAAAGAATTAAGTTTTCTTCGCAAATATATTTTTTCTGTTGATCATAAAGTGATCGGGATTCAATTTTTGTTCACCACCATTTTCTTTTTCTTGGCGGGAGGAGCGCTCGCGTTGCTCTTAAGATGGCAG